>NZ_LT607733.1:1302500-1657500 GCF_900091445.1 Micromonospora echinofusca
AGTCGAACACCGGACGATTGTCGGCCACGACGTCGGCGGGCGCGAGGGCCCTGAGCCCCGGTGCCGCCCGCCGCCTCCCGCCGACGCCCGTCCTGCGGCGTCTGGCGGGAGGCGGCCGACCGGCGTCAGAAGGTGTGCTCGGCGGCGGGGAAGTCGCCGCCGCGGACCTCGTCGGCGAAGCGCCG
Source organism: Micromonospora echinofusca (assembly GCF_900091445.1). Lineage (NCBI taxonomy): Bacteria > Bacillati > Actinomycetota > Actinomycetes > Micromonosporales > Micromonosporaceae > Micromonospora > Micromonospora echinofusca. Next base: position 1,302,686 of record NZ_LT607733.1, read on the forward strand.
GGTCGCGTCGGTCAGGGCACCCGCCAGGTCGGCGTAGCGCTTCACGAAGCGCGGTGCCCTACCGGTACGCAGGCCGGCCATGTCCTGCCAGACCAGCACCTGCGCGTCGGTGTCGGCGCCGGCGCCGATGCCCACGGTCGGGATCGGCAGCTCCGCCGTGATCCGCTTGGCCACCTGCCCCGGCACCATCTCCAGCACCACGGCGAACGCGCCCGCCTCGGCGACCGCGCGGGCGTCGGCGATCACGTCGTCGGCCGTGTCGCCGCGCCCCTGCACCCGGTAGCCGCCGATCGCGTGCTCGCTCTGCGGGGTGAAGCCGACGTGCGCCATGACCGGGATGCCGGCGCCGGTGATGGCGGCGATCTGCGCCGCGCAGCGCCGGCCGCCCTCCAGCTTCACCGCCTGGCAGCCGCCCTCCTTCATGAACCGCACGGCGGTACGCAGCGCCTGCGTCGGGCCCTCCTCGTACGAGCCGAACGGCAGGTCGCCGACGACCAGCGCGTGCCGGGTCGCCCGGACCACCGCGCGCACCAGCGGGAGCAGCTCCTCCGGGGTCACCGGCACCGTCGTCTCGTAGCCGAAGACGTTGTTCGCCGCCGAGTCGCCGACCAGCAGCACCGGGATGCCGGCCTGGTCGAAGATCGACGCGGTGTACTGGTCGTACGAGGTGAGCATCGGCCACCGCTCGCCGCGCTCCTTGGCGGCGATCAGGTCGCGGGTGCGTACCCGCCGGGTGGCCGGGCCGCCGTAGAGGGCGGTCACCTCGGACGGGGTGGACTCCACCATGACTCTCTCCTTCCTCGAGGCCGCGTACGCGGTCCCCGGGTTCCGCCGCGATCGTCGCACCCGACGACCGGCCGGCGGCAGAGCGCAGTGGAGGATGTCACTCCCGGGCCGCCGCCGGCCCGGGAGTGAACCGGATCAGCCGTCCTCGCGCCACCGGTTCGTGATCGGCAGCCGCCGGTCCCGCCCGAAGGCCTTCATCGAGATCTTCGCGCCCGGCGCGGACTGGCGGCGCTTGTACTCGGCGGTATCCACCATCCGCAGCACCCGGTCGACGACGGCCGGGTCGTGGCCGGACGCGACCAGCCCGTCGCGGCCCAGGTCGCCGTCGACGTAGCCGATCAGGATCGGGTCCAGCACGTCGTAGTCGGGCAGCGTGTCGCTGTCGAGCTGGCCCGGGCTCAGCTCGGCGCTCGGCGGTTTGCCGATGGAGTTCTCCGGGATCGGCGGGGTCTCGCCCCGGCGGGCGGCGTCCGCGTTGCGCCACTTCGCCAGCCGCCACACCAGCGTCTTCCAGACGTCCTTGACCGGGTTGAAGCCGCCGACGGAGTCGCCGTAGAGGGTGGAGTAGCCGACCGCCAGCTCGCTCTTGTTGCCGGTGGTCAGCACCAGGTGTCCCTCCTGGTTCGACAGCGCCATCAGGATCACCCCGCGTACCCGCGCCTGGAGGTTCTCCACGGAGACCCCGGAGAGCGACATGTTCGCCAGGAAGGTGTCCACCATCGGCTGGATCGGCTCGACCCGGTAGTCCAGCCCGGTCCGCTTCGCCAGGTCGGCCGCGTCCTCGCGGCTGTGCTCGGAGGAGTGCTGGCTGGGCAGCGACACGCCGACCACCCGGTCGGGCCCGAGCGCGTCGACGGCCAGCGCGGCCACCACCGCCGAGTCGATGCCGCCGGAGAGGCCCAGCACCACCGAGGGGAACCGGTTCTTGTTCACGTAGTCGCGCAGGCCCAGCACGAGCGCCTGCCACACCTCGGCCTCGTCGGCGACCGGGGCGATCGTCCCGCCGGTGACGGCGGGCCCGGTGGGCGCGGGCGGGATGTCGCCGGCCTCGGCGCGGACCACCCGCATCCCGTCCGCCAGCACCTGCTCCGGGGCGCCCGGCTCCCCGGCCGGGGGCAGCTCCACGTCGTGCACCAGCAGGTGCTCGACGAACTGCGGGGCCCGCGCCAGCAGTTCGCCGTCGGGGGCCACGATCATCGAGTCGCCCTCGAAGACCAGCTCGTCCTGGCCGCCGACCATGTTGACGTACGCGATCATCGCCCCGGCCTCGGCGGCCCGGCGCTGGACCAGCGGCAGCCGGACGTCGTCCTTGTTCAGCTCGTACGGCGAGCCGTTGACGCACAGGACCAGGCCGACGCCGGCCTGGCGGGCGGCGGCGAACGGACCGCCGGCCTGCCACAGGTCCTCGCAGATGGTCAGCGCCACGTCCACCCCGCCCACGCGCACGACGCTCAGGGCGTCGCCGGGCAGGAAGTAGCGGTCCTCGTCGAAGACGCCGTAGTTGGGCAGGTGGTGCTTGAAGTAGGTGGCGACGATCCGGCCGTGGTGCAGCAGGGCAGCCGCGTTGCGGGCCCCGCGTCCGGGCTCGGCGTCGCCGCTGACCTGCGGCGGGCCGTCGGCGTCCAGGTAACCGACCAGCACCGGCAGCGCGCCCAGCCCGTCGGCGTCGAGATCGGCGGCGAGGCGTTGCAGCGCGGCCTTCGACGCGGCGACGAAGGACCGGCGGAAGACCAGGTCCTCGACCGGATAGCCGGTCAGCATCATCTCCGGGAACGCGACGATCTGGGCGCCGGCGTCGGCGGCCCGGCGGGTCCAGTCACGGACCAGGCCGGAGTTGCCGGCGAGGTCGCCGACGGTCGGGTTGACCTGGCACAGGGCGAGACGCAGGGTGGGCATGTCCTCATCTTGCCCCAGCCGGCCGGACCCGACACGGCGGGCGGCGAGCCACGGCGCGAGCCACGGGACAGGGCGGGACGCCAGCCGGCCGGTCGCGTAACGTCGGCGTAACGAGGCGGGTGGACACTGGTCGGTCAGGCCGGGTCAGCCCCGGCCGCAGGTGCGCAACGGTGTCGCGAGGGGTGGAAGTGGACCGTCAGCAGGAGTTCGTCCTCCGTACGCTGGAAGAGCGGGACATCCGGTTCGTCCGGCTGTGGTTCACCGACGTGCTGGGCACGCTCAAGAGCGTGTCGGTGGCCCCCGCCGAGCTGGAGGCGGCCTTCGAGGAGGGCATCGGGTTCGACGGCTCGGCGATCGAGGGCTTCGCCCGGGTCTTCGAGTCCGACATGGTGGCCATGCCCGACCCGACCACCTTCCAGGTCTTCCCCTTCGAGGGCGGGGCCAGCGGCGAGAGCGCCCGGATGTTCTGCGACATCCTGCTGCCCGACGGGGGCCCGTCCTGGGCCGACCCGCGCCACGTGCTGCGCCGGGCGCTGTCGAAGGCCGCCGAGAAGGGCTTCACCTTCTACACCCACCCCGAGATCGAGTTCTTCCTGCTCGAGAACGGTCCGCTGGACGGCTCGGTGCCGATCCCGGTCGACACCGGCGGCTACTTCGAGCACACCACCCACGCCGTGGCGCGCGACTTCCGCCGCCAGGCCGTGCTGGCGCTGGAGCGCATCGGCATCTCGGTGGAGTTCAGCCACCACGAGGTGGCCCCCGGCCAGCAGGAGATCGACCTGCGCTACGCCGACGCGCTCACCACGGCCGACAACATCATGACCTTCCGGCACGTGGTCAAGGAGGTGGCGCTCTCCACCGGCGTGCAGGCCACCTTCATGCCGAAGCCGTTCACCGACCAGCCGGGCAGCGGCATGCACACCCACCTGTCGCTGTTCGAGGGGGAGCGCAACGCGTTCCACGACGCCGGCGACCCGATGAAGCTGTCCAAGGTGGCCCGGGCGTTCATCGCCGGGCTGCTGGTGCACGCCCGGGAGTACACGGCCGTCACCAACCAGTGGGTCAACTCCTACAAGCGGCTGTTCCCGCAGGCGCTGCCGGACCGGGTGACCGAGAGCCCTGCGTACGTCTGCTGGGGTCACCTGAACCGGTCCGCGCTGGTCCGGGTCCCCGCCTACGGCAAGCCGAACTCGGCCCGGGTGGAGGTCCGCTCGCCGGACTCGGCGGCGAACCCCTACCTGGCCTTCGCGGTGCTGCTCGGCGCCGGGATGAAGGGCATCGAGGAGGGCTACGAGCTGCCGCCGGGCGCGGAGGACGACGTGTGGTCGCTGACCAGCGCCGAGCGTCGGGCGATGGGCTACGAACCGCTGCCGGAGAACCTCGCCGAGGCGATCGACGTGATGGCCGGCTCCGAGCTGGTCGCCGAGGTGCTCGGCGAGCACGTCTTCGACTTCTTCCTGCGCAACAAGCGGGCCGAGTGGGAGCAGTACCGCCGCGAGGTCACCCCCTACGAGCGGCAGCGCTACCTGTCGCTGTAGGGCGAGGGCTGCCGTGCTGGCGCGGTGCCGCTATCGTCTCGGTCACCGCGCCGGCATCCCCGCCGGGCGCAGAGTTCGGGAGGCAGTCGGTGCTGGAAGACCTGCTCAGCGGAGCATGGCAGAGCGTGGTGTTCGGGGTCGTCGGGGTGGCCCTGATGGCGGCCGGGTTCGGGCTGGTCGACATGCTCACTCCGGGCAGGCTGCGGGAGCTGATCTGGGTACGCCGCAACGGCAACGCCGCGCTGCTGCTCGCCGCCAACCAGCTCGGCATCGCCGGCATCGTGTTCACCGCGATCCTGACCAGCTACAGCGACTTCGCCAAGGGCCTCGCCTCGACGGTGGTCTTCGGCCTGGTCGGCCTGGCCATCATGGCGCTGGCGTTCTTCGTGCTGGACCTGCTCACCCCGGGCAGGCTCGGCGAGATCATCTGCTCGGACGAGCCGCACCCGGCGGCCCGGGTCAGCGCCGCCACGCACTTCGGCGCCGCGCTGATCGTCTGCGCCTGCATCGCCTGAGCCGCTCCCGTCACACCCCGGTCGTAGGTTGCGGGGGTGAACCGGACGGACCGTCTCTACGCCCTGGTCGAGGAGCTGCGCGCCGTGTCGCCACGGCCGCGCAGCGCCCGCTGGCTCGCCGACCGCTTCGAGGTGAGCACCCGCACGATCGAGCGTGACATCGGCGCCCTCCAGGAATCGGGCGTGCCGATCTGGGCCGAGCCGGGCCGCACCGGCGGCTACGCGCTCGACCGGGCCCGCACCCTGCCACCGGTCAACCTCACCCCCGTCGAGGCGGTCGCCATGGCGGTGGCGTTGCACCGGATGCGCGGCACGCCGTTCGCCGCCGCAGCCGGCACCGCCCTGCGCAAGCTGATCTCCGTGATGCCCGCCGCCGACGCCGACGAGGCGCACCGGCTCGCCGCCCGGGTGCACCTGATCGGCGACGGGCCGGTGGCGCCCGTCCCGGCCGCCGTCGCCGACGCGGTGCGCGCGCGCCGCGTGCTGCGCATCCGCTACGCCGACCGCGCGGGCGCCGGCTCGCTGCGCGACGTGGAGCCGCTGGGCTACCTCGGCAACCCTCGGCACTGGTATCTGCTGGGCTGGTGCCGGCTGCGCGGCGGCATCCGCGCCTTCCGCACCGACCGGATCACCTCGGTGACGACCCTGGCGGAGCGGGTGCCGGAACGCGAGCTGGCCGCCGACGACCTCGACATCCCCACGGAGCGGGTCCGCCGGCTCAGCCTGGTCTGACCATGGGACAGCGCGGCCCTCCCGTGCAGGGCATGCTGTCCCTTCCGCATGTTCCCGCAGGAGGTCGCCACGTGCCCGACGCGCTCAGCTACGCCGACGCCGTTCGCCTGCTCGGCGGGGAGAAGAGCCGGGTCGTCGACTGGTTCGACAAGCTGACCGGCTGGTCGCTGCTCGGCGCCTCCGCAGCCGGCGCGCCGGACGCGTTGGGCATCTTCGACGCGAAGGCGGAGTTCGTCCGGCTCGGCCACGAACTGGTGCGCGGCGTGTCCGAGAAGCGCTCCGGGCTGTCCCGGTACGGCCGCACGCAGCGCCTGGAGGCGGCGCACGCGGTGCTCGCGGTCACCGCCCTCTTCGAGGTCCTGAACGAGATCGACCTGCCCTTCGACGTGGCGAGCGCCCGGATCAGCAAGGCCGAGCAGTTGTCGTTGGCCGGCTCAGGAGCGGTGCACGAGGCGGCCCTCACCGACGCGTTCTTCGGCACCGCTGCGCCGCTGCCCGGTCCGCAACTGCCCTATCCCGCGTTCCGCCATGCCCTGGTCGCCTACTACGACGGGCTCGTCGGCCGGCTGCTGCACCTCCTGCGCGGCCTGGCCGTGTGGGAGGCCGCCGAGGAATGGCGGCGCCAGGCGACGGAGGAGGGGCTGCTCGGGCTGCCCCGCGCCGCCGTCGACCGGCACCGCGATCTGCTGACCCAGCTCGCGGTGGACTTCGTCGAGGTGTCGTTCTGGGTCGGCCTGCACGAGCACGAGGCGACCCGGACGCAGGTCCGCGCCCTCTCGGCGGGGCTGGACGAGATGCGGCGGACCCTTCTCGCCGTCTCCACGGGACGCCCGCCCGACGACCGCCGGGCGGCGCTCGCCGCGGCGTACACCGCGGAGCTGGGACGGCCCATCATCTCGTCCGGGGACGTGCCGACCGGGCTGACGGTGCCGACGCTCGGGCAGGCGTACGTGCCGCCGCTGTGCCGGATCGAGGAGTTGCCCGCCCACGCGCGACCGAGCGACGAGGCGTGGTGGGACGGGCGGAGGCTGCGTGACGACCTGTGGCAGTCCCTGGTCGTGCACCTCACCTCGCCGAACGCCACCCGCGCCCCGCTGCTGGTGCTCGGCCAGCCGGGCTCCGGCAAGTCGGTGCTGACCCGGGTCCTCGCCGCGCAGCTGCCGGCCGCCGACTTCATGGTGGTGCGGGTGGTGCTGCGGGACGTCCACGCCGCCGGGGAGCTCCAGGACCAGATCGAGCAGGCGGTCCGTAACGACACCGGAGAGCGGGTGGACTGGCCCGGCCTGTCCAGGTCGGCCGGTGACGCCCTGCCGGTCGTGCTGCTCGACGGCTTCGACGAGTTGCTCCAGGCCACCGGGGTCAGCCAGAGCGACTACCTGCGCCGGGTGGCGGCCTTCCAACGGCGCGAGGCCGATCAGGGGCGGCCGGTGGCGGTGATGGTGACCAGCCGTACCAGCGTCGCCGACCGGGCGCAGCCGCCGCCCGGCACGGTGGCGGTGCGACTGGAGCCGTTCGACGGCGAGCGGGTACGGGCCTGGACCGCCACCTGGAACCGGGTCAACGCCGGGGCGTTCAGCGCGCTCGGCGTGCAGCCGCTGGAGCCGGCGACGGTGCTGACCCATCGTGAGCTGGCCGAACAGCCGCTGTTGCTGCTGATGCTGGCGCTCTACGACGCCGAGGGCAACGACCTGCGATCGGCCGGCGAGCTGCGCCGCGGCGAGCTCTACGAGCGTCTGCTGCGCAGCTTCGCCCACCGCGAGGTCATGAAGCACCGGCCGGGCCTGTCCGAGCGGGACCTGGACCGGGCGACGGAGGACGAGCTGCGCAGGTTGTCGATCGTGGCGTTCGGCATGTTCAACCGGGGCGTCCAGTGGGTCACCGAGAACGACTTCGAGTCGGATCTCGCCGCGCTGCCGTTCCTGGGCAGCCGTCCGGCGGCCGTCGCGACCGACGGACACCTGCGTACCCCGCTGCGACCTGCCGAGATCGTCCTGGGCCGCTTCTTCTTCGTGCACCGCTCACAGGCGATGCGGGACGAGACCCGGGTCAGCACCTACGAGTTCCTGCACGCCACCTTCGGTGAGTTCCTGATCGCCCGGACGACCGCGCTGGTGCTGGACGACCTGGCGGCCCGGGAGGCGAGCGCCCTGCTGGGTGCCACGCCGACGGACGACGATCCGCTCCACGCCCTGCTGTCCTTCGCGACACTGACCGGACGCACCCCGATCGTCACCTTCCTCACCGAGATCCTGACGTCGTGGGGCGAAAGCCGGCGGGACGCCGTCGTCGACATGCTGCTGCGCCTGTTCCGGGCGGCGACCGGCCGGCGACCGGTTCGCCGCTTCGAGTCGTATGAGCCTCGGCAGTTGTCGGTTCTGGCGCGCCACGCGGTGTACGGCGTGAACCTGCTCGTGCTGCTGCTCGCCGCGCGCAGGCCACTGCGGGGAAGCGAACTGCACCCGGACAGCGGCGACGTGGTGCCCGGGTGGAACCGGTTGGCTCTCTTCTGGCGTTCCCAGCTCAGCGACAGCGAGTACGCAGGCCTGTTGGGCGTCGTGCGGGTCGAGCGGGCGTGGACGGGAACGCGGCGGGATCTGCTCCTCTCCATCGGGGAGGGCCGCAACGAGTGGCTGCCGCCGGCGGGCGAACCCCGCTGGTTCGGCACCGGCTCCAGGGACGACAGCCATTCGGAGGAGGACGCGGCGGGTTACTACCGGACGACCGACACGGATTCCGCCCTGCTCGCTCGGACCGCGCACTTCGAGTGCGACCCGAATCTCGACACGGCGCTGCACGCGCTGGGCCCGCTGGCCCGCCCGCTCGACGCGCTCGACGGCTTCTGGACCTACACGGACGGCGACCGGTCGGAAGCCCGGCTCCTGCTCGACGTGTCGCTCCTCCCGATCCTCGGCACGGGGGTTCGGGAGCGGGAGCGGGCCTACCAACGCCTGGCGGCCATCGTGGAGGAGCCGGACGAGACACCGCAACTGCCGCTGGCGGGGTTCGTCCTGGACCGGATCTCGACCGACCCCGAGTTGTCCGCCGAGTTCGTCGTCGATGTGCTGCGTCGCCTCCAACAGGACGCGACGTTCGTCGGCTCCCTGCTGGCGTCGGCCGCCCGCTGCGTCCTTGCCTTCCTCGGCCGCGGCCCGCAGACCGATCTCGGGCTCGGTGAGCAGGCCGACGGCCTGATCGCCGGCGCGCAGTGGTTCGCCGCCGCCGGTGGCCGTCGGCTCGACTGGCTGAGCATCGACACCGCAGAGCTGGTGGTCCGCACCTACGAGGCGGGCGTGCGGCGGTATCCCGTATCGGTGGCCGAGGTGGAGAGCTTCCGCACCCGGCACGGTTCCCGCCGCCCCGACCTGGTCGACCGGTTGCGTCCGCTCACCGACCCGACCGGGTAACGGTCGGTTTCGTCGGAAACACCGACAGGACGGTGTCGCGGACGGGGCGGAGGCTGACTCCTGACGGCGTCGGCCGAGCGGCCGGCGCGCGAACGGGAGGCGACACATGTCCACGATCACCAGCGGGGTCAACTGGTTCGAGGTCGGCACCGACCGGCCGGAGGAGACCGGGCGCTTCTACACCGACCTGTTCGGTTGGGCGTTCGGCGAGCAGGGGACGCCGGAGGCGTCGTACCGGGTGACGGAGCCGGGGCCGGCGGGGTCCATCCAGGGCGCGGTCCGGGACACCGGCGGGACGAGCCCGAACTACGCCATCTTCTACGTGCAGGTGGCCGACGTGGCCGACGCCGTCCGGCGGGCGGAGGCGGCGGGCGGCAAGGTGCTGGTGCCGCCGAGGTCCAACGACAACGGGCTCACCTTCGCCCACCTGGCCGACCCGGTCGGCAACCACTTCGGCGTCTACGCCCCGCCGCCGCAGGCCTGAGCAGACCGGGCCGGATCGCCGTCCGCCCCGGCCGGATCGCCGGGGCGGACGGCGTACGTCACCTGCCGGCCGGTCCGCCGTGCCCGCCCCGGCCACCCGGGCCGGGCAGGACGCCCGCCTCGGCGGCGGCGGTGACGGCGTCGGCCTGCTCCTGGGTGAGCTTGCCGTCCTCGACGGCCTGCGCCAGGCGCTCCTTCATCGCGGCTTGCCGGTCGGCGGAGTCGCCCTTGCCGGGCCGGTCGGCCGGCTTGTGCTCCTCGCGCAGCTTCTCCAGCGCGGCCGTCACCTTGTCGGTGTCGACGCCCAGCTCCGCGGCCAGCTTCTCGGCGAACTCGGCCTGCCGGTCGGTGCGCTGCCGCTCGCGGTCGCCGCCCTCGGTGGCGCCGGTGCTGGCGCTCGGCGTCGGGGTGGCACCGTCGGCGGCGAACGCGACCGTCGGGGCGGCGAGGCCCACGCCGAGTACGCCCGCCGCGGCCAGCCCGGCCAGCAGGTACTTCTTCCTCATGGTGCGGGACATGTCGTCCTCCAGCTCGTCGATGGGTGGTGCGATGACCTCACCGACAGTGACCAGCCGGGCTGGGCGGGAGCCGTGGCGACCCTGTCAGCGAGCTGGCAATCCGGCGGCGCGACCGGACAAACGGGTTGCACCGGCGCGCGGGGGCGGCAAGGGTGTGCGGTCGGTAGGGCCCCGCCGGGGCGGAGCAGGTGACGGAAGGTGACCCTCTTGACGACGTCCGCGAAGATCCGGGAAGTCCCCCTGACCGGGGCCGGCACCGGCCCGTACGGCATCACGGTCGGCCCCGACGGCGCGCTGTGGCTGACGCTGGTCCACGCGGGCGGGATCGCCCGGGTGGGCGCGGACGGCGAGTTGCGCACCTGGCCGGTGGCGCCCGACAGCCGACCGTTGATCATCACGCCGGGCCCCGACGGCGCCCTCTGGTTCACCCGCTCCGGCGACGACCGGATCGGCCGGATCACCACCGGCGGCGAGCTGAGCGCCGTCGAGCTGCCGGCCGGAACCGGCCCCTGCGGCATCGCCGCCGGGCCCGACGGGGCCCTCTGGTACGCGGCGATGAACGCCGACGCGATCGGTCGGGTCACCGTCGACGGGGAGCGGACGCGGTTCCCGCTGCCGGTGAGCGGCGCCTTCGCCTCGATGGTCGCCACCGGGCCCGACGAGGCCGTCTGGTTCACGCTCAACCAGGCGAACGCGGTGGGCCGGATCGACATGGCCGGCGAGGTGACCCTGCACGCGCTGCCGACCGAGGGGGCCGCGCCGGTCGGCATCACCGCCGGCGTCGACGGGGCGCTGTGGTTCGTCGAGATCGGCGCCGGTCAGCTCGGCCGGATCACCCCGGACGGGCGGATCACCGAGTACCCGCTGCCGGACCGGTCCGCCCGGCCGCACGCGATCGTCGCCGACCCGGCCGGCGGCTGCTGGTACACGGAGTGGGGCGGCAACCGCATCGGCCACGTCGCCCCGGACGGCACGATCACCACCCACGACCTGCCGACCCCGGCCTCCGAGCCCCACGGCCTCACGGTCGCCCTCGACGCCACGGTCTGGGTCGCCCTGGAGACCGGCACCCTGGCCCACCTGATCCCCTGACGGTCCCGCGCGGGCCGGTCAGCGTACGGCGGGGGAGACCTCAAGGGTGGCGGTGCGGGTGTCGAGGGTGGCCTCGGTGCCGATCGGGACGCTGAGCTGGCCTGGGCCGTGACCGATCGGGAGACCGCCGAGGACGGGGACGCCGAGGTCGCCGAGGCGCTCGGAGAGCACGTCGGCGACGCCGACCGACCAGCCGTCCGCGCAGTCGGTGAACTGGCCCACCGCCACGCCGGCCAGCCCGTCGAGGGCACCGGCGCGGCGGAGCTGGGTGAGCATCCGGTCGACCTTGTAGGGCGGCTCCTGGACGTCCTCGACGAGCAGGATCGCGCCGGTCAGGTCCGGCATGTCCGGGGTGCCCAGCGACGCCACGACCAGGCAGAGGTTGCCGCCCAGCAGCGGACCGGTGGCCCGGCCGGGTACGCGTACCGCGAAGGTCTCCTCCTCGGCGACGGCGCTGACCGTGACCGGCTCGGTGGTCATCAGGGCGGCGTGCAGCGACTCGGCCGAACGCAGCGGCGTGCGCTCGGGCGACCAGGCCGCCCCCGGGCCGTGCACGCCGGCCAGCCGGGCGCCCCGCCAGAGCGCGAACTGCAACGCGGTGATGTCGGAGAAGCCGGCGACCACCTTCGGGTCGCGGCGTACGGCGGCCATGTCGATCGCGTCGACGACGCGCTGGGCGCCGTAGCCGCCCCGGGTGCAGATCACCCCGCGCACCTCGGGATCGGCGAACGCGGTGTTCAGGTCGGCGGCGCGCAGCTCGTCGGCGCCCGCGAGGTAGCCCTGCCGGGCGTACGCGTTCGGCGCCAGCACCGGCCGCAGTCCCCAGCCGGTGAGCAGCTCGACGCCCCGGGCCACCCGTTCCGGCCGGGTCGGCCCGGACGGCGACACCAGCATCACCGTGTCGCCGGGCCGCAGCACCGGCGGTCGTACGGCGGTGGCGGGGCTCGTGCGGGCGTGGTCGGACACAGCGGCTGAGCCTAGTCGCGCGGGCACGGCGCCGGGCACGCGCCGGGGCCACCCGCACGGACCACCCGTCGTCGCCGCGCCCGGCGGAGGCGTTCCGGGGTGCGTCGGGGACACCGGCTAGCCTCGACGTCGTGGCTACCGCGCTGGTGATCGAGAACGACCCGACCGACGACGTCCGCCGGCTGGGGGAGTGGCTGACGGAAGCCGGCCTCGACCTGTGGGTGGTACGCGCCCACGCCGGTGACGAGATCCCGGCCGACCTGGCGGGATACTCCGCGCTGGTCGTGCTCGGCGGCGCGCTGGCGCCGTACCCGCTGCCCGACGGGTCGCCCGCCGCGCCCTGGCTGCCGGCGCTGGAGGGGCTGCTACGCAAGGCCGTCCGGCACCGGGTGCCGACCCTCGGCATCTGCCTCGGCGCGCAGCTGCTGGCCACCGCGCACGCCGGCGAGGCCGTACGCAGCCCGAGCGGCCCGGAGGTCGGGCCCTGCGTGGTCGGCAAGCGGGACGCCGCCGACACCGACCCGCTGTTCCGCTACGTTCCGCTGATGCCCGACGTGTTCCAGTGGCACGCCGACGAGATCACCGAGCTGCCCCGGGGCGCCACCCTGCTGGCCGCCTCCACCCGCTACCCCCACCAGGCGTTCCGCCTCGGCGACCGGGCCTGGGGGTTGCAGTTCCACATCGAGTGCGACACCGCGATGATCGCCGACTGGGCCGCCGACTCGACCCTGCTCGCCGAGCTGGGCTACGACCCCGACCTGGTGGTGGCGGCCTGCCACGACGTGATGGTCGACGTCGAGGAGGTCTGGCAGCCGTTCGCCGCCCGGTTCGCCGCCCTGGCCCTGGGCGAGCTGGACGACGCCGCGCCCCGCCGTAGCCTGCCCCTGCTCGGGCAGTGATGAGCCGGCCGGCCAGGGCCGCGGGACGGCTCGCCCGCTACGGCTTCGGCACCGACGCCACCCGCGCCGCCGACATGCTCGGCCCGGACGGGCTCGGGCTGTGGCGGCCGGACGCGCAGGAGCCCGCCGACGACCGCGCGGCGGAGCTGCTCGCCGCGCTCTCCCGGGCCGCCGACCCGGATCTGGCGCTGCGCCAGCTGCACCGCCTCGTCGAGGCCGAGCGCCGGGTGGCCGCGAACGGCACCGGCCCCGCCGTCGGTCGTCCCCGGGGGAAGGCCCACCCCGGGACGCCGATCGAGGCCGAGCCTCGGGTGGCCCCGGAGCAGGCGCCCTCGGCGCTGCTGGCGGCGCTCGCCGACGACGCCGGCCTGCGCCGCCGGCTGATCGCCGTCCTCGGCGCCTCGTCCGCGCTCGGCGACCACCTGGTCGCCAACCCCGACCAGTGGCCGGCCCTGCGCACGGCTCCGGACGGGCTGGCGCCGACGGCCGAGGGACGGCTCGACCTGTCCGGCGAGGGGCAGCCGGTGGCGGTGCTGCGCAAGGCATACCGGCTGGCGCTGCTGCGGATCGCGGCGGCCGACCTGACCGGCGGCCGGGGCCTGGAGCAGACGATGGCGGCGCTCTCCGCGCTGGCCGACGCGACCCTGGCGGCGGCGTACGAGATCGCGGTCGGCGAGCTGCCGGAGGGCACCCCCCGGCCCCGGCTCGCCGTCGTGGCGATGGGCAAGTGCGGCGGCGACGAGCTGAACTACGTCTCCGACGTCGACGTGATCTTCGTGGCCGCCGAGGACGACGACCTCGCGGCGGCCACCACGGTCGCGACCCGGCTGATCCACGTCTGCGGGCTGGTCGCCTGGCCGGTCGACGCGGCCCTGCGCCCGGAGGGCAACCGGGGGCCGCTGGTGCGGACGCTGGCCAGTCACCTCGCCTACTACCGGCGCTGGGCGCGCACCTGGGAGTTCCAGGCGCTGCTCAAGGCGCGGCCGGCGGCCGGTGATCTGGCGCTGGGCCGGGAGTGGATCGACCAGCTCGCCCCGCTGGTGTGGCGGGCCGCCGAGCGGCCCGAGGCGGTCGAGGACGTCCGCGCCATGCGGCGCAAGATCATCGACCACATCCCGCCGAAGGAGCTGGAGCGCGAGATCAAGCGCGGCCCGGGCGGGCTGCGCGACATCGAGTTCGCCGTGCAACTGCTGCAACTGGTGCACGGCCGGGGCGACGAGTCGCTGCGGGTACCGGGCACGATCCCGGCGCTACGCGCGCTGGTCGCCGGCGGCTACGTCGGGCGGGCCGATGGCGAGGCGCTGCTGCGCGGCTACCGCTTCCTGCGCGGCGTCGAGCACCGTCTCCAGCTCCAGGGGCTGCGCCGCACCCACACCGTGCCGACCGAGCCGGCCGCGCTGCGCTGGCTGGCCGCCGCGCTGGGCCACACCGCCACGCCGGGCCGCAGCGCCGTCGAGGAGTTCCGCGCCGAGTGGGTCACCCACGCCGCCGAGGTACGCCGGCTGCACGCAAAGCTGCTCTACCGGCCGCTGCTGGAGTCGGTGGCCCGGGTGCCGGCCGACGGGCTGCGGCTGACCCCCGAGGCGGCCCGGCACCGGCTGGAGATCCTCGGCTTCGCCGACCCCGCCGGGGCGCTGCGTCACCTCCAGGCCCTCACCGGCGGGGTGAGTCGCACCGCCGCCATCCAGCGCACCCTGCTGCCGGTGCTGCTCAGCGAGTTCGCCGACGCCCCCGAGCCCGACCGGGGCCTGCTCAACTACCGGCAGGTGTCCGACAAGCTCGGCAGCACGCCCTGGTACCTGCGCCTGCTGCGCGACTCCGGGCCGGTGGCCCGCCGGCTGGCCCGGGTGCTCTCCTCCTCCCGGTACGCCGCCGACCTGCTGGCCCGCGAGCCGGAGGCGCTGCGGATGCTGGCCGAGGAGAGCGAGCTGACCCCCCGTCCCGCTGCGGTCCTCTGCGAGGGCTTCGCCGCCGCCGCGGCCCGGCACGCCGACCCGGTCGAGGCCACCCGGGCGATCCGCGCGCTGCGCCGCCGGGAACTCGTCCGGATCGCCTGCGCCGACCTGCTGAGCCGGGCCGGCTCGCTGGCCCCGTCGCCGCCCCGGCCCGACGGCGCACGGGCGGCGCTGGGCCTCGCCGACGTGACCGCCGTCGGCACCGCCCTGGCGGACGTCACCGACGCCACCCTGGCCGCCGCGCTGCGGGCCGCCCGGGCCGCCCAACCGCCCGTGCCGGGGCTGCGCTTCGCCGTGATCGGCGTGGGTCGCCTCGGCGGGTACGAGTCGAACTACCTCTCCGACGCCGACGTGCTCTTCGTCTACGACGCACCGGCCGACGCGGGCGATCGCGCGGCCGGCGTCGCCCGCGCGATCGCGGAGGAGCTGCGCCGGCTGCTCGGGATGCCCGCGCCCGACCCGGCGCTGGGCGTGGACGCCGACCTGCGCCCGGAGGGCCGGCAGGGCCCGCTGGTGCGCAGCCTCGCCGCGTACGCGCAGTACTACGCCCGCTGGTCGAAGGTGTGGGAGGCGCAGGCGCTGCTGCGCGCCCGGTTCGTCTGCGGCGACGCCGACCTCGGCGCCGAGTTCGAGGCGATAATCCACCCGGTGCGCTACCCGGCCGACGGGCTGAGCCGCGAGCAGGTGGTGGAGATCCGCCGGATCAAGGCGCGGGTGGAGCACGAGCGGCTGCCCCGGGGCGCCGACCCGGCCACCCACACCAAGCTCGGGCGGGGTGGCCTCGCCGACGTCGAGTGGGCGGTGCAGCTGCTCCAGCTCCGGCACGCGGGAGCGATCCCGGCGCTGCGCGGCACGCGTACGCTCGACGCCCTCGCGGCGGCCCGGGACGCGGGCCTGGTCGACCCGACGGACGCCACCGAGATGGCGGCCGGCTGGACGCTGGCGGCGCAGGTCCGCAACGCGCTGATGCTGGTCCGGGGCCGGGAAGGCGACCAGCTGCCCCGGCACGGCGTCGAGCTGGCCGGGGTGGTCCGGCTGCTGGGCCGCGACGACCCCGGCGAGTTCCTCGACGAGTATCTGCGCACCTGCCGCCGCTCCCGGACGGCGATGGAACGCGTGCTCGACTCCTGAGCCCGCCGGGCGGCCGGGTCCTCAGCGGCGGCGGTGGACCAGCACCACGTGGTCGACCAGTTCGCCGGTCTCGCCGTTCGGGCCGGTGGCCTGGCGGCGCGGGGCGTCGAGCCGCTCGGTGTCCCACCGGTCGGGGTCGAGGTCGAGCGCGGCCAGGGTCTCCTGAGGGGTGGAGAAGCGGGCGTGCGCGTGGTCGTGCCGCCCCCACGGCGGGACCTCGCCGTGCTCGACGATCAACAGCCGGCCGCCGGGGGCCACGGCCCGGGCCGCCGAGCGCAGCAGCTCCGCCCGGGGGAACTCCAGCGGCGACTGGAGGAACTGCGCGGAGACCAGGTCGTACTCGCCGGGCGGGAAGGTGCGGGTGAGGTCGTGCCGGCGGAACTCGATGTGGGACGCCACCCCGGCGGCGCTCGCCTCCTCGGCCGCGCGGGCGAGGGCGGTCTCGGAGACGTCGACGGCGGTCACCCGCCA
The DNA here is from genome assembly GCF_900091445.1 of Micromonospora echinofusca. Classification (NCBI taxonomy): domain Bacteria; kingdom Bacillati; phylum Actinomycetota; class Actinomycetes; order Micromonosporales; family Micromonosporaceae; genus Micromonospora; species Micromonospora echinofusca. The sequence goes on from NZ_LT607733.1 coordinate 1,319,072, forward strand.
GCCCCGCCCGGCCAGCCAGAGCGCGTCGCCGCCCTCCCCGCAACCGAGATCCAGCACGGTGCCGGCCGGCACCGCGCCGGCGACGTCGACCAGGATCGGGTTCGCCCGGCCGCTCCAGACCCGCTCGTGCCGCCCGTAGTGCTCCTCCCAGAACCGCGCGGTCTCCTCGTCCACGTCCGGGTGCCGCCCGCCCTGACCGGTGGCCGCCGGGGTGTGCTCGTGCCGGTGCTGCCCGGCCGTCGTGTCGTGGTGCACGTCTCGTCCTCCTGCTGCGCTGCCTGCGTGCCCTGCCACGCCGATCGTGCGCGCCCAGCGGCGTAATGAGCAAGCAACGTTGCCGGATCGGCAAATCCGCGTACGAGTGGTCAGCTGCCGAGCCGGTACTGCCCGGCGCGCGGTACGGTCACCGCCGTCCAGCCGCCGTCGTTGGCGACCGTGGCCCCGCCGGAGGCGGTCAGCCAGCGGTTGTGTCGTACCCGGACCAACACCGTGCCGGCGGCTGGTGCCCGGAACGTAACCGAAGCGCCGTCCTGGGCGAGCAGTTCGGCAGGTGCGCCGACGATCGGGGTCGGATCGGTCACCGTCCAGACCTGCCAGTGCGGGCCGGACCAGACGGGCGTCAGGTAGGGCAGCCCGCCCTCGACCAGCTCGGCCTCGGCCCGCCCGACCCAGGACAGCGGGGCGTCCGGCACCGCGACGAACTGCACGGCGTTCTCGGTGAGCCAGTCCCGGTAGCTCGCGGCGGTCAGCGGCACGCCGGTGCCGGACGCACCCGGCACGGCGGTGAAGAAGAGCGGGTTGCGGTCGATGTCGGCCTGCCGCAGCCAGCCCCGGGCCAGCGGCACCTCGCCCAGCCTTGCCGCCTCCCAGTAGTTGCGGGTCGGCGGGACCTCCACCCGGCCGGTGAGCCGCTGTCCGTCGAGGAACGCGCGCAGCGGCGCGAAGTAGGCCGCCCGGCTGGTCGGGTCGTCGACGCTGTGCAGGTCGGCGGGGGGCACCGGCGGCTGCCACCAGCACACCGCCGCCAGCAGCGCGGCCAGCGCGACACTGCCCCCAGCTTCGGTCCGGGCGGTCTGCGCGGCGGACGGCGCACCGGTGCGGGCGCGCCGGGCGAGCCACGCCGTCAGCCTGGCCGGAGGGCGGGCCGCGGCGGCCAGCAGGGGCAGGGCGAACATGACGGCCAGCCGGGTGGCGTTCAGCCCGACCGGGGTGTGCACCAGCGCCGCCGCCAGTACCCCGGCCGCCGAGAGCAGCGCCCCCACCCGCACCGGCCGGTACCCCACCAGCGCGGCCACGAGCATGCTGGTCACCACGGCGCGGACCGTGTCGGTGCGGCTGATGTTCATCCAGCCGCCGTCGCCGAAGAGCAGGGCGGTCAGCCCGAGCGGCAGCGCGGCGGCGACGCCGAGGGTGAGGCCGTCGGCGTAGCGGCGGGTCAGCAGCAGCGCCGCGCCGGCCAGGCCGACGAAGAGGCCCGCCACCGGACTCGTGGCCGAGGCCAGCATCGCGGCGACCGCCGCCAGCCCCAGCCTGATGAGCTGCCGGCGGCGCACGCCCCGGTACGGGCCGGCGTCGGCCGGGACGCGGGGGAGGGTGAGTGCGAGCAACGCGCCGAGGCCGAAGGCCACCCCGAGGCCGTACGTCACGCGGCCCGAGACCAGGTTCCCGGCGATGGTGAGCACCCCCACCAGGCTGCCGAGCAGCGGACGGGGCACTCCGGTGCGCACCAGCAGCGCCGCGAACGCGGTGGCCGCCGCCGCCAGGGCCAGCACGCCGGTGACCCGCACCCCGAGCAGCGCCATCACCGGCTGGGAGACGAGGCTGTAGCCGAACTGCTGCACGCCGCCGTACCAGCGCAGGTCCACCGGAGTGGGGCCGTGCGCGGCGAAGAAGCCGGCCCGCGCGACCTGCGCGGCGAGGTCGGAACCGGTCGGTGGGAGGGCGAGGTAGGCCACGCCGAGGAGCACGGCGGATGCGGCGGCCACCGCCACCACCCGACTGCGCCGCATGCCCACCTCCGTACCGCGAACCACCGTACTGGCAGCATGTCCGGCGTGCCTCACCACCTCGCGCGCTGGCTCGGCCTCGCCGGTTCGACCCTGCTCGCCGTGGCCGCGTTCCTCGGCGGAGCGTTCCCCCACGGCAACCTGCGCCCCACCCCGGTCAGCATCTGGCAGGGCCCGTACGGCCCGCTGATCATCGCCACCTGGGCGGTCGGCACCGGTCTGATGGCGTACGCCTGGTGGGCGCTGCGCGACGGGGTGCCGTCGACCCGCTGGGCGCTGGTCACCGTCGGGCTGTGGCTGCTGCCGCTGCTGGTCACGCCGCCGCTGGGCAGCCGGGACGTGTACGCGTACGCCTGCCAGGGCGCCAGCTACGCCGCCGGTCTGAACCCGTACGAGCAGGGCGTCTCGGCGCTGCCGTGCCCGTGGCTGGACACCGTCTCCTACATCTGGCGGGACACCTCGGCCCCGTACGGGCCGCTGTTCGTGCTGCTCGCCGGTGCGGTGGTGGAGGCGACCGGGTCGCTGGTCGGCAGCATCGTGCTGTTCCGGCTGCTCGCCGTGGCCGGCATCGGGCTGACGGCGGCCAGCCTGCCGGCGCTGGCCCGCCGCTGCGGCGTACCGGCCGGCCGGGCCGTCTGGCTGGCGCTGGGCTCGCCGGTGATCGGGGTGCACCTGGTCTCGGGGGCGCACAACGACGCGCTGATGGTGGGGCTGCTCGTCGCCGGACTGGCGGTGGTGGTGTCCCGGCCGGGCCGCCCCGGGCCGCTGCTCGGTGGGGGAGTGCTGCTCGGGCTCGCCGCCGCCATCAAGGTGACCGCGCTGGTCGTGGTGCCGTTCGCGGCGTTGGCCGCGATCGTCGGGGCGTACTCGATCAGGGCGCTGGTGCGCGACGGCGGGTGGGTGGTCGGCGGGGCGGTCGCCGCCGTGGTCGGCGCGACCATCGCCACCGGCCTGGGTTTCGGCTGGGTGACCGGGCTGGAACAGGGCGGCCTGGTGATCGCCTGGACCTCGCCGTCGACGGCGGTGGGCCAGACCGTCGGCTACCTCGCCGCGCCGTTCGGCTGGCACGGTGATCCGCTGCCGGTCACCCGGGGGATCGGCATGGCGGCGCTGGCGCTGGTGCTGCTCTGGCTGTGGTGGCGGGCCCGGCACCGGGAGCCGATCTGGCACGCCGGTCTGGCACTGGCCGCCACGGTCGCGCTCGCGCCGCTCTTCCACCCCTGGTACTGGGTGTGGCCGCTGGCGGTGCTCGCGGCCTCGGCCCGGCGCACCGGATGGTTCATGGTCGTCGCGATCGTCTCGTCGTTCCTGGTGCTCGCCGACGGTACGGGGCTGCCCCGGTACACCAAGACCGTCGGGGCGCCGCTGATGACGCTGTTCGTGATCGTGATGGTGGTCCGCTTGGTACGGTCGGCTCGGGCGGCACGTCGGCCGGCCGTCGTGGACTGAGGAGAGGTACGCCGGTGACCACTCCCGGCGCTCCGCCGGCCTCGCCCGGCATCCCGCAGCCGCCCGGATCCCCGCCGCCGCCCCCGGGCCCGCCGCCATCCGGGCCCCCGCCGCCGTCGCCCGGCGCCGCCCGGTCCGCCCGCTGGGCCGGCCTGGTCGGGGCGGTGCTGCTGATCGTCGCCGGCTGGCTCGGCGGCGCGCTGCCCCGGGCCGCCCCTGCGCCGGGCCCGGCCGACGAGCCGTGGACCGTCGCGCTGTGGCTGGGCGGCACCGGGCTGATGGTCGGCGCCTGGTGGGCGCTGCGCGGTGGCGCGCCGACGACGCGGTGGGCGTACCTCACCGCCGGGCTGTGGGCGCTGCCGCTGCTGGCGGCCCCGCCGCTGGGCAGCCGGGACGTCTACTCGTACGCCTGTCAGGGCTGGGCGTACGCGCACGGCGTCGACCCGTACGCCACCGGCGTGGCCGAGGCCGGTTGCCCCTGGGCGGACGCGGTCGCGCCGATCTGGCGGGACACGCCGGCGCCGTACGGGCCGGTCTTCGTGCTGCTCGCCGCGCTCGCCGTGACGCTCGGCGGCGGCCTGGTGGGCGCGGTCGTGGCGTTCCGCCTGCTCGCGGTCGCCGGGGTGCTGCTGGCTGCCGGATGCCTGCCGGGGCTGGCCCGGGCCGCCGGGGTGCCCACCCGCCGGGCGGCCTGGCTGGCGCTGGCCAGCCCGCTGGTCGGGGTGCACCTGGTGGCCGGTGCGCACAACGACGCGGTGATGCTCGGCCTGCTCCTGCCGGGCCTGCTGGTGCTGGTCCGTCGGCCCGGCAGGCCGGGGCCGCTGCTGCTGGCCGGGGCGCTGCTCGGGCTGGCGGTGACCGTGAAGGCGACCGCCGTGGTGGTGCTCCCGTTCGCGGCGCTCGCGGCCGTCCTCGGCCGCCACACCCTGCGGGCGCTGCTGCGCGACGGCGGCTGGCTGGCCGGCGGGGTGATCGGCGCGGTGGCGGCCACCTCGCTGCTGTCCGGCCTCGGCGTCGGCTGGGTCGGCGGGCTGACCCGCAGCGGCGACTCCGAGCAGTGGACCTCCCCGCCCACGGCGCTCGGCTTCGTCGTCGACTACGCGGGTGGGCTCGCCGGCCGGGAACCGGGCGCGGTGCCGGTCACCCGCGCGGTGGCCCTGCTGCTGCTCGCGGTGGCGGTGGCGGCGCTGTGGTGGCGCGCGTGGTCGGGTCTGCGTCGGCTGAACGACGTCCGGCAACGGGCGGCCCGCCTAAACGACGCCCGCCCCTCAGCCGCCCTGTTCGGGGCCGGACTGGCGCTGGCCGCCACGGTCGTGCTGGCGCCGGTGTTCCACCCCTGGTACGCCACCTGGCCCCTGGCGGTGCTCGCGGTCGCCGCGGCGCGGACGACCTGGTTCGTGGCGCCCTGCGCGGTGGCGGCCTTCCTCACCCTGCCCGACGGCACCAACCTGGCCCGGTTCAGCAAGGCCCCCGGCGCGCTGGCGATGACTGCGCTGGCGCTCGGGCTCACGGTGTGGGGCCTGCTCCGGCTGCGCCGGACCGGTGCCGCGCGCCCGGACTGAAAGGCCCCGTCCCCTTCCTGCGCTCTCCCGCCGCGTCTGCCGCTGCGAGATCTTGGCACGGAAGGGCCCCCGGAGGGGCCGTTTCTCTCCAAGGTCTATACGTGACGCGTGCGGGACGGTCAGCGGTGCCTGCCGCAGGTCGGGCAACGGGCGTCAGGTCCGACCGGGCCGGGCCGGCGCATGCGCTTGTGCAGGGCGATGGTCAGCGGCAGCAGGGCGGGGCCGGCCAGCCCGACCACGACGGCCGTCGCGGCGAGCGCGCTCAACCCCGGCCGGGTCGCACCATTGAGCAGGCCGTCCGCCATCCCGGCCAGGATGTGCAGCGACAGCAGGCCGATCGGGGTGAGTAGCACCAGCAACGCCCAGCCGCCCCGGTGGTCGGCCCGCAGCGTGAGCCCCATGCCGAGCAGCAGCACCACCACGAGCAGCACCACGGCGGCGCCGGGCAGGATCTGCTCCGCCGGCCAGCCGTGGTAGCCGCCGTAGCGGGGTAGCAGGTTGAGGCCCGCGAGGCCTGCGGCGCCGAAGGCGAGCAGAGGTGCCGCCTGGAGCCGCGCCGGCAGCCGTTCGGGCAGGGCGAGCGCCACCAGCCCCAGCCCGACCTGCGGCAGCAGCACCAACAGCGGGGGGCGGGGCAGGCCGGCGAGGGCCGCCGCCGGCACGACCGCCACCGTGATCAGCAGGGCGAGGGCCACGCCCCGGCGGGTCCACCGGCCCGGCGCCACCGCGTGTACCGCCGCGGCGAACAACCAGACGCCCCACACCCCGACTCCGAGCGAGACGAACGGCCCGGCGTGCGGCACGCCCCACTGCGCCGGCGGCGGGCGCAGTTCCATCACCGACCAGACCCCCGCCAGCGCGGTCGCGGTGAGGAAGGCGAGGACGGCGGCGAGGCGTACGCCCGGGACCAGGTCGGCGGCCCCGGCGGCCCGCAGCCGCTGGCGCAGGCCGCCGCGCAGCAGGTCCGCGGCATCCCCGGGCGAGGGCCAGCGCCGTCCCGGGCCGGCCAGGTCGAGGTACGTGCCGACGATCTCCGCGCCGCGCGTCCGCCGGTATTCGGCCGGGTAGGCGCGCAGCAGGCGGTGGTAGCGCCGCTCCAACTCGCTCATGCCAGACCCCCGGCGGTACGCGGGGCGAGCGGCCGGGTCGCGCGGGCGCGCAGCCGGGCGGTGGCCGCCTCGACGTTGCGGCGCAGGCGCTCGGTCTCGGCGGCCAGCGTGGCGTCGCCGGCGGGGGAGAGGCGGTAGTAGCGGCGCAGCCGGCCGTCCACCACCTCCTCGCGGTCGACCTCGACCAGGCCGGCGTCGGTCAGCCGGTCGAGCGCCCCGTAGAGGGTGCCGGGGCGCAGCGACACGCGCCCGTCGGAGAGGGCGGCGACCTCGCCGATCAGTCCGTAGCCGTGCATCGGCTCGCCGGCCAGCGCGGTGAGGATCAGGAAGGTGGGTTCGCGCAGCGGTGTGTCCACGCCCCGCAATATATCGGACGCGAAGGTATGCGGCGGCCCGTTACGCGCTGAACCTGCTCCGGCCGCGCCGTCCGGCCGTGCCGGCGTTGCGGCTGCGCCCTTCGGCGTCGCGGTCCCCCGCACCGCCGCCTCGACGGGCGCGGTAGGGATGACTGGGCGCCGATCGCGCGTCGGGTGGAACACCACGGGTGTCAAAGCCCACCGGTGACACCCATGGTGTTCCACCGGCCGGGATCGCGGAGCCGGTCGGGCCGGGTGCGGGTGGGTCGGACGGGCCGGCGCGTACCCCGGTAGGGGGGCGACACGCAGGAAGGCCCCGGGCGGACCCGGGGCCTTCCTGCGTGGTTGATGCGTCAGCAGTCGAAGTACATGGCGAACTCGTGCGGGGTCGGGCGCAGGCGCACCGGGTCGACCTCGTTGGTGCGCTTCCACTCGATCCAGGTGGAGATCAGGTCGGGGGTGAAGACACCGCCGTCGAGCAGGTAGTCGTGGTCGGCCTCGAGGGAGTCGAGCACCGCCGACAGCGAGCCGGGCACCTGCTTGACGTCGCCCCACTCCTCCGGCGGGAGGTCGTAGAGGTCCTTGTCGATCGGCGCCGGCGGCTCGATCTTGCTCTTGATGCCGTCCAGGCCGGCCATCATCATCGCCGAGAAGGCGAGGTAGACGTTGGCCGACGGGTCCGGTACGCGGAACTCGACCCGCTTGGCCTTCGGGTTGTTGCCCGTGACGGGGATGCGGGTGCAGGCGGAGCGGTTGCGCTGGGAGTAGACCAGGTTGACCGGCGCCTCGAAGCCCGGCACCAGCCGGCGGTACGAGTTGATGGTCGGGTTGGTGAAGGCCAGCAGCGACGGGGCGTGGTGCAGCAGACCGCCGATGTACCAGCGGGCCATGTCGGACAGGCCGGCGTAGCCGGTCTCGTCGTAGAACAGCGGCTCGCCGTTGAGCCAGAGGCTCTGGTGGGTGTGCATGCCGGAGCCGTTGTCGCCGAAGAGCGGCTTCGGCATAAAGGTCGCGGTCTTGCCGTTGGCCCAGGTCTCGTTCTTCACGATGTACTTGAAGAGCTGGAGCTGGTCGGCGGCGTGCAGCAGCGTCGAGAACCGGTAGTTGATCTCGGACTGGCCGGCGGTGCCCACCTCGTGGTGCGAGCGCTCCACCGTGAACCCGCTGTCGACGAGGCGGCGCACGATGCTGTCGCGCAGGTCGGCGTAGTGGTCGACCGGCGGCACCGGGAAGTAGCCACCCTTGTAGGGGGTCTTGTAGCCGCGGTTGCCGCCCGGCTCCTCACGCCCGCTGTTCCAGGCGCCCTCGACGGAGTCGATGTAGTAGAACGACTGGTGGGCCGAGGTCTCGTGGCGGATGGAGTCGAAGATGTAGAACTCCGCCTCCGCGCCGAAGTAGGCGGTGTCGGCGATGCCGCTGGCGGCCAGGTAGGCCTCGGCCTTCTTCGCCACGTTGCGCGGGTCCCGGCTGTAGGCCTCGCGGGTGAACGGGTCGTGGATGAAGAAGTTGAGCGCGAGGGTCTTCTGCGCCCGGAAGGGGTCGATGAAGGCGGTGGCGACGTCCGGGAGCAGGAGCATGTCCGACTCGTGGATCGCCTGGAAACCGCGGATCGACGAACCGTCGAAGGCCAGGCCCTCGGTGAAGAAGGCATCGTCGACAGACTCGACCGGCAGGTTGAAGTGCTGCATCACGCCGGGCAGGTCACAGAAACGTACGTCGACGAACTTCACGTCCTCGTTCTTGAGGTATCGCAGGAGTTCCTCGGGATTGGCGAACACACGTCCTCCTGGCACGTCCACGGGTGGCTAGGCTCCTGGCGACGCTATGGCCGCGCGGTTGCCCGGCCATGTCTTGAGTGTTTCTGCCGTGTTACGTCCCTCGCGGAGCGTCATCCGCGCCGCTCGGACGGGCCGAAACCGGGCGGCCGGACGTCATCGGCTGTGCCATTCTATTGACAGTTGCTCGCCTTCGCCCCTTTTTGTCGTCCGCCCACCGTCGCCCGCCCGGTCAGGCGCACGGCGCGCGCCCACCCCGCCACGGGCGGTCGTCCCCGATCCGTCCATGCGACCTGGATACCCTTGACCGCTGTGACCAACCCGCATGATCGCCCCGTACCGCCCGCGTCGGATCCCGCCTTCACCCCGCCCAGCCTGGGCCGCCGGTTCGGCGCGCTGGTGATCGACTGGGTGCTCTGCCTCCTCGCCGCCAGGGGCTTCGCCGACCCGGTCCGCGACGGGTGGGCGCCCGTGCTCGTGCTGATCGTCGAGTACGGCTTCTTCCTCGGGCTCTTCGCGCAGACGCCGGGCATGTTCATCACGAAGATCCGCTGCGTCGCCTGGGCCGACGGCGGCCGCATCGGGGTGGCCCGGGCCCTGCTGCGCGGTCTGCTGCTCGCCCTGGTCGTTCCGGCCCTGCTGATGGACGGCCACCGCCGCGGCCTGCACGACCGTCTGACGGGCTCCGTCGTCACCGACGCCCCCCGCTCCTGACACAGACGAGAGCCGGGCCCTGCGAGAGGGTCCGGCTCTTCGCGTACGCGTCGTGGGTCAGCGACCGCGCGTCTGGCGGAACGCGCCCCGCGCGGGCCGCATGTTCTTCGGGATCGCGCCCTTGGGCATCTGCGGGCGGGCGGTGAGCGCCTTGAGTCGCTTGTCCAGCGAGTTGACGTCCTTGCCGCTGAGGCTGCGCGGCAGCCGCATGAGCGTCATCCGCAGCTTGCGGATGGGCAGCTCGCCCTCCTCCTGGCCGATCACGTAGTCGAACAGCGGCGCGGAGCCGATCACCTTCGCCAGCCGCCGCTTCTCCTGGCCGAGCAGGCCGCGTACCCGCTGCGGGTTGCCCTCCGCCAGCAGGATCACCCCGGGCCGGCCGATGACGAGGTGGACCATGTCCATCTGCGTGGTGGAGCTGACCGCCGGGGTGACCCGCCAGTCGCCGCGCATGTTCTCCATGATCTGGGCCGCCGCGCCGGGCTGCCCCTCGGCGGCGTTCATCATCGCCCGGTTGGAGCGCAGGTTGAGCACGATCAGCAGGCAGAGCAGGGCGAACAGAATGCCCAGCGGCAGCCAGATCCAGCTCCAGAGCATGACCGCGACCACGGTGAGCGCGAGCGGGATCAGCACCGCGCCGGCGGCCATCGGCGCGAACCACCGGTCCTGCTTGGCGGTGAACTTGAACACCATCCCGATCTGCTTCAGCCGCTGGCCGAACGAGACCTTCTCCTGGGGCTTTGCCATGCCGCAGAGTCTAGTGGTCGCCGCACGTCGCCCTGCCCGCGGCCGGGCTGAGTACCTTACGCCGCCCCGGCGCCCCGACGGCCCGGGGTAAGGAGGGGCGGCGGGCGAGGATCGGGCGGCAACCCATGCCCCCGGCGGCCGAGCTGCGGGAGGCGTACCGGCTGGCCAACGGAGGGCCGGACGGGCCGGAACGGGTCCAGCTGCTCGCCGACGTCGTCGCGCAGCTGTCCCGGCTCGACCCCGAGCAGGTGGGCACGCTCGCGGCCGACGCCGCGGCGGCGGTCGAGGCGCTCGGCGCCTGGCGTACGGCGGTCGCGGCGTGGCGGGCCGACGGGCAGCCGTACCCCCTCGGCCGGGCGCTGCTGTCGCTCGCGGAGACGGCGGCCGCGGCGCTGAGCGACCACCCCGCACCGCCACGGCCGGCGGCAGCAGGTCACGCACCGGCGTTCATGGCACCTGCCCGGCGGCCCGCGGTCGGACGGTGCCGGCGCGTCGGCCGGGGTGGGTCAGCCGGCGGTGACCGGCAGGCCCTCGCGGGCCTCGAGCGCCTGCCGGTAGAGCCGCCCGGCCCGGTACGACGAGCGCACCAGCGGCCCGCTCATCACGCCCGCGAAACCGATCTCCTCGGCCTCCTCGCGCAGCTCGACGAACTCCTCCGGCTTCACCCAGCGGGTGACGGGGTGGTGCCGGGGGGTGGGGCGCAGGTACTGCGTGATGGTGATCAGCTCGCACCCGGCGTCGTGCAGGTCGCGCAGCGCCTGGGAGACCTCGGCGCGCTCCTCGCCCATCCCCAGGATCAGGTTGGACTTGGTGACCAGCCCGTCGGCGCGGGCCTGCCGGATCACGTCCAGCGACCGCTCGTAGCGGAAGGCCGGCCGGATCCGCTTGAAGATCCGCGGCACGGTCTCCACGTTGTGCGCCAGCACCTCCGGCCGGGCGCCGAAGACCTCGGCGAGCTGCTCGGGGACCGCGTTGAAGTCGGGGATCAGCAGCTCGACGCCGCAGCCGGGCTGGAGGGCGTGGATCTGCCGGACGGTCTCGGCGTAGAGCCAGGCGCCGCCGTCGGGCAGGTCGTCGCGGGCCACGCCGGTGATGGTCGCGTAGCGCAGGCCCATCGAGACCACCGACTCGGCGACGCGGCGCGGCTCGTCGGCGTCGAACTCGGCCGGCTTGCCGGTGTCGATCTGGCAGAAGTCGCAGCGCCGGGTGCACTGGTCGCCACCGATGAGGAAGGTGGCCTCCCGGTCCTCCCAGCACTCGTAGATGTTGGGGCAGCCGGCCTCCTGGCAGACGGTGTGCAGCCCCTCGCGCGTGACGAGCCCGCGCAGCTGGGTGTACTCCGGCCCCATCTTGGCCTTGACCTTGATCCACGGCGGTTTGCGCTCGATCGGCGTCTCGGCGTTGCGCGCCTCGATCCGCAGGAGGCGCCGCCCCTCGGGGGCGGGCGTCGTCGTGCGCGCTGCCTGGCCGGTCGTCGGCGCGGAGTGCTCGATCGTCACGAAACCGAGCCTACGCCCGACGGCCGCCGTCGATGTAGCGCGGGCGACGGGCGTCACCCCGGGAACCTTGTGACGCCGGCCACCGGGGCAGGGGAAAACCCGTCACAGGAGCGTCGGCGGAGGTGCTAGCGTGCCCGGCAGAGCTGTGACGGAGCCGAGTAGCGCCCCGACCCGCCAGTTGAAGAGAGCCGCCGGTTGCTGCGAGGCGGTCTGGCGCCGGGCGCGTGAAGACCCTCCCGAGCTGCGGGAAGAACGGCGGGTGGCCGATGCCGCGCGACTGCGCGGACGGTGCCTCGCCCAGTAGAGCCCGCCCGGCTGGCCCCGGTGAAAAGGCGACGAACGAGGCCCCCCGCCAGCGGGGGCGAAGGTGTGGTGGCACCGCGAGGTTTCCCGCTCGCCCACACCTCCCGGGGATCGCGTTGCGATTATCGAGGAGGTACCGCCGTGCAACGCATCCTTTCCACCCAGCTCTCCGCCCATGTCGGCGTGCCCGTCCGGATCGCCGGCTGGGTGCACCGCCGCCGCCTGCTCAAGTCGGTGGCCTTCCTGATCGTGCGGGACGCCGCCGGCCTCGCCCAGGTGGTGGTCGCCGACCCGGCCGTGCGCGCCGAGGTGGAGGCACTCACCGAGGAGACGGTCGTCGAGGTCACCGGCACGGTGGTCGCGAACCCGACGGCCCGCGCCGGGGTCGAGCTGACCGCGCCGACGGTACGACCGCTCGGCCCGCCCGCCGTACCGCCGCCGTTCGACCTGTACCGGCCGGCGCTCACCGCGAGCCTGCCCACCCAGCTCGACCACGCTCCGGTGGCCCTGCGCCACCCGACCCGCGCGGCGGCGCTGCGCGTCTCGGCGGCGGCGGTGGCCGGCTTCCGGGCCGCGCTCGACGCCCGCGACTTCGTGGAGATCCACACCCCGAAGGTGGTCGGCTCGTCCACCGAGAGCGGGGCGAACGTCTTCGCGCTGGACTGGTTCGGCCGGCCCGCGTACCTGGCCCAGTCGCCGCAGTTCTACAAGCAGCTCATGGTCGGCGTCTTCGAACGGGTCTACGAGGTCGGGCCGGTGTTCCGGGCCGAGCCGCACGACACCGTCCGGCACCTGGCGCAGTACACCTCGCTGGACGCCGAGCTGAGCTTCGTCGCCGACCACCGGGACGTGATGGTCGTGCTGCGCGACACGCTGGCCGGGATGCTGGGCAGCGTCACCGAGCGGGCCGGTGCCGCGCTGGCCACGCTGGGCGTCACCGCCCCGGACGTGCCGGCGGAGATCCCGGCCGTGCACTTCACTGAGGCGCTCCGGATCGCGGGCGCGCCGGCCGACGAGCCGGACCTGGCCCCGGCGCACGAGCGGGCGCTGGGCGACTGGGCGCGACGGGAGCACGGCTCGGAGTTCCTCTTCGTCACCGGCTACCCGATGGCGAAGCGGCCCTTCTACACCCATCCGGACCCGGCGCGGCCCGCGTACTCGAACGGGTTCGACCTGCTCTTCCGGGGTCTGGAGCTGGTGACGGGCGGCCAGCGGCTGCACCGGCACGCCGACTACCTGGCGGCGCTCGCCGCTCGGGGCGAGCCGGTCGAGCCGTACGCCGGCTACGTCGACGCGTTCCGGCACGGGATGCCCCCGCACGGCGGCTTCGCCATCGGGCTGGAACGCTTCGTGGCCCGCCTGACCGGCGCAACCAACGTCCGCGAGGTCACGGCCTTCCCCCGGGACCTCCACCGCCTGACCCCATAGCCCGCCGGGCCGCCGACCGCCCCCGGGCAACCGCTCTGTCGGTCGGTGGCCCGCCCCTGCCGGTCGACGGCCGGCCCTGGCTGTCGGTGATCAAGAGGTTGTTGCCTTCGTCTTCGGTGTGTCGCGACCAAAACTTCTTGATCACCGCGGCGAGGCGGACCGGGGACGGGAGGGGAGGGTGGGTCAGGGGGTGGTGAGGGTGGGGAGGTGGTGCTCGACGACCGGTAGGACGTCGGCGACGGTGACCGGGCGACCCAGCTCGGCCGTCAGGGAGGTGACGCCGGCGTCGCGGATGCCGCAGGGCACGATCCGGTCGAAGTGCCCGAGGTCGCAGTCGCAGTTGATGGAGAAGCCGTGCAGGGTCACCCCGCGGGCGACGCGGATGCCGATGGCGGCCACCTTGCGGGCCGGCCCCCGGTCGTCCTCGGGCACCCAGACGCCGCTACGCCCCTCGACCCGGCCGGCGGTCAGCCCGAACTCGGCGCAGACGTCGATCAGCAACTGCTCGGTGCGACGTACGTAGGCGACCACGTCGACCGGGTCGGGCAGCCGGACGATGGGGTAGCCGACCAACTGCCCCGGGCCGTGCCAGGTGATCTTGCCGCCCCGGTCGACGTCGACGACCGGGGTGCCGTCCATGGGGCGGTCCCACGGCTCCGTGCGCTTGCCGGCGGTGTAGACGCTCGGGTGCTCCAGCAGCAGCACGGTGTCACCGCGCTCGCCGGCCACCACCGACTCGTGCAGGCGGCGCTGCTCGTCCCAGGCGGCCTGGTAGTCGAGGACACCGGCGCGGACGGCCGTGAGGCCGGGGGTCGTCGTGGTCACGCCGCCAAGCCTAGACCCGTACCGGCCGGTCACCATCGGTGACGCGGCTCACGAGGAGGACCCGGCGGCGGGGCGGCCCGGGCGGCCCGGTTCAGCCCTGCGGGACCCGCCACAGCCACACGTCGTCCACCCGCTCGGGCGGGCCGAGCAGCGCGGTCACCGTACGCCGGATCGCCTCCTCGTCGACCGGCCACTTCGCCCCGTGCACCTCGTCGGCCAGCACGACCGTCTCGATGCGCCAGTGCCGCAGGTCGGCGCGGACCTCCTGGACGCTGCCCTCGGTGATGATCGGCACCAGCCCGCTCCGGCCGGCCTGGTCCACCAGCGCGCCGAACGGGCGCGGCGTCGGGCCGATCCGTCCCCGGCCGTCGGGGCCGCCGGGGCCGAGGAAGAAGCCGGAGGGGATCGCGAACTCGCCCTGCCGGTGCGCCAGGGCGTACGCCTGCCAGCGCTGGCCGTCGGGATAGACGTCGAGGGTCAGCGGCACCGGGGTCAGCACCCCGCCGGGGGAGACGTACTCCCGCCACGTCCCGGCGGTGATGAAGCGCGGGATCGGCTCGCGCTCGATGGTAAGCAGCGGGGTCGGCACCAGCGGCAGCAGCGCCAGCGCGAACCCCGCCCACCAGGCCAGCCGCGTCCGGCGGCGCCGGGGCGGATCGGCCCGCAGCTCCTCGACGGCGTACGCGAGCAGCACCCCGATCACCGGCGCCACGATCAGCGCCAGCCGGGCCGGCAGGGCGGCGTTCACCACCGGCAGGTGCCCGAGCAGGTCGAACGGCATCGGCAGGTCGACGCGCCGCCCGTCGACCTTGGCCACGGGGCCGAACGACAGCACCGTGAAGACGGCGGCGGTCACGCCCAGCGCCCAGAGCGTCGCCCGGCGGCCCGCGTCGGCGCGGCGCCACAGCATCACGAAGCAGGCGACGGTGAGCAGCAGCAGCGGAATGCCGAAGAAGGAGTTCTCCTCGGTCGGGTTGGGCGCGAGCTGGGTGCCCAGCCCCGCCTCCCCGGCCAGCGAGCGGCGCGGGTACGCCGCGTAGGCGACGACGTCCTCGGAGTGGATGACGGCGTCGAAGCCGGTGCCGTGGAAGCGCTGCGGGCCGGCGAAGTGCAGCCACAGCGGGTACGCCAGCAGCACGCCCGCGACCACGGCGGTGACGCCGAGGCCGCGCAGGAAGGTCGGCAGCACCGCGCGGGCCTCGGCGCGGTGGGCCGGATGCAGCGCCCAGACCGCGACGAAGACGCCGAGCGCCAGCGCCGTGAAGAAGAGCCCCTCGGCGGCGATGGAGAAGGCGACGGCCACGACCGCGCCGAGGATCGCGCCGTCGCGCAGCGGGTGCCGGGAGCGGCGCAGCGCGAAGGTCCGCCAGATCAGCAGCGGTACGAGCCAGCCCGCCGTCCAGTTCAGGTGGGCGTTGGCGTGCGAGACCATGCCGGGGGAGAAGCCGATGAACAGCCCGCCGACGGCTGCGGCGAGCGGGCTGCGGAGCAGGTGCCGGGAGAGCAGCCAGTACCAGGCCAGCGCGGTGGCGGCCAGGTTGAGGGTGAGGATCACCAGGAACGTGGCCGGCGGCCCGATGAGGTACGTCAGCGGCGCGAAGAGCACCGCGTAGACGGTGATCGAGGTGTTGACCGCGAGGTTCACCCCGTCGGGCACGTTGACCAGGTAGGTGAAGAGCGGGTTGTCGCCGTGGGTCACCGCGTGGCCGCCGAAGGCCAGCAGCCACTCGAAGAGCGCCTGGTCGCTGGAGTTGACCGTGATGGTGCGGGTGTTCGGGTCCCGCCACAGCCCGCTGGTCACCCAGACGGCGAGCGCCAGCGCGACCAGCGCCACGGTCAGGTCGGCCCGCCGGTGGCGGACGACGCGGGGCGGCGGGGCCGGCGAAGGCGCCAGGGACGGGGAGGTCGGCACGCAGCGGACGTTACCAACCGCACCGGGGCAGGCCGGTCAGGACGCACATCCCTCGGGACGGGAATGTGTGAGCGTGCCCCATGTCACAACATCGACGCATCGACGTAACGTCGCGGCAATTCGCGGGTGACCCAGTTCACACCCCGTCCCCAGGAGGCCCCCGTGCGCCGCTCCCCGTCCCTGCTCGCCCGGCTGACCGGCGTGGTCGCCGGGGCCGTCCTCGCCGCCGCCGCGGTGACGGCCGTCGCCGCCCCCGCCCAGGCCGCCACCCTGACCCAGGTCACCAACTTCGGCTCCAACCCCGGCAACCTCGCCATGTACGCGTACCGGCCCGACAACCTGCCGGCGGGAGCCCCGGCCGTCGTACTGCTGCACGGCTGCACCCAGAACGCGGCCGGCTACTTCGCCAACTCGGGCTGGCAGAAGTTCGCCGACCAGTGGAAGTTCGCCCTGATCGTGCCGCAGCAGTCCAGCGCCAACCAGCCGCTGAGCTGCTTCAACTGGTTCGTGGAACAGGACATCACGCGCGGCTCGGGCGAGGCGCTGTCGATCAAGCAGATGGTCGACCACGCCCGGAACAACTACGGCACCGACGCCAGCCGGGTCTTCGTCAGCGGGCTCTCCGCCGGCGGGGGGATGAGCGCGGTCATGCTCGCCACCTACCCGGACGTCTTCGCCGCCGGCTCGGTCGTGGCCGGCCTGCCGTACCGCTGCTCCCCGCCCGCCTCCACCAGCACCTGCCAGTACAGCGGGGTGAACAAGACCCCGCAGGAGTGGGGCAACCTCGTGCGGGCCGCGTATCCCGGGCACACGGGCCCGCGTCCCCGGGTCGCCGTCTGGCACGGCACCTCGGACTCCACGGTGGTGCCGGCCAACGCCACCGAGCTGCGCGACCAGTGGACCAACGTCCGGGGTGTCTCGCAGACCCCCACCCGCACCGCGTCGCTGCCCGCCAACACCGCCCTGGAGGTGTACGGCAACGACGACGTACGCGTCTACCGGGTCTCCGGCATGGGCCACGGCACCCCGGTCGACCCGGGTCCCGGGGCCGAGCAGTGCGGCACCGCCGGGGCGTACCTGCTCGACACCATCTGCTCGGCGTACCACGACGCGGTCTTCTTCGGCCTGAACGGCGGGACGGGCCCCAACCCCACCCCGACGGCGAGCCCCACCGTTTCCCCCACGGCGAGCCCCATTCCCTCCCCCACGGCGAGCCCCATTCCCTCCCCGACGGCGAGCCCGACCCCGGCGCCGACCTGCGTGACCGCCAGCAACTACGCGCACGTCACCGCCGGCCGCGCCTACCACTCCGGCGGCTACGCCTACGCCAAAGGTTCCAACCAGCGGATGGGCCTCTACAACACCTTCTACACCAGCACCCTCAAGCAGACCGGCCCCAACCACTGGGTGATCGGCTGCTGATCCCACGCACCGCGCGTCGATCATGAAGTTGTCGTCACCCTGCCCCGAGTGGCGTGACGACAACTTCATGATCGACCGGATCAGGGGGCGGTGAGGGCCGCGTGCAGGGCGGTGGCCAGGGTGGGGTGGCGGTAGGTGAAGCCGGCTCCCGTGAGCACGCCGGGGAGGACGCGGGTGCTGGTCAGCGCCTCGTGCGCGAAGCCGCCCAGCACCACCTTCAACGCCAGCGCCGGGATCGGGATGATCGCCGGTCGGCGCAGCTGCCGGGCCAGCTCCCGGGTGAACTCGGCGTTGGTCACCGGGGCCGGCCCGACCAGGTTGACCGGCCCCACCAGGTCGTCGCGGTCGAGGACGAACCGGGTGGCGTCCAGCCAGTCCGCCATGGAGATCCACGGCAGCCACTGCCGGCCGCTGCCGAGCCGGCCGGCGATGCCCAGCCGGAACGGCAGTAGCTGCGGTTTGAGCAGCCCGCCGTCGCGGTGCAGCGGCAGCCCGATGCGCAGCCGCACGACGCGTACGCCCGCGTCCTCGGCCGGCCGGGTCGCGGCCTCCCAGACCCGGCAGACGTCGGCCAGGAAGCCCTCGCCCGCCGGGGCGTCCTCCTCGACGGTCCGGTCGCCGGTGTTGCCGTACCAGCCGACCGCCGAGGAGTTGAGCAGTGTCCTCGGCCGGTCGACCTCGGGCAGGCCGGCGATGGTGATCGCCAGCGTGGTGGTGGTGTCGACCCGGCTGGACCGGATCAGCTGCCGGTACTCGTCGTTCCACCGCTTGTCGCCCACGCCCGCGCCGGCCAGGTTGACGACCGCGTCCGCCTCCGCCACCACCGCCGGGTCGAGCTGCGCGGCGGAGGGGTTCCACTGCCGCTCGTCGGCGGTGCGCGGCGGCCGGCGGACCAGCCGGGTGACCTGGTGACCGTCCGCCGTGAGCCGGTCGACCAGCCGGGTGCCGAGGAAGCCGGACGCGCCGGCGATGAGGATCCGCATACTCCCATCTTCGGGCACGGGGGGCCGATCGGATGCGCTGCGGCGGTCGCGCACCCCAGGGGGCGACCGCCGACCGGGCGGCCGGCGGTCGCGCCGCGTCCGGGCGGATCAGCAGCCGGCGGTACGCGTGTAGTTCTTCGTGCCGAAGTAGAGCGCCAGGTTGCCGCTGAAGCGCACCTTGATGTCGCTGCCGTTCAGGCGCTGCTCGTAGTGCAGGTGCGAGCCGGAGGAGCCGCCGCTGTTGCCCACGTACCCGATGGTGGTGCTGTAGCCGACGGACTGGCCGACCGAGACGTTGAATCCGCTGAGGTGGGCGTAGTAGGTGGTGTACCCGTTGCCGTGGTTGATCCGCACGTACCGGCCGTAGCTGGTGTCGCCGAGGTTGGCGACGACGTCCACCGTGCCCGGGGCGCTGGCCTTGACCGGATCGCCGTGGTCGTTGGTCCGGTTGAAGTCGATCGCGTACTGCGGGCTGTGGGTGGTGCGGGTCTGGCCGGACCACGTCTGGTTGCACGGGAAAGGCGTGCGGAACGACGGGGCGGCGGCGGCGGGCGACGCCGGCACCAGGAACGCGGCGGTGGCGAGCAGGGCGACGCTGAGGGAACTCGTCAGACGGATACGCATCCGGACCTCCACGGTCATAACCTTCGATGTATCTGCCGGATGATGTCAGAAAGTTCCGACGACCGGAAGCGTCCCCACCTTGGCGCACCAGCGCGCTGCGAGGGTGCCGTTCCGCCTCGATTGCCGTCGATGCGCTGGCTCCCGGCGGCTATGCCACCTCGTGGGTCGGCGCGGCGGTGGCGCGCACGGACCTGAGGATCGAGACGATGCGGTCCACGTCGTCGGAGGCGAAGAGCGACTCCGGCCCGTGCGGGGCGATTTCGGTGAACGGCGACTCGTAGAGCCGGTCGATCTCCATCATCCCGTTCTGCGTCAGGTGACCGATGACCATGTGGATGAAGTGCATTTGGTTCTTCGTGAGGCTCCGCCCGACGAGGAACTCGTCGAACGCCTCCACGGCGGCGGCCCGGTCCAGGCCGACCAGCGACCGGATGAACAGCCCGAGTCCGTCCGTCGTCTGCCGGGCGTGCTCGACGTCCTCGGCGGCACCGGCGCCGCTCTCGGTCAGCATCCGCTCCAGCTCCGCCAGGTCGGCGGGGGAGAGCTGCCGGTTTCGCCGCAGCTTCTGCAACGCCAGGTGATCCTCGTGGGAGCGCAGGTAGGCGCGGGCCTTGATCCGGAACCGCTCATGGTCGGTGCCGACCCTCGCCTGCGGGATGGTGACCTCGGTCAGTTCGCCGAGTTGGTCGGCGAAGTCGGTGTAGACGATGGTGCGCCGGGAGCGTTCGATCAGCCGGACCAGCGACCGGACGCGGCGACGCAGCCGTTCCAGCATCGGCAGGGTGACGTCCTGCCACCACTCGTCGCCGGCCACCTCGGCCAGGAGTTCCTGCTGTTCGCGGATCGCCGGGATGCTGGTCTGCTCCAGCAGGGCCGACGCGATCTCCTGCACCTGCCCGCGCAGCCGTTCGTCGGCCGGTTTGCCGTCGAGCTGGCCGAGCTGGAGCCGCAGGATCATCAGGTCGAAGCGCTTGGCGGTCTCGTCGTCGTCCCTGACCGCGCTCGGCAGCCCGGCGAGGTCGCGCCCGATCTCGTCGTACGCCTGCGGCGTCAGCCGGTGCCAGTTGGCGAAGTCGACGTAGAACTGCACGGCGCGGCGCCTGGGGCGTACGACGAAGTTCTCCGGGTTGATGCCGGTGACGCGCTCGTGCAGGTGGTGGGCGACGTCCCAGCGTAGGCCGGCCTCACTGCGGGTGCCGTCGGTCTCGGGCTCGGCGTCGGCCGGTAGGCGCTGGTCGAGCCGGTAGACCAGTTCGAGTCGCGCCCTGAACAGCCGCTCGGTGAGCGACTGGCCGAGCGACCCTTCGGTGACCGGCACATCCTGGCTGAAGTATTCGAAGTTGCGGCAGCAGTCGAAGACGTAGAAGTCCTGCTTGTGCTGGCCCGGCCCGTACAGGTCGGGACAGAGGCGGGTGCCGCGGCCGATCATCTGCCAGAACTTCGACTTGGACCGTACGACCTTGAAGAAGACCAGGTTGACGACCTCGGGCACGTCGATGCCGGTGTCGAGCATGTCCACCGAGATCGCGATGTGCGGGGCCTTTTCCTTGACGGAGAAGTCGTCGATGAGCTGCTGGGCGTAGTCGACCTGGTGGGTGATGACCTGGGCGAAGTGACCCGCCAGGTAGGGGTAGGCGAGGTCGAAGCGGTCCCGGATGAAGTTGGCGTGGTCCTTGTTCTTGGCGAAGATGATCGTCTTGCCGAGCCGGTCCCCGCCGGCGACCTTGTGCCCGTGGGTCATCAGGGTCTGCAACATCTTGTCAACCGTGTCGGTGTTGAACAGCCACTTGTTGACCCCGTCCGGGTCGACCCCGTCCGGCGGACCGTCCTCGCCCCAGTCCAGGGCGTCCCACCGTTCCTTGTCGTCCTCGCTGAGGTCGTCGTAGCGGATGCCGTCCCACTGGAACTTCAGCGGCACGGACACCGCGCGCGGCGGCACCAGATATTTCTCCTCGACCGCCTCGTCCAGGTCGTAGTGATCGGTGGGCACACCGTCCTCCAGGCGGAAGAGGCTGTAGGTGTTGCGGTCGATCTCGTTGCGCGGGGTCGCGGTGAGGCCGACCAGCAGCGCGTCGAACCAGGAGAAGATCGCCCGGTACTTCTGGTAGACCGAGCGGTGCGCCTCGTCGATGACGACCAGGTCGAAGTAGCCGGGGCCGAAGCGCCGCACGCCACCCACGGTCTCGTCGATCAGGCCCATCATGGTCGGGTACGTCGACACGTACACCCGGCCGTCTGTGTTCCTCTCGGTGACCAGGTTGACCGTGGCCACCTCGGGCAGGTGCGCCTTGAAGGCGTTGACGGCCTGCTTGACCAGGGCGGTGCGGTCGGCGAGGAAGAGCACCCGCTTGACCCAGTTGGCCCGCATGAGCTGCTCGACGAGGGCGATGACCGTGCGCGTCTTGCCCGCCCCGGTCGCCATGACCAGCAGGGCCTGGCGCTGCCGGTGCAGTTCGAACGCCTCCCCGACCGCCCCGATGGCCCGCTTCTGGTAGTGCCGCTCGACGATCCGCTCGTTGATCTCCGCCCCGACGAGCGGCCGGCGGGTCTCCCGCCGCTGCACGAGCAGGTGCAGCTCGGCCTTCGTGTAGAAGCCCTGCACGGGGCGGGGCGGGTAGGCGGTGTCGTCCCAGAGCCAGTGCTCGTAGCCGTTGGTGCAGAAGATCACCGGGCGCTGCCCGTACGCCTGCTCCAGGCAGTCGGCGTAGAGCTTGGCCTGCTGCTGGCCCGCGGTGGCGTCGCGGCGGGCGCGCTTGGCCTCCACCACGGCGAGCGGTTTGCCGTCGTCACCCCAGAGCACGTAGTCGACGACGCCCGCGCCGCTGCCGTTGGGCATGCCGGTCACCGGGAACTCCCGGTCACGCGGCTGGTCTAGCGCCCAGCCGGCCTCCTTGAGGAGCACGTCGACGAAGAGATCGCGGGTCTGCGCCTCGTCGTAGTCGTGGTCGTCGGGCCGGGCCTCGTTCGCGGCCTTCGCGGCGGCGACCTGGGCGCGCAGCTTCGCCAGTTCGGCGTCGAGGCTGGCGTTCTTCGCCCGCTCGGCGGCGAGCGTCGCGTCCTGGGCGGCGAGCCTGTCGGCCAGCGCCTTGAGGTCGGCCTGGCTGGTCTGCTGCGGGCTGCCGTGCGCCGGCCGGGGGATGATCGTCTCGTCGAAGGCGAGCGCGCTCGGCGGCACCTGCGACTGGTCGCGGGTGTAGCGGCGGGCCACCCAGTAGAGGACGTGGAACAGCTCGCGGACGACCGGCAGGGAGTCGGTCGACCTGACCGGGGCGCTCTTGTGCACCGCCCAGTTGCCCTGTTTGCGGATGATCTCCATCTTGGCGTGCAGCGCCGGCCCGACCAGGTGCCGCAGCGTCGGCTCGTGGATCATCGCCGCCAGGTCTTTCTTGTACGGCGAGGCGAGCGTGCGGTCGGCCTCGAACAGCCACGTGAGGGTGTGCTCCAACGTGCGACGGGCATAGAAGCAGGAGGCACGCGGATCGAGCACCGTGTTCCGCTCGGCCTTGGCGGCTTCCCGGAACAGGTCGGGCCACTCGGCACGCAGGAAGACGAAATTGCTCATGTAGCGCCAACCCCCACAGTCGACAGCAGCCCCTGATCTTCTCACGCCAGCGCCGCACACTCCCGGCCCGGACGCCGAGATGGTCGTGGATCCGACTGATCGCCTACGGGGACTTGTGGGCCGCTCCGCGTACGTGCTGCGCTGTGGTGATGACAATGCACGTCTGAACCAAGGAACACGATTGCTATGAAGGTGGAAATCGTCGCGGACTTCGGGGACGAACGGCTCGCGCTGAGCTGAAAAGCGCAGAATGACCACGAAAGGGGCGCCCGGCCGGTGCTCCTTTCGTCCTGCGGCGGGCAGGGTGAATGCCCAGGTTGCAGGCTCCGGAATCCGTTCTCGGTCGGGATGGCTGGTACGTGTCGAGCATCGAAGAGATCACCGGTGAACTGCACGCCCTGGCAGCGGGTGTCGAACGGGCCCAGCGCCTCGCGGCAGCGGTTGACAGCCAGGCCCAGGAGATCGCCGTGCGGGCTGCCGGCACGGGGTTCGCCGGGGTCGCTGCCGGAATAGCCCGGGTACGCGCCGCCGTTTCCACCATCCAGGCCGGGCTGAGTAGTGCTGCTACTGCGGTCGGGGAGGCGAACAGCGCCGCCTCGTCCGTGCCACGGCAGGCAACTCCGCAGGAGACCGTCGCCGGACTGGCGCCGGTCCAGCAGGGTGTCGCCAGGGCGCGCGAGACCACCACCACGGTAATAGCGCAGGTCGACAACGCCCGACAAATCGTCAGCGTGGTCCTGCATGGCGGACAACCCGGTCCGCTCCTGGGGGCCCTCGATGCCGTCAAGCAGGTGTCGGTGCTCCTCGTGCAGCGCAGTGGCAGCGCCCAGCAGGCCGTGGAAGCGGCGACCAACCAGGCTCGGCACCTGGGGTCGTCGGGAAATTGATCGGGGCTGTCCGTCGCCCAGCGGCCAGCCCCGCCCCGACCACCAGTAACGAGCCGCCGCCTGTCGAATCTGATGAGGTGCGGGACAACCACGACGAGTTCCCGCCGTGGAGCAGGCAACCCACCGGAGTGAGAAATGGCAGACCTACCGGACCGCGTACCAGGATCGGCCCCAGAGTGGACGCCAGCACCCGACGAGCGCTGGAGCTGGAGAACGAGTGTGCCGACACCGTGGCAGGCAGGGGCTACCGGATACACCAGAATCCGACCCGGCAGGAAGTTGGTGACGCCCGCCTTCGCACCGGCGACAGCGGCAACGCTGACAAGGATCCGGACTACCTCGTCGAAGGTCATGTCTTCGACTGCTACTCACCGACAGCTCGTACGTCGGTGCGCAATGTCTGGAGCCAGGTCCGGGAAAAGGTGGATGACGAACAGACCCAGCGCGTGGTGGTGCACCTCAAGGACTGGAAGGGTGACATGACGGCTCTGCGGCGCCAGTTCGACGACTGGCCCATCGACGGGCTGAAGGAGCTGGTCGTGGTCAAAGCCGACGGTACGATCCAACAGATCATCCGGCGCGACTGACAGGGGCAGACATGGCCGTCGAGTTCCGTCTGGTCCTGGCCGGTGATCCTCCCGTCGACGAGATCGCCGCCCTGACTGCCATCGATCCCCGCGAGGAGCCACAACCGACGTCGGATCGGCGCTTGTTCACCGCCCGCCTGTACGACCAACGCGGCTATGCCATCACCCTCCGCTCCGGCACGCACGGCTATTACGAGGCCGACACCGACGGCGACTCCCGTTGGGAATGGGAACCCGAGACGTACGTCAACGTCACCTTCTCCATGCACGCCGACGACCTGGTCGACAAGGGCATCCCCAACATGGTGACGACGGTGGCCAGAGTGCTGGCCGGTCGGAACGAGGACGCGGCCCTGATCCAGGATGGCAACTACCTCCTCCTGACCCGCACCAACGGCGTCATCCGTACACACCGCACAAGCTGGTGGAATCACTACCACCTGGAGCACCTCATCACCGGTTGATGGGGGTGCTGACCTGGTCGGTGGGACCCTGCGCAAGCACAATGTGGCCCTGTGGCCCGATGAGGCATTCGACAACGTTGTCCCGGGTGCGTGAGTTGAAGGCGTCCGTGGTGGCTGCCCACGGCTACCGGGCGCGAGCCCAGGCGGTGAAGCGCTCGGCGAGGTTGTCCGGCGGCGTGCCGCCGTCCAGCTCGGCGAGCTGTTGCGCGGCCTCGACCTGGAGCGTCGCCAGGTAGACGAGCAGAGCCGTCCGGCTCTCCCGGTACTCGCCCAGGAGACGGAGTTTCGCCGACGAGCAGGGCCAGGCGATGCCGCAGGCCGAGCAGCGCCAGGTGGGCCGGCTCGGCAGGTGGTCGCGGCTGCGGCGGCTCACCGGGTGCCTGCCCGTGCGGGAACGGGCGGAACCGGAGTGCGGCGGCCAGCCGGCACCTCGCGGATCGCCCTGCTCAGCCAGCGGACGCCGGCGCGTAGGGCGTACAGCTCGCGTTGCTGGACCGCCGCGCCGCGCCGGTTCAGCTCGTAGCCCTCGAACCAGAACCAGCCGGCGTACGGGTGCCGGTCGGTCAGCTCCCGGATCACACGCACGGTCAGCGGCCGGGTGAACTGAGGCGACGCCTCGCGGGTCAGCAGGACGACGTCCCCGGCGCGCAGCGGACCGGCGCTCACCAGCGGCCCCCGTTCGCCCGCCACTGCTGTGCCGGAGTCAGTGTCCCCGCGCGGCCGGGTTGGACGGTGGGGATCGGCTGGGTCGGCGCGAACAGGGCGGCCGGCAGGTTCGTGCCCCCGACGGGCGGCCGAGGCGGCGGGGGCGGGGCGGGCTTGCGGCGCCAGAAGCGCAGGTTCACGGCGGGCCTCCTTCGCGGATTGGAAGGGGCCGCCCTGGTTGCTGGCCCGAGGGCGGCCCCGACAGCGCGACCGGCGGGCTCGGGTCCTCCACCGGCACGCGCCGTCTATGAAGCACCTTGCCGAGGGTTGCCGGCCGACTACACCACGTAGGACTATTGCTCGTAGACGTTCGGAACGTTCCTGGGCCTGGTTGGAGGTATCTGAGGATGAACCACGCGGTTGTCGCGGCGATGGCCGAGGCGGGTGCGACTGCCGACAGTTTGGCTGCTCAGGTGGGCGTCGATCCAAAGACGGCGGCGAAGTGGGCAAGCCGGGGACGAATTCCACAGACGCGGCACCGCGCCAAGGTCGCTGCGATCCTAGGTAAAGAGGTTGGGGAACTCTGGCCGGACGTTCTGAAGCGCCGAGAGCCGGCCTGGTTCCGACCATGGGCAGACATCGAACGCGAGGCGATCGCGCTGCGCTGGTTCGAGCTGGCGTGGGTTCCGGGCCTGCTCCAGACGGAGGCGTACGCCCGCGCAACCATGGCCGGAGAGACGCTGACGGCCGAGGAGGTCAACGATCTCGTGTCAGCGCGAATGCAGCGCCAAGCAGTCCTCCGTCGCGAGGTCCCACTGCTGATCGCGGTCATAGACGAGCTGGTTCTTCGCCGTCCCGTGTACGGAGACCGAGAGTTGATGCGCGAGCAGTGCGCACACCTGGCGACCTGCGCGGAGCTGCCAGCGGTGTCGGTGCACATCGTCCCGGCCACGGTGGGGATGTATCCCGGGCTGGGTGGGCCGTTCATCCTCGCTGAGCTGGACAGCGGGGCGACGGTCGCTCACGTGGATGGTCAGGCGAAGGCGCAAATCATCGAGGCTGCTGCGGAAGTTGCTACGCTCAATCGACGGTGGGAACGCATCCGCGGGGAAGCCCTCTCGCGGACGCAGTCCCTAGAGATGCTCAGGGAAGCGGCAAGATCATGGACCTGACCGGCGCGCAGTGGCGCAAGAGCACGAAGAGCGGCAACAACGGCGGCGCGTGCGTGGAGGTCGCCGACAACCTGCCCGGTGTTGTGGGTGTCCGGGACTCGAAGGACCCGACCGGCCCGGAGCTGGTCTTCACACCGGTTGCCTGGCAGGCGTTCGTCGCCCGCGCCGCCGGGCGTGGCTGACCGACTAGAGATAGATAGAACTGCCCGCGCCGGTATTGAGGCAGGCAGTTCTACGTGCGAACGAAGTGCCGACTGAAGCGCTCGGGTGACCGAATCACGCGGCGCGATCACCAAGGTGTCTTTCAGATGTTCGCACTTGTGTATTCGGGGCGGTAGGGAAAGCGAAAATTCTTACCTACCACTGAGCCACCCAATCATAGTGCGCCCCGAAAGGCTCGCTCCTGCAAGGACGCGAACAAGGCGTCCAGCTCCGCCAAGCTTTGCCGGTGGCCTTCCTTGAGTCGCTCGGTATTCACAACTCGCTCGCGGAACTCCTTCTGTAGCCTCATCGGGGGCAGCGGAATGGCTATTTCACGAATCATTCCGATATTCAAGTTCTTTTGGCGGGCGCCGCGCTGTAGTCGTCGGAAGTGGTCTCTTCCGGTTCTCAGTGCAAAGTAGATGTAGATCGTGTCCGCCAATTCCGGGTTTATTGATGCAAACGCTATCGCCTGGTTGCACGAGCAGTCAATGTCGGCGATGCTCGTCTTTAGGGCTGCGGTGTCATACATTCCGACCATGATGGATCCTCGCGAGACCTTCTTTGCGGCGGTTTCAGCGAGGGCTGTCAGCGAGATTGACTCGTTGCTCCGCGACACCAGCATCTCGCCGAGTTCACCGGATGAGAACCATGGGACGTTCCCCTCGAAGTACTCCCTCTTGCTTCGAGGAGGCGTCCCCCCGCTTCTCCACTGGCCCAGGCTCCCGAGCGGCGCCAAGGGATGATTTTTGCGATTTGTGGCAGGGTTGCCGAACAAGTCGAGGAATGTGCATTGGATGAGGTCGTCGAGGTGGGCGAGGGCTTCGCGGCGCTTGGCGAGTAGCTCGTCCGTCCGGTCCAGCACCTCCGCTATCCTCCGCTGCTCGTCGAGCGGCGGTAGTGGCAGTGTGAACTTGGCGAGTTCGGCAGGGCTCAGTCGAGGAAGGTTCGCTCCTGTAGCTCTCGATGAGGCCATCTCAACAACCTTCGGCTGGATTAGAAAGTGGGCAAGGTACCCGCGGTCCAGTTGATTGCCGGGCGAAATTGGAAGGATGTCGGTACTGCAGACGCCGCTGAAGGAGGGGCGAGCAATCTTCGCAAGGTAGGGCCGCAGTTTGCCGAAGAGAATCTGTTCACTCGTGAAGCGGAATTTTGTGCTCGCAAGGGCAGCTTCACCTACGGTTCCAACGTTAACGAATGTGCCGCCGCGGGCAATATTTTCGAGGCCGACGTAAGTAGTATCGTCGGAGATGTCCTTGGGTTCGACCGTTTTTCTCGCGATCGTGGCAACCTCGCCAAGTGCGACTTGCTTCCAATCGCTCATCCCAGCATCGCCTTTAGGTCAGACATGCCCTGCTGGATTTCGGATTCCAGGCGTTCCAGGTCTGCGAGGATTTCCAGCGGTGGACGGTGTTCGGTCTCCTCGTGGACGACTTCCTTGTAGCGGTTGAGGCTGAGGTCGTAGCCCTGTTCGACGATGTCGGCCTTGGGGACGCAGAAGCTCTGCTCGGTGCGCGCCCGCTGCAACTCGTCGTCGTCGCGCCGGAACCAGCGGGCCAGCGCGTCGGGCAGGTTGTTCTTGGCGCGCTCGCCCTCAGTCAGCGTCACCTCGGGTGCCGGCCCGAGCTTCTCGGTCGGCAGCAGCGGCGTGCGCTTGTCGTCGAGGCTCCAGCCGTCGGCCCTCACGTCGTAGAACCAGACGTTGTCGGTGCCGCCGCTGTCGGTCTTGGTGAACAGCAGGATCGCCGTCGACACCCCTGAGTACGGCTTGAACGTGCCGCTCGGCAGCTTCACCACGCCGTCGAGCTTCTGCTCCTCGACCAAGATCCGGCGCAGCTCCTTGTGGGCCTTGGTGGAGCCGAAGAGCACG
Source organism: Micromonospora echinofusca (assembly GCF_900091445.1). Lineage (NCBI taxonomy): Bacteria > Bacillati > Actinomycetota > Actinomycetes > Micromonosporales > Micromonosporaceae > Micromonospora > Micromonospora echinofusca. Next base: position 1,347,174 of record NZ_LT607733.1, read on the forward strand.
CCGTCCGGCACGATGACCGCCGCCCGGCCGCCGGGCTTGAGTAGCCGCAGGAAGAGCGCGAGGAAGAGCAGCTCGGTCTTCTTGGTCTTGACGACCCGCTGGAGGTCCTTCGACGTGCTCTCGTAGTCGAGGCTGCCGGCAAAGGGCGGGTTGGCGAGGATCAGGGAATACTTCTCCGACTCGCCGCTGACGCTCTCGGCGAGGGAGTCGCGATAGCGGATGTCCGGGTTCTCGACGCCGTGCAGCAGCATGTTCATGCTGCCGATGCGCAGCATGGTGCCGTCGAAGTCGAAGCCGTGGAACATGCGCTTGTGGAAGTGCTCCCGCAGTTCCGCATCGTGCAGGGCGTCCGGGTAGTGGTCGCGGACGTACTCTCCGGCCTCGACCAGGAAGCCCGCGGTGCCGCAGGCCGGGTCGCAGATCTCGTCCCTGGGCGTCGGCTTGGTCATCTCGACCATGAGCTGGATGATGTGCCGCGAGGTGCGGAACTGTCCGTTGTGGCCGGCCGTGGCGATCTTGCTGAGCATGTATTCGTAGAGGTCGCCCTTGGTGTCCCGATCCTCCATCGGGATGCCGTCGAGCATGTCGACGACCCGCGACAGCAGCGCCGGGTTGGGGATGGTGAACCGGGCGTCCTTCATGTGGCCGGAGTAGGTCGACCCGTCGCCGCCGAGCGTGCGCAGGAACGGGAAGACCCGCTCGCCGACAGTCTCGTACATCTGCTTCGGCTCGGCGCTCCTGAAGCGCGACCAGCGTAGGTCGTCGTACTTGCGCCACTGGTCGTCGCAACCCTCGGGGAAGATCCGGCGCGTCATCGGCTTGCCGGTGCGTGCGGCCTTGCTCTCTTCAAGGGTGTGCAGGTCGTCCAGGCGCTTGATGAACAGCAGGTAGGTGATCTGCTCGATCACCTCCAGCGGGTTGGAGATCCCACCCGACCAGAAGGCGTCCCAGATGCGGTCGATCCTGCTCTTCAACTCACCAGTGATCACGTAGCTTCGGTCCCCACGCCGTTGGCCATGCCCAGTTGACCATCGAAGGGTACGCGAGGAGTGGGCCCGCAGCGGCGTCGCTGCCGAGTCGCGGGAAGACGCGTCGCTTCGTGGAGAAGGACAAGGCCGGCGCGAGCGAGCTGTTCGCGCTGGCGGACGCGGAGCCCCGTTCCGCTGAGGATCTCGCCCAGTCGTATCTTGCCGGTCGATTCGGGGCGGTGCCCGCCCTCACCGAAGGGCAGATCGGCCGGAGACTCCGTGTGCTGCGGGCAACCAGAGGGGCCGCCTGATGAGCAGGGCCCGTGGTCGGGATTCCTTCGAGTGTCGGTCCCGCGAGAACCGGCGACGGCGGGACGTGTGGGTCTTCACCGAGGGTGAACTCACCGAGCCGCAGTACGTGGACCTGGTCAAGGACATGCAGCCGGTGCGGCGCAACGAGGTCCACATCTTCAAGGACACGCGGCGGGACGGAGGAAGACGCGGCAGCGGCGACGGTCGCGGGGATCGCAAGCCCAGAGAGCTGGTGGAGGCGGCGATCGCGTGGCTCGCCGACCTGAAACGGCAGGCTGGCGGCGTGTCGGACGAGTTCGCCCCGGTCGTGTGGTGCATCTTCGACCGAGACCAGCACGAGGGGGTCGACCAGGCGATCAGCCGTGCCCGACTGGAAGCGAAGAAGCGTGCCCTTCAGATCAACGAGCAGCACGACGACCACACGCCGCTCAGCCGACGCGATCCATACACCGACGTCTGGCAGTTCGTCGAGGATCTCGGGATCGTTTCGTACTGAGAGTCGGCCGGTTGCGCCGCTCAGGAGGTGGCGAGGCGGGCCAGCACGGGCGTGAGCGGGTCGAGCGCGTCCTCGCGTACGACGAAGCGGGTGACGCCCCAGCGGCGCCGGTGCCCGGCGATCGCGGCGACGATCTCGTCCTCGGTGCCGATGAGCACGAACGGCGTCGCGAGCAGCTCGGCGACGGTCAGCCCGACGTCGGCCGCCGTGGGCGCGGCGGCGGCCTCGGCGTCGTCGGTGACGGCCACGTGCTGCACGAGCGCCTCCAGCACCGGCGGCTCGGCCCGCCCGGCCGCCCCGGCCGCGACGCAGTCGAGCTGCCTGTCGATGTCGGCCTCGCGCCAGCGCACCGTGTGCGCGTAGCCGTCGGGCAGGGTGCGGCCGAGCCCGGACAGCCCGACCACGTCGGCGTGCGCGCCGGCCCAGCGCAGCATCGCGGAGTTCGCCGTGCCGAGGGTGAACGGGATCCGCCGCTGCACCGGTCGCGGCTTTTCCAGCCGCGCGCCCCGAAGCGCCAGGTCGGGGGAGTCGACGGTGACCTCTTCGCCGTCGAGCAGGGCGCGGACGGCGTCCGCCACGGCCAGGCAGCGGCGCACCCGCCCGGCGACGTCGGGGCGCTCCCGGCCGATCGCGCGCCACTCGGCCGGGGTGTGGCCGGCGCCGAGGCCGAACCGGGCCCGCCCGCCGGAGAGCAGGTCGAGGGAGGCCACGTCCGAGGCGAGCAGCATCGGCTCCCGGACGCCGGCGTTCGAGACGTACGAGCCCAGGCCGATCCGCTCGGTCACCGCCGCGGCGGCGGCCAGGGCGACGAACGGGGACGCGGCCGCCCCGGGATGGTCGGCGGTGGACAGGGCGTCGAAGCCGGCCGCCTCGGTGCGCCGGGCCAGCTCCAGCCAGCTCGGGCCGTCGGACGGGGTCGCCTGGAGGGTGAAGGTCGCCATGGGCCCACCCTGCCGGGCACAGCCCGACCGACCAAGCCCGACGGGGATGATTCTGCTACCGGCAGACCGCTTCGTCGTGGCCGGACGCGCGGGCGGTGACCTACGCCGGCAGGCGGCGATGATGCGGCGCCGGACCTCGATGGCCGGTGGTGTTGCCCGCTTGGTCCAATACCACAGAGGTATTTTTATGCCACACAGGTATCAGCTGTTTCCGGCGGCAGTGGTTCTACAGCTTCCGCGCCGAGGTGCTACGGGACCCCGGCGACCAGAGACGTGACATCTGGGTGCTCCCGCAGTGTCACGTGGACGGCTCGTCCGGGGTGGGCTCGCGCCAGCGGGCGCGCCAGGCGGCCTCGTGCGCCTCGTGGGTGGTCTTCTCCTCGAAGACCATCTCGCGCAGGGCACGCCGGGAGTCCGCCATGACCACCGCCTCGACGGCCACCAGGCCGACGCAGATCGCGGTGAGCAGGGTGAGGGCGGCCAACCCCGGCAACCGTTGGCCGACGGGAACGGTGGCGGCCAACAGGAGCACGGCGCCGACCCTGGTCCACGAGACCGTACGCAGGGTGCGCCACTGGAACAGCATGTTCGCGCACAGGTAGCAGGCGACCCCGCCGAACAGCAGCAGGACGCCGGGGCCGTGCGCGGGGTCCGCGACCGGCACCTCGGGGTCGGCGACCTGGTGCACGATCTCCTCGGCGCCGAGGGCGAACAGGATGATCCCGGCGATCATCGGCAGGTGGAGGTAGGCGTAGGCATCCCGGGCCATCGAGACCCGGGGCCGGCCCTCGGCCGCGTGCAGGGCGATCCGGGCGGCCGGTGCGATCACGTCGTAGTGCGCCCACCACAGCGCGGCCGTGAAGAAGATGCCGAGTACCGCCGCGGCGACCGACGGCCACGTCGGGGGCTGGCCGAGCAGGTTGCTGCCGACGCCGACGGAGATGACGGACTCGCCCAGGGCGATGATCAGGATGAGGTCGTACCGCTCGGTCCAGTGCTCGGCGGACGTCACCGTCCAGCCCCAGGCGCCCGCGACCAGGCCCATGCCGTACTGGAGCAGGACGACACTGACCCAGAGCCCGTCGCGCAGCAGCGCCGCCCGCCCCGGGTCCTCGATCTGCGGCGGGATCAGCGCGGCGGCGACGAGCAGCAGGGTGCTGACCGCCATCTCCGGGGAGTACTTCAGCAGCAGCCGGCGCTCCCCGGGCTTCTCCCGCGCGACGTGCCAGTACAGCGCCAGGTGCACGCCCCGGATCACCACGTAGCTCAGCGCGACCACCATCGGGCCGGCGGACACGTCGGTCGCGTCGCTGAAGGCCTGGGGGAGCGACAGCGCGAAGCAGAACAGCGCGGCCATGCCGACGACCATCAGCACCGGGACGAAGCCCTCGCCGAGCCGTACGCGGGTGGCCACCACGCAGTGGACGACCCAGCACCACCAGAGCACGGCGAGTACGAGCATGGCGTGTGCGAGCTGCCAGCCGGAGATGTGGGCGGCGGTGGCCCGGGTGATGATGAAGAACGAGAAGACGAAGACCAGGTCGAAGAAGACCTCGAACCGGTCGACCCGGGCGCCGGGGGCGATCGAGACGGCCGGTCCCAGCCGCCCGCGCCACCGGTTGCCGCCCACCTCGTCAACTCTGGCAGCGCCCTGTCGCCGCCGGGCCGGAATCGCATGAGCCGCCGGGGCCCCGGGAGGCGACGGTGGACGGGGCGGTCAGGCGGCGGGCTCACCGGGCGGCGGGACCGGTCTGGCGGCGGGACCGGGCGGTGGCGGGCCGGGCGGCCGGGTCGGGCGGGCCGCCGGAACGGCGACGGGCGCCCCGGTCGGTGACCGGGGCGCCCGTCGTGTGAGCCAGGCGGGAACTACAGGCCGAGCTCGGCCTCGAAGTTGCCGGCCTCCAGCCGCTCCTTGACCGCCACCAGGAAGCGGGCGGCGTCCGCGCCGTCGATCAGCCGGTGGTCGTACGACAGGGCCAGGTAGACCATCGACCGGACGGCGACGACCTCGCCCAGCTCCGGGTCGTTGACCACGACCGGACGCTTGACCACGGCACCCGTGCCGAGCATCGCCGACTGCGGCGACGGCACGATCGGGGTGTCGAAGAGGGCGCCCCGGCTGCCGGTGTTGGTCAGCGTGAAGGTCGCCCCGGCGATCTCGTCCGGGCTGATCTTGTTGGTCCGGGTGCGCTCGGCCAGGTCGGCGATGCGCTTGGCGATGCCGCCCAGGTTGAGGTCACCGGCGCCGTGGATCACCGGCACCATGAGACCCCGCTCGGTGTCCACGGCGATGCCGAGGTGCTCCGACTCCGGGTAGGTGATCGTGCCGGCGTCGAGGTCCATGCTGGCGTTGACGATCGGGTACGCCTGGAGCGCCTCGACCGCCGCGAGGGCGAAGAACGGCAGGAACGACAGCTTCACGCCGTGCCGCTGCTGGAACGACTCCTTGGCCCGCGCCCGCAGCTTGGCGACCTTGGTGACGTCCACCTCGACCACGGTGGTCAGCTGCGCCATCTCGTGCAGCGACTGCTGCATCCGCTTGGCGATCGTCGCCCGGATCCGGGGGAGCTTCTCGGTGGTGCCGCGCTTGGCGCTCGGCTGCGGCTTGGCGGCCGGCTTGGCCGGGGCCGCCGCGGCGGGCTGCTGCGCCGCAGCCGGCGCGGCCTTGGCCGCCTTGGCCTTCTCCGCCGCCTCCAGCACGTCCTGCTTGCGGATCCGCCCGCCGACACCCGTGCCGTTGACCGAGGAGAGGTCGACGCCGTGCTCGCCGGCCAGCTTGCGCACCAGCGGGGTCACGTAGCCGGCAGCCTCCTCGCCGCCACTCGGGGCGGGCGCCGACGGACGCTGCGTCTGCGGGGCCGAGGGCATGGCCTTCTGCTCGGCCTGCGCGGGCCGCGCCGAGGTCTCGGCCTCCGCCGACGGCTCGTTGTACGACATGCCCGGGGTGGGCTCCTCGACCTTGGGCTCCGGCTTGGCCTCGGCCTTCGGCTCGGGCTTCGGCTCCGGCTTGGCCTCGGGCTTCGGCTCGGGCTTCGGCTCCGGCTTGGCCTCGGCCGGGGCGGCGCCGGCGGCACCGATCACGGCCAGGTCGGCGCCGACGGCGGCGGTCTCGTCCTCGGCGACCTTGATCTCCAGGACGGTGCCGGCCACCGGCGACGGGATCTCGGTGTCGACCTTGTCGGTGGAGACCTCGAGCAGGGGCTCGTCGACCTCGACGGTGTCGCCGACCTGCTTGAGCCAGCGGGTGACGGTGCCCTCGGTGACGCTCTCGCCGAGGGCCGGCATCTTGACCGGGGTGCCCTCGCCCGACGGCGCCGGGGCGGCCTGCTCCTGCGCCGGCTCCTCGACGGCCGGCTGCTCCGCCTCGGCCTGCGGCTCCTCGGCGGCCTCCTCGGCCTGCTCGGCCGGCTCCTCCTGCTGCGCGGCGGCCTCGCCGCCGCCGGTGGACTCGCCCTCGCCCGCGATCACGGCCAGCTCGCTGCCGACCTCGGCGGTCTCGTCCTCGCCGACCACGATCCGGCTCAGCACGCCCGCCGCCGGGGACGGGATCTCGGTGTCGACCTTGTCGGTCGACACCTCGAGCAGGGGCTCGTCGACCTCGACGGTGTCGCCCTCCTGCTTGAGCCAGCGCGTGACGGTGCCCTCGGTGACGCTCTCACCGAGCCGGGGCATGGTGACCGATACCGGCATCTTCAAAGACTCCTTCATTCCCCTGGTGGGATCATCGCCCGTCGCCGGACGCCGCGGTTGTCGTGATCAGGCGTGTGCGTGCAGCGGCTTGCCGGCGAGCGCCAGGTGCGCCTCGCCCAGGGCCTCGTTCTGCGTCGGGTGGGCGTGCACGAGCTGCGCCACCTCGGCCGGGTACGCCTCCCAGTTGTAGATGAGCTGCGCCTCGCCGACCATCTCACCGACCCGGGCGCCGACCATGTGTACGCCGACCACGGGGCCGTCCTCCACCCGGACGAGCTTGACGAAGCCCGCCGTCTTGAGGATCTGGCTCTTGCCGTTGCCGCCCAGGTTGTAGTTGTAGGTCTTGACCTTGTCGGCGCCGTACTGCTCCTTGGCCTTCGCCTCGGTCAGACCGACCGACGCCAGCTCCGGGTCGGAGTAGGTGACCCGCGGGATGCCGACCTCGTCGATGACGGCCGGGTTCTGGCCGGCGATCTCCTCGGCGACGAAGATGCCCTGCTGGAAGCCCCGGTGGGCGAGCTGGAGACCGGGCACGATGTCGCCGACGGCGTAGACATTCGGCACGCTGGTGCGCAGCCGCTCGTCGGTCAGCACGTAGCCGCGGTCCATCTTGACGCCCTGCTCCTCGTAGCCGAGGTCGGCGGTGTTCGGGCCGCGGCCGACCGCGACCAGCAGCAGCTCGGCCTCGACGGTGTCACCGCCGGCGATGGTGACCTTGACGCCCTTGTCGGTCTTCTCGACCTTCTCGAACGGCTTGCCGACCTTGAAGTTGATCTTCCGCTTGCGGAACGCCCGCTCCAGCGCCTTCGAGGACTCCTCGTCCTCGGCCGCGACGAGCCGGGGGAGCGCCTCGATGATCGTGACGTCCACCCCGAAGGACTTCCACACGCTGGCGAACTCGACGCCGATCACGCCGCCGCCGAGCACGATCGCCGAGGCGGGGACCCGGTCGAGGGTGAGCGCGTGGTCGCTGGTGATGACCCGCTCGCCGTCGACCTCCAGGCCGGGCAGGCTCTTGGCGTACGAACCGGAGGCCAGCACGACGTTGCGGCCGGTGTAGCGCTTGCCGTCGACCTCGACGACGTTCTTGCCGACCAGCTTGCCGTGGCCCTCGACGATGGTGATCGCCTTGTTGCCCTTGAGCATGCCCTGGAGGCCCTTGTAGAGGCGGGAGATCACGCCGTCCTTGTACGCGTTGACCCCCGCCATGTCGATGCCGACCAGCTCGGCCTTCACGCCGAACTGCTCCGACTCGCGGGTCTGGTCGGCGATCTCGGCCGCGTGCAGCAGCGCCTTGGTCGGGATGCAACCGTTGTGCAGGCAGGTGCCGCCGAGCTTGCCCTTCTCGACCAGCGCGACCTTCAGGCCCAGCTGGACGGCGCGCAGGGCGGTCGCGTAGCCGCCGCTGCCACCTCCGAGGATGACGATGTCGAAGGTTGCGTCGTTCGGCTCGCTCACGTCCAACTCCCAGGTCGCGTCACTGCTTCGGGGGTCACGGTGGGGTAACACGGGCACACCCCACCTCGGTCATCTTGTCACCACCGCCCGCCGCCCGCGTACTGAGGTGCCCAACGACACGTCCGTGACACGTACGCTTGGCACTGGCTTCGATCACGGACCAGAGGGGGAGACGCTCGGTGGGACTGTTCCGGCGACGCAAGAAGACGCGGGCGGTCAGCCTCGACCGGGCCGCCGACCGCGGCGACCTGGAACACCTCGAGGGCTTCGTACGCAGCCGGCGCGGGGTCGAGGCCTACATCGAGCCGCGGACCACCGTCACCGAGACCACGGTCATGCTGATCGCCGACGACGGGGAGTGGACCCGCCGCCGCATCGACGGGCCCGACGGCGCCCGCCGCTTCGCGTACCGGCTGGGCATCCCGGTCTACGACGTGCGGCTGATGGGCTACCCGCAGCGGATGCGCGACTACAACGAGCGCCGAAAGCGCCGCCCCGAGCTGTTCTGAGCCAGCCTCCGCGCCCGGCCGGGTGAAACGCAAGGAGGGCCCCTCGTCGACGAGGGGCCCTCCTTCGCGTACGTCAGCCGTTGGCGGCGACGTCCTCCACCAGCTGGACCAGCGTGCGGACCGGCACGCCCGTGCCACCCTTGGTCCAGTAGCCGGTCGGCTCGCCCGAGTGGTAGCTCGGGCCGGCGATGTCGATGTGCGCCCAGGCGACGTCGGCGGTGACGAACTCGCGCAGGAAGACCCCACCCTGGAGCATGTGCCCGGCCCGGTCCATGCCGGCGTTGACCTGGGAGATGTCGGCCACGTCGGAGTCCATGCCCTTGCGCACGTCGTCCGGCAGCGGCATCGGCCAGGCCGGCTCGCCGACCGCGTCGCCGGTGGTGCGGACCCGCTCGCACAGCTCGGGGGTGCCCATCACGCCGGCGATGCGCTTGCCCAGCGCGATCACCTGCCCGCCGGTGAGGGTGGACGTCTCGAAGAGGTAGTCGCAGCCGTCCTCGCAGGCCCGCGCCATCGCGTCGGCCAGGATCATCCGGCCCTCGGCGTCGGTGTTGAGCACCTCCACCTTCTTGCCGTTGTACATGCTGATCACGTCACCCGGCCGGTACGAGCGCCCGGACGGCATGTTCTCCGCCATCGGCAGGTACGCCGTCACGGCCACCGACGGCTTGAGCGCGGCGATCGCCAGCATGGTCGCGGCCACCGCGGCGGCGCCACCCATGTCGGACTTCATCTCCCACATGCCCTGCGCGGGCTTGATCGAGATGCCGCCGGTGTCGAAGGTGATGCCCTTGCCGACCAGCGCCACCCGCTTGCCGTTGCCGCCGCCGGCCGGGGTGTAGCTCAGCTTCACCAGCCGCGGCGGGGCCTCCGAGCCCTGCCCGACGGCGATGATGCCGCCGTAGCCGCCGGCGGCCAGGGCCGCCTCGTCGAGCACCTCGACCGTCAGGCCGGCCTCCCGGGCGGCGTCCGCCACCGAGTCGGCGAACGACGGCGGGCGCAGCTCGTTCGGGGCGGTGTTGACCCAGTCCCGGCTGCGCCGGACCGCGCCGCCGACCACCTGGGCGCGGGCGATCTCGGCCTGGGCGCCGGCGTCACCGGCGTCCGGCACGGCGACGAGCACCTCGGCGACCGGCTCGCGCCGGGCCGGCTGGGGCCGGGTCTTGTAGCCGGCGAAGCGGTAGCCGCCGAGCATCGCCCCCTCCGCCACCGCGCGCAGCGCCGCCGGGGCGTCGGCGTCGTCGGGCAGCGGCAGCGCGAGGGCCACCCGGGGCGCGCCCGCGAGGGCCCGTACGGCCGCTCCGGCGGCCCGGCGCAGGGTCTCCGGGGCCGGCGCGGCGCCGGTCGGCTCCGGGCCGAGACCGACGGCGACGACCACCGGGGCGGTCACGGTGCCCAGCGTGGCCAGCTTGATCACCTCGCCGGGGCCACCGGTCGCGCCGAGCAGGGCCAGCGTCTCGGTCAGCTTGCCGTCGAAGGCGGCGGCGATGCTCTCCGCGCCGCTGGCCAGCAGCAGGGTCCCGGCCAGGCCGGTGGTGGTGGCCTGCTCTGCGGTCTGGCTGTGCACGCCGATCACGATCGCGTCGACGGCGAGCTCGGCGGGGTCGGTGTCGACCAGGCTCAGGGTGGTGCTGGGCGATGTCACTGAAGCTACTCCGGGCGGGCCGGGCCGGTCGCGTCGTCGCGTACCGGCGATGGAGGTCTCCGGCGGAACGTACCCGTCGGAGGTCGGGGCTGTCCCGCCGACTGCTCCGACGGGTCCCGCCGATGCTAACCAGCCGTCCAGCTCCCGGTAAGTTCCCACCCATGACCGACGTGACCTCCGACGCCGCCGCGACCCGGCTGCGCCGTTCTCCGCTGCACGAGCGGCACACCGCTCTCGGTGCCAAGTTCGCCCCGTTCGGGGGCTGGGAGATGCCGCTGGAGTACGCCGGGGGCGGAGTGCTGAAGGAGCACGCCTCGGTGCGTACCGGGGTGGGCGTCTTCGACGTCTCCCACCTGGGCAAGGCGCGGGTGACCGGGCCGGGCGCCGCGGGGTTCGTCAACGCCTGCCTCAGCAACGACCTGGGCCGCATCGGGCCGGGCCGGGCGCAGTACACCCTCTGCTGCGACGACGCCACCGGCGGCGTGGTGGACGACATCATCGCCTACCTGCACGGCGACGAACACGTCTTCCTGATCCCGAACGCCGCGAACACCGCCGAGGTGGTGCGCCGGCTGCGCGCCGCCGCGCCGCCGTCGGTCACGGTCACCGACGAGCACGAGGCGTACGCCGTCCTCGCCGTGCAGGGCCCGCGCTCCGTCGAGCTGCTCGACGCGCTGGGCCTGCCGACCGGGCACGACTACATGAGCTTCTCCACCGCCACGCTCAACGGGGTGGAGCTGACGGTGTGCCGCACCGGCTACACCGGCGAGCTGGGCTACGAGCTGGTGGTGCCGGCGGCCGACGCGGTCGCGGTCTGGGACGCACTGTTCGCGGCCGACCCCGAGCTGCGCGCCTGCGGGCTGGCCGCCCGGGACACCCTGCGCACCGAGATGGGGTACCCGCTGCACGGCCAGGACCTGTCGCCGGAGATCACCCCGGTGCAGGCCCGCTCCGGCTGGGCGGTCGGCTGGGACAAGCCGGCCTTCTGGGGCCGCGACGCGCTGCTCACGGAGAAGGCCGCCGGCCCGAGGCGTACGCTGCGCGGCCTGGAGGCGGTCGACCGGGCCATCCCGCGCCCCGGCATGACGGTGCACGTCGGCGACGCGCAGGTCGGCACGATCACCAGCGGCACGTTCTCGCCCACGAAGAAGCAGGGCATCGCCCTGGCGCTGCTGGACACCGCCGCGAAGCTCGCCGACGGCGACCTGGTCGAGGTCGACATCCGCGGCCGCCGCGCCCAGATGCGCGTCACCCGCCCCCCGTTCGTCACCCCCTCGGTCCGCTGACCCCCGCCCCGGCCCCCCCCGCCCGCCGTCCCCCTTCCCGCCGTTGATCATGAAGTTGTTGTCACCCGGACCGGCGTGTCCCGGCAACAACTTCATGATCAACACGGGAGTGGGGAGGGTGGGGGTGGGGGAGAGGGGGTCAGAGCGGGGGGTGGGGGCGTTCGCCGGCGTCCAGGACGGCCTGCGTCCAGCCGCCCTCGATGACGCCGGTGCCGTCGAGCACGGCCCAGTCGACGACGTCGGTGGCCTCCACGACGACCGGTGAGCCGATGCGCACGGTCGGGTCGGTGTTGGCGTCGCTGGCGCTGGCGGCCACGATCCGCTCCGGGGCGTCCCACGAGGTCACCCCCGCCCAGACGTACTCGGGGCCGTCGTCGCCGGGCAGGCCGTACTTGACCACGAGCTGCGTCTCCGGGGGCAGTTGGCCGGCGAGGAACCGGGCCCGGATGTCGCCCAGCCCGGCGCGGGCGGTGGCGACCGCCCTGCTCATCGCGTCGCCCGCCCGGGCGTAGCGCACGTCCGGCTGGATGCCGGCGAAGAGGGTGGCGCAGGCGGCGGCGTAGTAGCGGCCGTCCGGCCCCGGATGCCCGGCGGGCGGGCGCAGGCTGAGGAACGAGTCGGCGTCGGGATCGGTGGCCGGATCCAGCTCCAGCCGCAGCAGCACCGGCGCCGTCGCCCCGTGCTGCTCCGGATTGCCGTACGCCACCGCGATGTCGTGCCCGGTCACCGTGGCCAGCACCGGCAGCTGCACGAACGCCGGCACCTCCTCGCCGGAGAGCCCGTCGGTCCAGTCCCGCAGCAGCCGCCGGGCGGCGCCGGTCATCACCGCCCCCCACGCCCGGGTCAGGTGGTCCGGTACGCCCTGGGTCTGCAACTCCAGCAGCCCGAAGCGGCGCAGCCCCTTCGTGGTGAACCAGAGGCCCTCGGCGTCGGAGGAGTAGGGCACCAGCACCCAGTCGACCAGCCGGATCCGCCCCTGGGCGTCCGGCAGCGAGCGCAGCGCCGTCGCCGGGTCGAGGAACTGGAGGCCGAACACGTCCACCACGTCGCCGTCGACGGACTCGGCGACGGCGGCGGCCACCGCCCGGGCCGCCCACTCGTGGGCCGGCGGCCAGCCGGGCCGGTACTCGGCCTGCACCACGACCAGGTGGCTCGCGGCGGCCAGCCGGGCCAACTGCGCCTCGGTGGCGCCGAACGCGGTGAGCAGATCGGGCGGCAGCTCGGGGAACTCGGCGATCGGCCGGGTGTCCACGCTCATCAGCGGGCTGTCGAGCATCTGCCGCGCCAGCCCGTGCACGGGCTCGGCCAGCCGGCCGCTCAGCCGCGCCACGGCGGTCTTCGCGCTCACCTTCGGCAGCCCCGTCATCGGCACCAGGTAGGTCGCGCTCAGCGACTCCGGAACCGGTACGGGCAGGAAGTCGTCCGTGATGAGCATGTCGTCCCCCGGTTGGCCGCGCCGGTGCTGTCGTGGGAGAACGCTACCCGGCGCGGTGTGCCCCGTTCAGCCGGACAGCACCACTCCCAGGTAGACCAGCGTGGTGACCACCTCCACGGTGGCGCCGAGCACGTCGCCGGTGACGCCGCCGAGCCGGCGTACCACGTGGCGCAGCAGCCCCACCGCGACGGCGAGGGCGGCGGCGACGGCGAGCGGCCCCTGCCACGGGCGGCCCGGCACGGCGGCGAGCGCCAGCAGCGCGACGGCGACCGCCCCGGCGGCCAGGGCGACCGGCCCGACGGTGCCCGCGACGAGCGCGCCGAGCCCCTCCGGGCGGGCCGCCGGCACCCCGCGCCGGCAGGCCACCGCCACCCCGAGCCGGCCGGCGGCGCTCGCCGCGACCACCGCCGCGAGCGCCGCCGGCCACGACCGTCCCGCCAGCTCCGCGAGGGCCGCCGTCTGCACCAGGAGTACGACCACCAGCGCGACCACCCCGAACGGGCCCACGTCCGGCTTCTTCATGATCTCCAGCGCGGCCGCCCCCCGCCGGTACGACCCCAGCGCGTCCACGGTGTCGGCCAGCCCGTCCAGGTGCAGCCCCCGGGTGAGCAGCGCCCCGGCGCCGACGGTCACCGCCGCCGCGACCAGCGGGGGCGCGAGCGCACCGGGCAGGAGCAGGATTCCGGCGAGCACGACGCCGAGCAGCGCGCCGACCGCCGGGGCGAGCGCCATCGCCGTCCCCGCCACCGCCCGGTCGATGCGACCGGCGCGTACCGGCAGGGTCGTGAAGGTGGTCAGCGCCAACCGCGCCCCGTCGGCGAGCCGCGACTCAGCCGGCACGCCGGCCGGACGGGTCCACCGGTTCCGACTCCGACCCGGTGCTGGTGGGGCCGGGGCCGGCGGGCTCCGGCTCGCGGAAGTCGGGCTCGGTGCTGGTCGGTCCGGGCCCGGCCGGTTCCGGCTCGCGGAAGTCGGGCTCGTCGGTGTCCTGCTCGTCGTCGCCGCCGAGCGACGGGTGGGCCGGCAGCGCGGCGGCCAGCGCCAGCACCGAGCGCAGCAGCGGTAGCGCGGCCAGCGCGTTCGCGCCCTCGCCCAGGTCGAGCCGCAGGTCGAGCAGCGGCGTCAGGCCGAGCACGTCGGCGCCGAGCCGCACGGCGGGGTGCCCACCGTGGTCGGCCAGCAGGCACCAGTGCCGGGCCTGTCCGGCGAGGTCGCGGGTGACCATGGCGGCGGCCACCCCGACCGGCCCGTCGAGCATGACCGGCAGCCGCCGGGCGGTGGCGCCCAGCAGGACGCCGGTGGCCACGGCGATGTCCCCACCGCCCAGCTCGGCCAGCACGTCCTTGGCGCTGCGCGGCGAGTTCCGGGTCCGGTGCAGGGCGTCGCGCACCGTCGCGCACCGCGTCATCCAGGCCGCGTCGTCGATCTCGCCCGAGCCGGTGAGCACCCGCGGGAGCACCGCGGGCGCCTCCGCGCCCGCCGTCGCCACCAGCACCGCCGCCGCGGCGGCCTCGGTGCCGGCGCCGCACGCCCCGAGCACCAGCAGCCGTACGCCCGCGTCGGCGGCCTCCTCGGCGAGCCGCCAGCCGTAGCGCAGGGCGACCTCGACCTGCTCGCCGGTCAACGCCGGCTCGGCCTCCATCGGTGCGGACGCCGGCGCCTCCACCACCTGGAGTCCGGCGCCGCTCTCGGCGGCGAGCCGGGCCAGCGCCCCCTGCCCGGCGCGGGCCTGCCGGGCGCGGCGCGCCGACTCGCCCTCGACGGTGCCGGCGGCTGCGCCACCGAGGTGGTCGCCGTGCAGCAGCAGCACCCGTACCGAGCCCCACGGGGCCGGGGTGGGGGTGCCCTGGGTGGCGGCGGCGAACCCGACCGCCCGCTCCAGCACGCCCAGCCCCGACCCGGGCACGTCCAGGGTGGCGAGCCGCTCGATCGCCTGCGGCCCGGTGTACTCGTCGGGCATGGGCAGTTCCATGCCGGGCTGGATGACCAGGCCCGTGGCGACCATCGGCAGCGCCATGGTCGGGGCGGCCCAGGCGGTGCCGGTCGGTTCGGCACCGTGCGCCGCGTCCGGGGCGGCCGGCGGCGCGGGGGTGAACACCTCCGGGGAGGGCTCCGACGCGGCCACCGACCCGCGAGCGCCGCCGGGAACGCCCGGCGCGCCGTTCTGCGCCAGCCCGGCCTGCGTGGGCCCGGCCTGCGCGGATCCGGCCTGGGCGGGCACGGTGGCCGGGTGCGGGGCGCGCGGCTTGAGCCAGGCGGCCTGGCCGGCGACCACGAGGACGACCGCGTCGCAGGCGTCGGCGACCGCCCGGTTGGCCGCGCCCAGCGCGTCGGTGAAGGCCCGCCCGAGCGGGGTGGTGGGCACCAGGGAGAGCCCGACCTCCGGGCTGACCAGCACCAACCGGGCCGCGCAGGAGCGCACCGCCGCCGCCAGCTCGGCGATGGTGGCGGTGTCGTCCGCCGGCTGGTGGGCCGGGTCGAGCAGCACGGTCACCCAGCCGCCGAGGTCGTCGACGAGCAGCGTCTCGTTCGGCCCGGCGGCGGCGAGCACGTCCGCGAGGCGGCGCGGGTCGGCCGCGGTCTCCTCGGTGGTCCAGGTCTCCGGTCGGCGCTCGCGGTGCGCCGCCAGCCGGGCCGCCCACTCCGCGTCGTCGGCGGGCGCGTCGGCGGCCGTGGCCACGTAGCGGACCGTCGGCGCGTCGGCGACCAGGGACTCGGCGAATTCGGACTTTCCGGACCGGATGCCGCCGAGCACCAGGACCGTGTTCCACCCGTCAACGGACATGCCCGTACTTTAGAGCCAGCACCCGGGTGCGGCCCCCGGAGGTGCGCTGCGCTCCGTCCCGGCCCGGAGCGGCCGGTCGTCGTCGGGCATGGCGCGCTCAGCCGCAGTGCTCGAACCCGCTGCCGTAGCTGGCCCCGCCGGTGGCGCCGCCCCACTTCACGCAGACCCCGGCGGCCTTCGCCCGTACCGGCCCGGCGTAGTAGGAGAACGACCCGCTGTCGGTGCTGCGCGCCCGGCCGCGCACCTCCAGCCACGCCGAGGCGGTCGTCGCCGTGCCCACCGCGGTCTCCTTCATCGTGACCACGCAGTTGTCGCCGGTGCCGGCGTGGTAGAGCAGGTAGACCCGACCCTGCCGGGTGCCCGAGGCGGTCAGGGCGGCCGAGTCGATCACCTGGTAGCCGCTGCCGCACGCCCCGACCGGCGTGTACGGGTTCGTCCTCGCCGGTCGGCCGGCCGTCGGTTCGGCATCCGGCCGGCCGGAGGCGGTGGGGGTCGGCTCGCCGCCGCCCGCCGTGGGGAGCGGGACGGGCTGGGACGGGGACGCCGACTGCCGGCCGGACGCCGCCGGAGCCGTCGGGCGGGTGGCGCCCGCCGTGGGTTCGACGCGGAGCCTGCCCGTCCCGTCGCCGGCCGCCGCGCCGGGCGAGCCCGCCGGCGCGGATCCGCCCGTCAGCGCCGCCGGCACGTCCCCGCCGGCCGGGCCGTCGTCGGGGACCAGCGCGAGCACCGCCACCCCGAACAGCACCACGGACCCGACGGCCGCCGAGCCGAGCAGCGCGGCCCGGCGCCGCCGTGACGGCGGTGGCGTGACCGGATCCTCCCGGGTGGGCGGGGCCGAAGCCCAGGTGCCGCCGCCGGTGTCCGGTGCCGGGCGGTCGGGCGGGCCGCCCGCGGGCAGCGCTGCGGCGGGGACGGGCGGCAGCGGCGCCCACGGATCCGGCGGTGCGAGCGGCCCGGCGGGGGCCGGCGACAGCGTGGCGCCAGCGGACGCCGCCGAGGTCGGGCCGGCGACGGCCCACGGCGGGCGGGCGGACGTCGGGACCACGGCCAGGGTCGCGTCACGGGCCTCGGCCGCGGCGTCGGCCATCGCCGCCGCGTCGCCGAATCGGTCGCCCGGGTGCTTCGCCATCGCCCGCTGCACCAGCGCGGCCACCGCCGGGGGGACGTCGGGTGGCAGCGGCGGCGGCTCCTCCTGAAGGTGCCGCAGGGCCACCTGGAGCGGGTTGTCACCGTCGAACGGCGGCTGGCCGGTCAGGCAGAAGTACGCCACCGCGCCGAGCGCGTAGATGTCCGTCGCCGGGGAGACCGGCTGGTTCGCGGCCTGCTCCGGCGACATGTACGAGGCGGTGCCCAGCATCACGTTGGCGGCGGTGATGCCCGCCGAGGTGCCCGAGCGGGCGATGCCGAAGTCGACCAGCACCGCCCGGCCGTCGGCCTTCACGAGCAGGTTGCCCGGCTTGACGTCCCGGTGCACGATGCCGGCGACGTGGGCCGTGTGCAGCGCCTCGGCGGCCTGCGCCACCACCGACATGGTCGACGCCGGGTCGAGCCGCCCCGCCCGCCGCAGCCAGGAACTCAACGGCTGGCCGTCGACGTACTCCATCACCAGGTAGTCGACCTGGCTGCCGTCGGCGAGGACGGCCCGGCCGACGTCGTGCACGGCGACCACACCCGGGTGACGCAGCGCCGCCAGCATCCGCGCCTCCGCCCGGAACCGGGTCGTGAACTCGGGATCCGCGCTCAGCGCCGGCAGCAGCACCTTCACCGCCACCGTGCGTTCCAGCATGACGTCCGTGCACCGCCAGACCGCGCCCATGCCGCCCGTCGCCACCCGGTCGTCCAACCGGTACCGGTCGCTGAGCACCACTCCCCGAGTAAGCACCGCGACACCGTACCGGCCCGGTCGGACGGGGCGGCCCCTACCGGGGGGCCTGGTACTGGAAGTCGTTGGGGTTGACCGCCGCCGGCTTCGGATCCTCCTGCCAGGCGCCCTCCCCGGGCCGGGCCACGAGGGCGTCCAGCAGGTCCTCCCGTTCCATGTGCGCCGCCCCCACGATGCCGCCGCGTACCGCCATGGTCCGCAGCGTCTCGGTGTCCTTGTCGTGCAGCGGTTCGTCCATCGTCGCCTCCTCCGGGCCGCCGGCGGTCCACGACCGCCCGTCGCGCGTCAGGTGGCCCATACCCGGACAGCAGCCGGAAAACCCTGCGCCACCGGGGCGGCTGCCCGCCCGCCGGACGGATGTCGGGCCGCCCCGTGCGCGGACGACTACGCTTGCGGGGGTTCGTCCCACGGGACATCAGCGGCGAGGGGAGACGCGGCATGGCGTGGAGCTGGCGGTACGAGGGCGCGAACGGCGAGGCGGTCGAGGGGCCGGCGGAGTCGTTCAGCAGCCAGGCGGACGCCGAATCCTGGATCGGTCAGGCCTGGCGGGAGCTCGCGGCGTCCGGCGTCACCTCGGTCGCGCTCGTCGAGGACGACCGGGTGGACTACCGCATGAGCCTGCTGCCTCCGGCGGAGTGATGGCCGGCGACCGCCCGGGGGGCGAGCCACTGGTGCTCGGTGTGCCCCGGGCGGCGCTGCGGCCCAGCCCGGTCTTCCTCGCCCTGGTCGCGCTCTTCGTGACCAGCGGGGTGCTCACCTGGAACGGGTTCGGCAACGTCCGGCTCGACGTGTTCCTCTTCGTCGTGTCCGGCTGGCTGGTCTCGCTGTGCCTGCACGAGTACGCCCACGCCGTCGTGGCGTTCCGGGCCGGCGACCGCAGCGTCGCGCACCGGGGCTACCTGACGCTCAACCCGCTGAAGTACAGCCACCCGCTGCTGTCGATCGCGCTGCCGGTGGTGGTCGTGCTGCTCGGCGGCATCGGCCTGCCCGGCGGGGCGGTGTGGGTGGACCGGCATGCCATTCCGGGGCGCCTGCGGCACACGCTGGTCAGCCTCGCCGGCCCCGCCACGAACGTGCTGTTCACGCTGGTCCTGGTGCTCGCCGTACGCCTCGGGGCGCCCGGCGGCGGGCCCGTCGAGTTCTGGGCGGCGGTGGCGCTGCTGGCGTTCCTCCAACTCACCGCGAGCGTGCTCAACCTGCTGCCGGTGCCCGGCCTGGACGGCGGCAACATGATCGAGCCGTGGTTGAACCCGCAGTGGCGCAGGATGTACGACCTGTTCGCCCCGTTCGGCTTCATCCTGCTGTTCGCACTGCTGTGGAACCCGCGGATCAACCGCTGGTTCTTCGACGCGGTCTTCGCCGTGGGCGACTTCCTCGGCCTGCCCCCGTGGCTCTACGCCCTCGGTCTGGACCTGATCCGCTTCTGGCAGGGCTGAGGGTGCTGTCCGGCCCGGCCGGCCGCCCTGGCGGGGGCGACCGGGCCGGAACGCGTCACGGACGCTCGGCGGGAGACTCCGTGCGGGCCGGGTCGCGCTCGACGATCGGGTCGAGGATCTCGTCGATCGCCTTGAGCAGCTCGGCGTCGAGCCTGACGCCGGCCGCCTTGACGTTGTCGTGCACCTGCTCCGGGCGGGAGGCGCCGATGATCGCCGAGGAGACGTTCGGGTTCTGCAGCACCCAGGCGACGGCGAGCTGCGCCATGCTCAGCCCGGCCTGCTCGGCCAGCGGCTTGAGCCGCTGCACCCGGGTCAGGACGTCGTCGGTCATGAACCGGGAGATGAAGCCCGCGCCCGACTTCTCGTCGGTGGCCCGGGAGCCGGCCGGCGGCGGCTGGCCCGGCAGGTACTTGCCCGAGAGCACGCCCTGCGCGATCGGCGACCAGACGATCTGCCCGACGCCCAGCTCCTCGCTCGTGGGTACGACCTCGGACTCGATGACCCGCCAGAGCATCGAGTACTGCGGCTGGTTGGAGACCAGCGGGATGCGCAGCTCACGGGCGAGCTGGTGGGCCGCGCGGATCTCCGACGCCTTCCACTCGGAGACGCCGATGTAGTGCGCCTTGCCGGAGTGCACGACGTCGGCGAACGCCTCCATCGTCTCCTCCAGCGGCGTGCTGTAGTCGTACCGGTGGGCCTGGTAGAGGTCCACGTAGTCGGTGCGCAGCCGGCGCAGCGAGCCGTTGATCGACTCCATGATGTGCTTGCGGGACAGGCCCCGGTCGTTGCGGCCCGGTCCCGTGGGCCAGTACACCTTGGTGAAGATCTCCAGCCCCTCGCGCCGCTCGCCCTCCAGCGCGCGGCCCAGCACGTCCTCGGCGCGGGTGCCCGCGTACACGTCGGCCGTGTCGAAGGTGGTGATGCCGGCGTCCAGGGCGGCCCGGACGCAGGCGAACGCCGCGTCCTCCTCGACCTGCGAGCCGTGGGTGATCCAGTTGCCGTACGAGATCTCGCTGACCATCAGGCCGGAACGGCCCAGGTGACGGAATTCCATGAGTCGACCCTAGCCCGTTCGGATCATGTCCACCCGCCGTGGCGGCGCGGTGTCGCTCAGAGCACGGGGCTGGTGTCGACGAGCAGCCGCTCGATCTCGGCCACGACCTCGTCGCGGTCGCGGTGCACGGGCTCGATCAGCGGCTCACCCCGGCGGTCGAGCGCGCCCCAGCGCCCCGTGCCGTCGCCGACGAGGAACGCGACCGGGTGGATGACCAGCGCCGGATGGGTGGGCGGGACCAGCACCTTCCCGGCCCGGTTCACCACGCCACGCCGGCCGGCCACGTCCACCACGGCCAGCCCCTCCTCGGTGAAGCCGTCGACGTAGCGGCCGTCGGCCAGGACGGTGACGAACCCGTGGTGCCGGGTGGGCACCACGATCCGACCGTTACGGTCGACCGCGCCCCAGCCGTCCCGGCGGACCACGGCCACGCCGCGCCGGAACGGCCGTACGTCCGCGAAGCCGTGCGGCACGACCACCTCGCCGGTGGCGTCGATCGCCACCCAGCCGGCGTCGCCGCCGTCGGAGACCCAGGCCAGCCCGTCGGAGAAGGAGCGCACCACCGGGTACGACGGTTCGAGCACCGTGGCGCCGGTGCGGTCGACCAGCGACCACCGCTCGGTCTCGGGCCGCCGCACCCAGGCCAGCCCGTCACGGAACGGCTGCGCCTCCGCGTACTCGGCCGCGATGACCATGTCGCCGTCCGGGCCGGCGAAACCCCACAGGTCGCCGTCGCGCGCCGGCGCCGGGGGCCGGTCACTCTCCAGCACCTCCTCGCGGGTGCGGGGGTACGGCCCGAAGCCCGTCTCCGCGACCCGCTCCGCCACCGCGTCCAGGCTCAACCGGATCCGCGCCTGCAACTCGGGGTCCTCGGTGCCGCGCAGGTCCAGGGCGCGCTCGAAGTGGTGACAGGCCTCCATGAGCCGGCCCTGGTCGTAGCAGGACCGCCCGGCGTGCTCGTGCAGCACGGCGCGCAGCCGCTCGGGCAACTCGGTGGAGTTGGCCTCGGCGAAGAGCCGGTCGGCCTCGACGAACTCGCCGCGCCACCGCAACACGTGCGCCAGTCGCGCCTGCGCCACCGCCGTACGCCGTAGCTCTCCCGTGGCCTCCGCGTACGTCAGCGCGAGCCGACCGTCCGCGAGGGCGTCGTCCAGTTCGCCGAGGATCCGCGACACCACCGCCCGCAGACTGAGCAGCCGCGCGCGCGACTTGTTGTCCACCGCGGCGCCCAACTTCTCGGTCAGCCGGCGCCGGATCGTCCGGAACTCGTCCGGCTCCGCCACGATCTCCCGCAGCGTCGCCGGATCGAGCCGCCAGCGGTAGCTCGCCAGCACCTGCTCCGGATCACCCTGCGCCGCACTCTGCCGGCCGGCGTCCCCCGTACCGCCGGCGCTCGTCCCGGTGGTCGACGGCCCGGCGGCGCTCGGCCCGGCGGTGCTCGGCCCGGCGGTGCTCGGCCCGGCGGTGCTCGGCCCGGCGGTGCTCGGCCCGGCGGTGCTCGGCCCGGCGGTGCTCGGCCCGGCGGTGCTCGGCCCGGCGGTGCTGCCCTCGGCGGCGCGAGGGCCGGCGATGCTCGGTTCGCCCGTGCTGGCGTCAGCGGCTCGTGGGCTGGTGACGCCTGGTCCGGTCGGGCCTGGTTCTGCGGGTCGTGGGCCGGCGACGACTGGCGCGGCGGCCGGGGGCATGGCGGCGTCGGGCGCCTCGGCGGGCGGCGTGGCGGCACCCGGCGCGTCGGCGGGCTGCGCCGGCGTCGTGTCGCTGGGAGACGCCGAGGTTGCCGCCGGCGGGGGCGTCGGCTGCGTCGGCGGTTCGGTGACGGCCGGTGCGGGTCGGATGTCGCCGGTGGGTGTCGAGGTTGCCGGCGGCGCGGACACGGGCCGGGCCGGCACGAGGCCGGTGGCGGGAGCGGAAGCGGGCTGGGCCTCGTCCGGTGCGGCCAGGACCGGCTCGCCCGGGTCGATCGAGGGCTCAGCGGCAGAACTGGTCCGCGACACCTCCGCCGCCTCCGTCGACGGGCCGTCGACGGGCAGGGCCGTTGCCGGTGACCTGGTGGTGACGGCTGAGTCGGCCGCCGGTGGCGGGTCCGCCGCGACGGGTGGAACACCACGGGTGTCGAGGGCCCTCGGTGACAACCATGGTGTTCCACCGGTGGGCTCGGCCGGGACGCTGCGCACGGGTTCGGGTGCGGGAGTGGTGGCGTGCCCATCCGGGTGGGTGGTCGGGGTACCCGCGTCGGCCACGCGTGGGTCGGCGTCCTCCCGCCGGGTGACGTCGGTGTCCTCCGCGTCGACGGCACGCGGGGCGGGCACGCCAGTGTCGAGATCGCGCGGGGTCGGCGCGCTCTGCGCGGAGGCGTACGACGCGGGGTCCTCGTGTCCGGGCCCGCCTCGGGTCGGGGCGTCCGGCGGCGCGGATCCGGAGCCTGCCGCCGGGTCCGGAGCGGTTCCGTTCGCCGCAACGGCATCCGGCCCGGCCGGCTGCTCCTGAGCGGCGGCGTCCGCCGATGGTCCGGACCCCGGGCGTACGGCCGGTGCCGGAACCGGCGGGGCGGACGGTGGCGCCGACACGGGCCGGGCTGGAGGTGCGGAAACCGGGCGCGGCGCGCTCGGTGCGGAGTGCATCTGTACGGGAGGCGCGGATACGGGCGTGGCGAAGGCGGAGGGGGCCGGCTGCTCCGGCGGCGTGCTGGCCGGCGGCAGACCTGCCGGGGCTGGCCCCTGCGCGGTCGACGGACCCGAGACCGCAGGCACCGGGCTCGTCGGGGTGGCCGCCGACGCGGGGACGGCTGGTGGACCGGACACCGGCTCGGTAGACGCCTGCCCCATGGACGGACCGGACAGCGGCTCGGTAGACGCCTGCCCGACATGCGGACCGGGCAGCGGCTCGGAGGGCGCTGGCTCCGCGGGCGGGCCCGCCGCCGGCACGGGAGGCGCCTGCCCTGCGGGCGGACCCGACACGGGATCGGAAGGGGAGGACGTGGGCGGTACCGGCATCGTGGGCGGGGCTGCCTCGACCGGTGTGTCGGGCACCGGAGGGGCGGACACCGGTGAGTCCGGGGCAGGTTCCCCCGCCACGGCCGGGGCCGGCGGTACGCGGCGCTCGTGTGCGGGTTCGATCGACGGCGTCGACGTGGGGCCCGGGCCCGGAATCGCCGTCGCGGCACCGTCGTCGGCGGTGCTCCGGACCGACGCACCGGGGCCGATGGTCGGGATGCCGTCCACGTCCGACGCGCTGCTCGCAGCCGTCGTGCCGCTCGCAGCCGGTGCGTCGGACGCAGCCGCGGAGCCACTCGGAGCCGACGGGGTAGTGGGAGCCGACGGGGCCGTGGGAGCAGTCTCCGCCTGGCCGGCGGGCTGCGGCTCGTCCGGCGTGGCTGGCGGTGGCACCGGCCGGGACGGTCGGAACCAGGCGTCCGGCCCGCTCGGCGAGGGTGCTTGGGGACGCGGTGGGGCGACCGGCGCGGGCGGGTCGCTCGGCGGCGGCGGGACGTACCGCTTGGGCCGGTCCGGGGCGATGGCCAGATGCGGTGCCGATGGGCTCTGGCTGGGCGTGCCTCCGGCTTCCGGGGCTCCGGGCGAGCGGGGCGGCGAGGTCTGCTGGGCGACCGGCGGCGGCCCGGACGGCGCGGGGGGCGAGGGCTGTGGGGACCTGGCCTCGCCGTGCCCGACGGCCGAGGGCGGTGTGGGCCTGGACTCGTCGAGCCCGGCGGGCGAGTGCGGCGTCGGTACGTCCGGCCGGGCCGATCCTGGGCGGGACGGTGCCGGGGCGGACGACGTGTCGGCCGGCGCCGGGCCGGACACCCTGCTGGCACTCGCCTCCGGCGCCGGCAGGAACTCCAGACGCAGCCGGGCGGCGGGAGGTGCCGAGATCGGGGTGGCGTCGTCCTGGGCGGACGGGCGGGGCGCGTGGGTGGTCGGGGGGAGGTGGTGCCCCTGCGTAGGGCGGCTCCCGGCCGCTGTCCCGTCAACCGGCACCGCAGGGGAAACCGGCACGCCGGAAGTCGGTACACCCGAGGCGGGAACGCCGTAACCCGACGCACCGGCGGCAGGCACGTTGGAGGCGGGTACGCCGGGAACGGGGGCCGGCGGGACCAGGTTGGGCGTGGCAGGGCGACCCGCTGCGGGGACGGAGGAGCCAGTCGGTTCGGTGCCGGGTGCCGGTGATCCCGGTCGTCCGGCGGCCGGGCCTGCGGGGGACACCGGACGGCCAGCCACACGGTCCGCCGGGCCAGCGGGGGATACCGGGCGGCTGACGGTCGGGGCGGCGGGCGACACGGGCCGGCCGTGGACCGGCTCGGCGGGATCGGGCCCGCCGGAGCGTGGCAGGTCGCGGAACGGCGCGGGGGAGACGGGGCGCCCGGGCACGGGAACCTCCCCAGCCGGCCCCCGGAAGCCCACCGGCCCGGCAGCCGCGCGCCCAGGAGCCGTCGGCCCGGCAGCCGTACGCCCGGTCGGGGCTCCGGAGGTCGGGACGCCGTAGGGCTGGGACGGTCGCTGGTCGTACGCGGGCGGTGGCGGCGGGGCCGTGGCCTCCTCGGGGCGGGGACGGTCGACCGGTCGCCGGTATTCGGGGCCGGGCTCGGCCCGTCGCGCCGCGTCCCGGTCGAAGCCGGGCCGCACGGGGCCGGGCGGTGGCCACGGCAGGCCGCCGCCCGGCTGCGGCTGTACCCGGGGCTCCCGGTACGCCTCGGCGTCCCGATGGGCGTCCGGCCGGGCGGTCCCGTGCGGGGCCCGTTCGGGGTACGCCTCGGCTCGCGCCGCCTCGTGCGCCCGTCGGTGCTCCGCCGGCTCCTGCTGCGGCCGTTGCCCGTCGGGGCGCGGCTGCTGCCCGGTGGGAGCCCGGTCGGGGCGCGGCCACCCGCCGGCGGGTACGCCCGGCTCGTGATTGCGCCCGTGCGGGCCACCCTCCCGGCGCGGCTCGGCGGACCGCTCCCGCTGCGGGTCGGCGGGCCGATCGCGGCGGGCATCGGCGGGACGCTCCCACTGGGGAGATGCCGAGCGATCCCACTCGGTGGAGTGCTCCCGGCGCGGGTCCGACGGACGGTCCCACTGCCTGCCGGGCGGGCGTTCGCGCTGACCGTCGGAGGGACGGGGCTCCGGGGCGGGGGTTCCCCACTGGTAGCGAGGCCGGTGCGCGTCCCCGCCGGGCTGGCGGTCGGCGACGCCGTCGGGGCGGCGCTCGGGTCCGGGTGAAGCGGAGCGGTCGGGGCCGCGTTCGGCCCGGCGGTCGTGGCTCTCCGGCCGGTGGTCGTAGCCGGCGTCGGGGTGTCCGTACGCCGGGGAACGGCGTGGCGGGGCGTCCTCGTCGGGCTCCGGGAGCCAGCCGGGTTCGGACCTGCCGGCGGGGGAGACGGGGCGGTCCCGGCCGGCAGGCTCGTAGCGCGGGGTGCGGGTGTCGTGGCGGGCGGGGCCCGCGTGGTCGCGCTGTCGGGGGGAGTCGGCGGGCCGGCCGGGGGCGTCGAATCCGCCCCGGTCGTTGCGGTGCGGTTGCTCCTGCCGGGGCGGCCACTGGCGGTCGTCGGGCCGACGCGGGTCGGCGTGCGGGTGGCGGTACGGCTCGTCGCCGTGCCGTCGCCCGTCGAGGCCGTTCCACGCGTCCTGCCGGCCGGGACGCCCGTCGGGCAGGTCGTCCCACGAGCGGCCGATGTAGGTCCCGTCGGGTCGGGTCGGCGCGAGCGGGGGCACCTCGGCCCGGCCGACGGCCGAGCGGCCTCCTCGCCCGGACGGCGCGTGTTCGGCGCCGATGTCGCCCGCGTAGCGCTGGCCCGGGAACTGGGGGTGCCACTCGGTGGTCGGCTCGATCATCCAGGCCGGTTCGGCGGCGTCGTGCCAGTGGTCGGCGTAGCGGCTCATCCGGTCGGCCCGTCGCCACGGAGGGTAGGCGTGACGCCCGCGACGGGCCGCCGGGGAGCGGGCGCGCCCGGGTGCCCGAGCGGGGTCCGTCCGCTCACGGCGGCGCCCCGGTGGCCGGCTCGCGTCCGCTCGCTCACGGCGATGTCACCTCGTTGCAAAGTTGTCGCGCTGGGCGCTCCACGTGCCGGTAGAGCCGCCCCTCCGGTACGGCGTGGCTGCGGAAGGAGGGTAGCGGCGCGGGCTCGCTCACCGCCACTGTGGCACCGCCCACCACCCCAAACGTTATCCTACGGTTCCGGACATTTAAGGCTATAACCGGATCGGGCTTTCGACGTTACGCCACGTACCCGCAGGCCACGCTGGCGGGTGCCGCGACCGACGCGGTCCTAGGCTTCCTGCGGTGCCACGTCCCGCTCGTAGCGGGCGGCGAGGGTGGCCGCGCGGCGGTGTAGGGCGGCGCGCAGCGAGTCGGGGGCGAGGACTTCGGCGTCGACGCCGAGCTGCCATATCGCCCATACCGCGTGCCGCAGGTCCTCGAAGGTGACGTCCAGCCGTACCCAGCCGTCAGCCTCGAGGTCCTCGGCGCGGACGGCCCGTGCGGTGTTCAGCAGCTCGTCCCGTCGCGTGGGCTTGACCCTGACCGAGACGGGGATGCGGTTCTCCGAGAGGAACTGCGCACTGCGTTCGGCCCAGATCCGGTCGAGGTCGACCTGTTCCGGACGCTCCGCGGGTTCCGGAAGCTCCTCGGCGGTCAGCATCCGCGACAGCCGGTAGGTGCGATCCTCACCGGACCTGGCGGCCAGCAGGTAACTGCGGTCGCGGACGGTGACCAGGCCGATCGGGTCGACCGTGTGCCAGCGAGGCGTCCGGTCGGGTGCGGCGTAGTGGAAGCGCAGCTTGTGGCCGGTGAGCACCGCACGGCGGACCTCGCTCATCACCGCCCGCGTCACGTCCTCGGTGACCAGTCGGCGCGAGAGCAGGTCGGTCTCGGGCTCGACGAGGAACCGCTTGGCGGCGTCGTCCAGGCTGGCCCGATGGCCTTCCGGCAGCGCGTCGACCACCTTGCGCATCGCGGAGGCGAGCGCCGAGCTGAGGCCGAAGACCTGGTGGCCGCGTACCGAGCCGGCAGTCAGCAGCGCGAGGGCCTCGTCGTGGTTGAGGCCGGTGAGCTCGGTGCGGAAACCGGGCAGCAGCGAGAACCCGCCGCGTCGGCCCCGCTCGGCGTACACCGGGACGCCGGCGGTGGACAGCGCCTCGATGTCGCGCAGCACGGTGCGGGCGGACACCTCCAGCTCGGTCGCCAGCTCGTCCGCGGTCATCCGACCGCGCTGGCGCAGCAGCAGCACCAGCGAGACCAAGCGATCCGCGCGCACCCGGTCCATTCTGCCAGGAAAACACGACACAAGGTGTCGTGATTGGTTGGCAGGCTTCGGTGCGCGGCGTCAAGGACGGCGGCTACCGAGCCGCCGGGCGCCCGCAGTCGCAACGATCGGAGTGGGCATGGAACGTACGGCAGTCAACCCGGTGACGTGGTCGCTGGAGATGGGATTCAACCAGGGGGAGCTCGTCTCCGGAGAGACCCGGACCCTGTACATCTCGGGGCAGACCTCGATGAGCAAGGAGGGCAGGCCCGAGCACGACGGGGACATCGCCGCGCAGTTCGCGCTCGCCGTGGACAACCTCGAAGCCGTGCTCACCGAGGCGGGCATGTCGTTGGCGAACCTCGTCCGCCTCAACGTCTACTCCACAGACGTGGACGCGCTGTTCCCGCACTACGGCGTGCTGGCCGGCCGGCTGGGGGCCGCCGAGGTGGCCCCGACGACCACGATGCTCGGCGTGACCCGACTCGCGATCCCCGGCCAGATGGTCGAGCTCGAAGGAACCGCCGTCGCGTGACGCGGCCCTGCCGCTCCTGCTGCTCGTGCCGACCCGGTTCGGCACGAGCAGCAGGCGGACGGGGAACATCTCATGCTCGGCGGCCCTCGCCGGGCCGGGCGTGCCGATCGTCGAGCCGGGCGTCGAGGACGTGGTGGCCCGGCTCCACGGCGGCCGCTGACGCCGCCCACGTGCAGGAGGCGGCGCCGGGGCGGGGTCAGACCGGGTCGCCGATGTTGACCCGGGGCTCGGGGGCGCGCATCCGGCGGAACGTGATCGACCGCATGATGGCGTAGAGGTAGAGCGAGCCCATCCGCTGCCCGGTGTTCGGGAAACGCTCCCGGACCAGCTTGCGGATCTTGCGCGAGATCAGGACCGAGTCGACCACCACGCCCAGGGCGAGCGCGCCCCAGAGGATGTTGGAGACGAGGCGGACGACCGGCGGCATCGCGGCGTTCGAGCCGACCAGCACGATGAGCGCCCCACCGAAGAACCAGGTGCCGACCGTACGCCGGGAGTCGACGACGTTGCGGGCCAGCAGCCGCTCCGGGCCGCGGTCGCGGGGGCCGCCCTCACGGCGGAACTCCGCCGCGGCCTCGGTGCGCAGCTGGCGCTTGCGCTCCCGCTGCTCCTCCTTGGTCAACGGCTTGGTGGCCGCGGCCGGCCGGCGGCCGGCGGTGGGCCGCTTGGGGGTTGCCCTGCCCAGCTCCTTCTTGCTCGGGGTGTAGCCCCGGGGCTGGGCGGGCGCGGACTCCTCGTCGGGGGTCACCGTGGTGACGGCCTCGTCGACGAGGTCGGAGGACTTGCGGCGAAACAGCGACGGCACGTCGAAAGGGTAGCCAAACGACGGCGCCCGGTGCACATCGCGGTGCACCGGGCGCGGACGGGAGTGGTCGACGTTACGGACGCTCGACGTGCGCGCCCAGGTCGGCCAGCTTCGCCTCGAAGTCCTCGTAGCCCCGGTTGATCAGGTCGACGCCGTACACCCGGGAGGTGCCCTCCGCCGCCAGCGCGGCGATCAGGTGGCTGAAACCGGCCCGCAGGTCGGGGATGACCAGGTCCGCCGCGTGCAGCTTGCTCGGCCCCGCGATCACCGCGGAGTGCTTGAAGTTGCGCCGGCCGAAGCGGCACGGGGTGCCGCCGAGGCAGTCCCGGTAGACCTGGATGTTGGCGCCCATCGAGTTGAGCGCCTCGGTGTAGCCCAGCCGCTGCTCGTAGACCGTCTCGTGGACGATGGACAGGCCCCGCGCCTGGGTGAGCGCCACCACCAGCGGCTGCTGCCAGTCGGTCATGAAGCCCGGGTGCACGTCGGTCTCCAGCGCCACGGCGTGCAGCTCGCCGCCCGGGTGCCAGAACCGGATGCCGCCCTCCTGGCCCGGGTCGCCGAGCTTCGGCGCCCGGGCGTCGGTGACCTCGTACTCACCGCCGACGGAGCGGAAGATGTTCAGGAAGGTCATCATGTCGGCCTGCTGCGCGCCGAGCACCTCGACGTGGCCGCGGGTGGCCAGCGCCGCCGCCGCCCAGCTCGCCGCCTCGATCCGGTCCGGGATGGGCCGGTGCGTGTAGCCGTGCAGCCTGGGCACACCCTGGATCTCGATGACCCGGTCGGTGTGCACCTTGATGATCGCGCCCATCTTCTGCAGGATGCAGATCAGGTCGATGATCTCCGGCTCCACCGCCGCGTTGCGCAGCTCGGTGACCCCCTCGGCCATCACGGCCGTCAGCAGCACCTGCTCGGTGGCGCCGACGCTCGGGTACGGCAGGGCGAACTTGGTGCCGTGCAGCCCGTTCGGCGCCGACAGGTGCAGCCCCTCGGGGGTCTTCTCGACCGTCGCGCCGAACTCGCGCAGCGCCTGGAGGTGGAAGTCGATCGGGCGCGGCCCGATGTGGCAGCCGCCCAGGTCGGGGATGAACGCGTGGCCTAGGCGGTGCAGCAGCGGCCCGCAGAACAGGATCGGGATCCGGCTGGAGCCGGCGTGCACGTTGATCTGGTCCGTGCTGGCGCTCTCCACGTTCGCCGGGTCGAAGACGAGCTCGCCGTCCTCCCCGCCGTCGGTGACCTTGACCCCGTGCAGGCCGAGCAGACCCCGGACCACCTCGACGTCGCGGATCTTCGGCACGTCGAACAGTCGGCTCGGGCTGTCACCCAGCAGCGCGGCGACCATCGCCTTCGAGACCAGGTTCTTCGCGCCGCGCACGCGGATCCGCCCTTCGAGCGGAGTGCCTCCGTGTACGACCAGGACGTCGTCGGTCAACGCAACCTCCAGCGCGTCGGTGCTGCCGTGTTGATGGTGGGGCACACGATTGTCATCGCTACCCGGAACGCGGCCATGTCGAAACGGCCCGCGTGAATCGTCGCACCGGCAGCATAGCCCTCGGTGACGAAGATGGACCCGGTCACATCGCCCCTGAGGGCATTTATCGGTGATCGGACCCTTTTCCGTGCCAATGTCGTTACGGAAAGTGATCAGCTCGCCGTCGGCGGCGGGGTGTCGGCCCCGGGCAGGGCGAGCATCTGATCCAACGCCACCCGGGCGTGGTGCGCGGTGTCCGGGTCGACGGTGATCTGGTTGACCACCCGGCCGGCCACCAGTTCCTCCAGCGCCCAGACCAGGTGGGGCAGGTCGATCCGGTTCATGGTCGAGCAGTAGCAGACCGCCTTGTCCAGGAACATGATCTGCTTGTCCGGGTGGGCCAGCGCGAGCCGGCGGACCAGGTTCAGCTCGGTGCCGACCGCCCAGGCCGAGCCGGCCGGGGCCGCCTCGATGGCCTTGATGATGTATTCCGTCGAACCGACGAAGTCGGCGGCGGTGACCACCTCGTGCCGGCACTCCGGGTGGACCAGCACGTTCACGCCCGGCACCCGCGCCCGCACGTCCTCGACGCTGTCGAGGGTGAACCGGCCGTGCACCGAGCAGTGCCCGCGCCACAGGATCATCCGCGCGTCGCGCAGTTGCTGCGGGGTGAGCCCGCCGTTCGGCTTGTGCGGGTCGTAGAGGACGCAGTCGTCCAGCGCGAAGCCCATCTCGAGCACCGCCGTGTTGCGGCCGAGGTGCTGGTCGGGGAAGAAGAAGACCTTCGAGCCCTGCTGGTACGCCCACTCCAGCGCCCGTTTCGCGTTCGAGGAGGTGCAGACCACACCGCCGTTGCGACCCACGAAGCCCTTGATGTCCGCCGAGGAGTTCATGTACGTCACCGGGACGGTGTCGGCCGCGACGCCCAGTTCGGTGAGCACGTCCCAGGCCGTCTCGACCTGCGACAGCACCGCCATGTCCGCCATCGAGCAGCCGGCGGCCAGGTCGGGCAGGACGACCTTCTGCGCGTCCGAGGTGAGGATGTCGGCGCTCTCGGCCATGAAGTGCACGCCGCAGAAGACGATGTACTCCGCGTCGGGCCGGGCCGCCGCCTCGCGGGCCAGCTTGAACGAGTCGCCGGTCACGTCGGCGAACTGGATCACCTCGTCGCGCTGGTAGTGGTGCCCCAGCACGAAGACCTTGCTGCCCAGCGCCGCCTTCGCCGCCGTGGCCCGGGCCACCAGGTCCGGGTCGCTGGGCGCCGGCAGGTCACCCGGACACTCGACGCCGCGCTCCGTGGCGGGGTCGCTGCCCCGGCCGAGCAGCAACAGTGCCGTCGCGGTGTTGGAGGGTTCCACCCAGGTCGAAGTCACGTGCCCCATGGTCCCACAGTGCGGCCTCCCCGCAGCCTCCAGCGGTGTGTGCTGCCACACTGCTCGGCATGCGCGTACTGCTCTGCCCGGACAAGTTCGCCGGTACGCTGCCGGCCCCGCAGGTCGCCGATGCCGTGGCCGCCGGCTGGCGGGAGGTCGCGCCCGACGACGACCTGCTCGTACGGCCTCTGTCGGACGGTGG
Organism: Micromonospora echinofusca; assembly: GCF_900091445.1. Lineage (NCBI taxonomy): Bacteria > Bacillati > Actinomycetota > Actinomycetes > Micromonosporales > Micromonosporaceae > Micromonospora > Micromonospora echinofusca. The sequence continues at coordinate 1,378,667 of NZ_LT607733.1, forward strand.
GCCGGGCTTCCTCGACGTGCTCTCCGACGCCCTCGGCGGGCGCCGGATCCCGGTGCCGACCGTCGACCCGCTGGGCCGCCCGGCGGCCGGTGAGATCCTGCTCACCGACGGCGGTGCGACCGCGTGGCTGGAGAGCGCCCAGGCGTGCGGGCTGCACCTGCTCGACGCGGGCGAGCGCGACCCGAAGACCACCTCCTCGTACGGGCTGGGGGTGCTCGTCGCCGCCGCCGTGGAGGCCGGCGCCCGCACGGTCGTGATCGGGCTGGGCGGCTCCGGCACCAACGACGGCGGCGCGGGCATGCTGACCGCGCTCGGCGTGACCCCGCTGGACGACGGCGGCCGGGCGCTGCCGTACGGCGGGGCCGCGCTCGCCGCGGTGCACGCCGTCGACGGCGCGCCCCGGCTGCGCGACGCCCGCCTGGTCGCCGCCACCGACGTGGACAACCCGCTGCTGGGGCTGCACGGGGCGAGCAACGTGTTCGGCCCGCAGAAGGGCGCCGACCGGGCCGACGTGCTGTTGCTCGACGCCGCGCTGGAGCGCTTCGCCGCCGTGCTGGAGCGGGACCTGCCCGGCTGCCCCGAGCGGCTGGGCGCGCTGCCCGGCGGCGGCGCGGCCGGTGGGCTGGGCGCGGCCGTGCTGGCGCTGGGCGGGCACTGCGAGTCGGGCATCGGCCTGGTCACCCGGGCGATCGGGCTGGACACCACGCTCGACGCGGTCGATCTGGTGATCACGGGGGAGGGCTCGTTCGACCACCAGTCGCTGCGCGGCAAGGTGGTGGCCGGGGTGGCCGGCGCCGCCCGGGACCGGGGCGTGCCCTGCGTGGTGGTCGCCGGCCGGGTCAGCACCGGCCGGCGGGAGGCGGGGGCGGCCGGGGTAACCGACGCGTACAGCCTGGTGGATCACTTCGGGGGCGAGGAGCGTGGCGGGCTGGCCGCCGCGATGCAGCGCCCGGCCGAGGGGCTGCGGGCGCTCGGCACCCGGCTGGCCCGGCAGTGGAGCCGCTGACCGCCCCGTACGCCCCGCGCCCGACGACGGCCCAGGTCACGCCGAACGGGTGGGGCCGGCCGGAGCGGCGTACCATCGGAACTGGACCACACCGGGAATGGCTGGGCGACAGGAGATGTTGGCCAGTGCGTCCGGACCCAACCGCGCAGGGAGATTTCACGTGACCACGCCAGCGCAGACCGAGTCGACCGAGGCCAAGGCCCCCACGTCCGTCGTCCTCACCGACGTCGCGGCGCAGAAGGTCAAGGCCCTGATCGAGCAGGAGGGCCGCGACGACCTGCGGCTCCGGGTCGCCGTGCAGCCGGGCGGCTGCTCCGGCCTGCGGTACCAGCTCTTCTTCGACGAGCGGTCGCTCGACGGTGACGTCGTCACCGACTACGACGGTGTCGGGGTCGTCGTCGACCGGATGAGCGCCCCCTACCTGGCCGGCGCCACCATCGACTTCGCCGACCGGATCGACGCCCAGGGATTCACCATCGACAACCCCAACGCGGGCAACTCCTGCGCCTGCGGCGACTCGTTCAGCTGAGCCGCACCTCCGCTGACCACGGCGGGGCCGTCCTCCGGGGCGGCCCCGCCGTCGTCGTTCGGCCCAGGAAGCGTCCGCGCGGTGGTGACCCGGGGCCGACCGACAGGTCATCCTGAGGGGGCCGGACCGGTAGGCTGACCGGCGCCCTGCTCCCGACCCCGAGGTTGACATGAAGATCGCCGTGACCGGCTCGATCGCCACCGACCATCTGATGAGCTTCCCCGGTCGTTTCGCCGACCAGTTCCTCGCCGACCAGCTGCACAAGGTCTCGCTCTCCTTCCTGGTGGACGACCTGGTGCTGCGGCGCGGCGGGGTGGCGGCCAACATCGCCTTCGGCATGGGGCAGCTCGGCCTGCGCCCGGTCCTGGTCGGCGCGGTCGGCGCGGACTTCGCCGACTACCGCTCCTGGCTGGAGCGCCACGGCGTCGACTGCGACTCGGTGCACGTCAGCGAGGTGGCGCACACCGCCCGGTTCGTCTGCACCACGGACACCGACATGTGCCAGATCGCCTCGTTCTACGCCGGGGCGATGAGTGAGGCCCGCAACATCGAGCTGGGGCCGGTGGCCCGCCGCCTCGACGGGCTGGACCTGGTCCTGGTGGGCGCGAACGACCCGGAGGCGATGCTGCGGCACTCCGCGGAGTGCCGGGAGCGCGGCTACCGGTTCGCCGCCGACCCGTCCCAGCAGCTCGCCCGCATGGAGGGCGAGGACGTCGTCGCGCTGATCGAGGGCGCCGAGTACCTGATGACCAACGACTACGAGAAGTCGCTGTTGCAGAGCAAGGCCGGCCTGACCGACGCGCAGCTGCTCGACCGGGTCAAGGTGCGGGTCACCACGCTGGGCAAGCACGGGGTGGAGATCGCCGGGCGCGACTTCGACCCGATCCACGTGCCGATCGCGCGGGAGACCCAGGCGGTCGACCCGACCGGCGTCGGCGACGGGTTCCGGGCCGGCTTCTTCACCGCCCTCTCCTGGGGCCTCGGGCTGGAGCGCGCCGCGCAGGTCGGCTCCCTGCTCGCCACGCTGGTGCTGGAGACCGTCGGCACCCAGGAGTACGAGGTCCGCCGCGACCTGTTCGTCAAGCGCCTCGCCGAGTCGTACGGCGACGTCGCCGCCGAGGAGGTCCGCCCGCACCTCGTGCCGTGACGCCGGCGCGGGTCGCTGTCGCCGGGCTGCCGGGGGTGGGTGAGAACACCCCCGGTGGCGCGGGTCAGTGGCGGCGGCGGACGTCGAACGCGGGGCCGTCGGTGCCCGTGATCGTGCCGAGGAACTCCTGGCCACGCATCCGGCACCACGCCGGGAGGTCCACCGCCGCGGCCGGATCGTCGGCGAGCACCCGCACCACCGTGCCGACGGGCAGCTCGGGCAGCCGCCTGGCCACCGCGATGACCGGCAGCGGGCAGCGCTGGCCGCGGCAGTCGAGGATCTCCGCCGGCGCCGTCACAGCCCCACCACCCCGGCCTCGGCCCGCAGCCCCGCCACGATGCCGGGCAGTTCGGTGAGGAACCTCTCGACGTCGGCCTCCGTCGTCTCCCGGTGCAGCGAGATCCGGACGTTGCCGTGCGAGAGCACCCCCATCGCCTCCAGCACGTGCGAGGGCCGCAGCGTCGACGACGTGCACGAGGAGCCCGAGGAGACGGCGAACCCGCGCCGGTCGAGCGCGTGCAGCAGGGCCTCCCCGTCGACGTAGAGGCAGGAGAAGGTCACCAGGTGTGGGAGACGGTGGTCGGGATCACCCACCACCTCCACGTCCGGCACCTCCGCCGCCACCCGGGCCCGGATCCGGGCCACCAGCGGCGTCAGCCGGGCCGCCTCGGCCGCCGCGTCGGCCGCCGCCGCGCGCAGGCTCGCCGCCGCCGCCACCACCGCCGGCAGGTTGAGCGCTCCCGGCGTACGCCCGGCCTCCCGGTCGTCGGCCGGCCAGGGCGACTCCCAGCGGGTGCCCTTGCGCACGACGAGCAACCCGACGCCGGGTGGCCCGCCCCACTTGTGCGCGCTGGCGGTCAGCACCGACCAGCCCGCCGGCACCGGGGCCCGGCCCACCAGCTGGGCGGCGTCCACGTACAGCGGCACCCCGGCCTCGGCGCACTCCCGCGCGGCCTCCGGCACCGGCTGGAGGGTGCCGACCTCGTGGCTGGCGGCGATCAGTGCGGCCAGCGCCACCCCCGGCGCCCGGACCGCCGCCGCCCAGCGGTCCAGGTCGAGCCGGCCCAGCCGGTCCACCGGTACGGACGTGGCCGCGCCACCCGCCGCGACGTGCCGCTCGGCGGCGTGCAGCACCGCCGAGTGCTCGATCGCGGAGTGCACCAGGGCGGGGCCGACGCGCCGCCGCCCGGCCAGGCCCCCCAGCACGGCCGAGTGCGCGGCCGTCGTACCGCTGGGGGTGAAGGAGAGTTCGTCGGCGCGCACGCCGAGCGTCTGCGCGCTCGCCTCGCGGGCGGCGTCGAGGAGTTGACGGGCCCGGCGCGCCTGCGTGTAGAGGCGGCCGGGGTCCGCCCAGCCGTCGTCGAGGGCCGCCAGCAGCGCCTGCCGGGCGACCGGGTGCAGCGGCGCGGCGGTGGCCGCGTCCAGGTAGACCGGGGATGCGCTCACGGGAGCCAACGTATCGCGCCGGTATGCCCAAGATCCCCCCGATGGGGGCCGACAACGACCCCAACACGGTCCAGCCCGTCATGGTCGAGTAATCTGCGACCGTCGGTGACGCCTTTGCCGCTGGTGCTGTCGCTCCGCAGGCGGAGGGCAGGGACGAAGACACCGCGGCGCGCTAGGGAGGCAGGACCAGGTGGTCGCAAGGAGTTCGGAGGTACGGCCGTCGGCCGTACGGCACAGCGCTTCCCCAGGAGCCGGTGGGCGCCGGGGACGTGGTGCCGGTCGGATCGCCGGGCTCGGTCTCGGCGGAGCGGCGCTGCTGGTCCTGCTCACGGGCTGCGACGTCGGCGCGGCGTTCGGCGGATTCGGCTGGCCGCAGGGCGGCATCACGCCCGAGTCGCGCCGGATGTACGACCTGTGGATCGCCTCGTGCATCGCGGCGCTCGCGGTCGGCGTCTTCGTGTGGGGCCTGATCTTCTGGTGCGTCGTGCGCTACCGCAAGCGGGGCAACGAGCTGCCGGTGCAGACCCGTTACAACATGCCGATGGAGTTCCTCTACACCATCGCGCCGATCCTGATCGTCTCCGTGCTCTTCTACTACACGGCGATCGTGCAGACCGACGTGGTGCGGACGACCAAGAACCCCGACGTCACGGTCGAGGTGGTCGCGTTCAAGTGGAACTGGCAGTTCAACTACCGCGACGGCCAGGGCCAGGACGCCAACACCGTCGCCTCCGTGCTGGGCACCAGCGAGGTCATCCCGATCCTGGTGCTGCCGACCGACCGGTCCATCCGGTTCGAGGAGACCAGCCGCGACGTCATCCACTCCTTCTGGGTGCCGGAGCTGCTGTTCAAGCGCGACGTCATGCCGGGCAAGATCCGCAACGTGTTCGAGGTCTCGAAGCTGGAGGCCGAGGGCGCCTACGTGGGTCGCTGCGCCGAGCTCTGCGGCAGCTACCACGCCTTCATGAACTTCGAGCTGCGCGTCGTCTCTCCGGAGAAGTACGAGCAGTTCCTGGCGGCCAAGCGCGACGGCAGGTCCACGCAGGAGGCGCTGACGGCCATCGGCGAGGACCCGTACGCGAAGACCACGAAGCCGTTCGAGACCCGGCGTACCGAGGCCAACTTCAACCCCGACGACGCGCCGGCCGGCGCGGGAAGCTGAGGGATCGGGCATGAAGACCGAGTGGCGCATCTTCCTGGTCATCGCCGGGTTCCTGCTCTTCGCCACCTTCCTCTACGGCGGGTGGACCGCCGCCGACTCCGGCGGCCAGGTCGAGTGGGTGGGCACGGTCGCCCTGCTGCTGAGCTTCCTGCTCTGCTCGATGTGTGGCGGCTTCTTCTGGTTCGTCTCCCGCCGGATCGACCTCCGGCCGGAGGACCGGCCGGACGGTGAGATCGCCGACGGCGCGGGCGAGATCGGCTTCTTCAGCCCGGGCAGCTACTGGCCGTTCGGCCTGGCGATCGCCGTCGCGCTCGCCGGCTTCGGCCTCGCGTTCTGGCAGTTCTGGCTGCTCGGCCTCGGCATGGTGGCGGTCACGTTCTCCGTCTGCGGCCTGCTGTTCGAGTACTACAGCGGCACCCGGCGCACCGCCGAGCACTGATCGGTCGCCACCCGCGAGACGTCACGAAGGCCCGCCTCCCCTCAGGGAGGCGGGCCTTCGGCGTGAAACGGGGCTGTGCGGGGAACGTCACGCGCCCCGCGACGTCGCGTGGCGGTGGCGTCAGGCGGCGCGGCGGGCCGCCGCGCGGCGCCGGCCGCTCCGACGCGCGAGGTGGAACACGACGCCGGGGACGAGCACGGCCGCACCGCAGCCCGTGCAGACCAGTTCGGGGCAGTCGGCGCCGTGGCCGTCGGCGCACGGTGGCGTCTCGAACGGCTCGACGCCCTCACAGGTGTCGCAGTAGAGCTCGCGCTCCGACACGGGCGTCTCCTCTCGCTCCGGTCCCGCGGGGTGTCGCACACGCCCGACGGGATTGCCGCACTCGACGGTGCAGGACGGATGTGGGAACTACTCAGCTGTAGTTTCCCACGGGGGTCCGACAACCTCCGGCGAGGCCCGGGGCTCAGAGGGCGCGCGCGACCTCGATCCAGCGGTCCAGCACGCGGGCGGCGGACCCGGAGCCGACCGACTCGGCGGCCCGGTCCATCCCGGCCCGCAGCGCCTCGGTCAGGTCGCCGTCCAGCGGGCCCTGCGTGGCCAGCGCCGCCGCCGCGTTGACCAGGACGGCGTCGCGCACCGGGCCGGTCTCGCCGGCCAGCAGCCGGCGGACCACGTCGGCGTTGTAGGCGGCGTCACCGCCCCGCAGGTCGGCCAGGGTGGCCCGGGGTACCCCGAGGTCGGCCGCGTCCAGCAGCGACTCCCTGACGACGCCGCCCTGGGCTGCCCAGACCCGGGTGGGCGCGGCGGTGGTGAACTCGTCGAGCCCGTCCTCGCCGCGCATCACCAGCACCGAGTCGCCACGGGCGGCGAAGACGCCGGCCATGACCGGGGCCATCCGGGCGTCGAAGCACCCGACCGCTCCGGCGCGGGGCCGCGCCGGGTTGGTCAGCGGGCCGAGGAAGTTGAACACGGTGGGCACGCCCAGCTCCCGGCGTACCGGGCCCGTGTGCCGCATCCCCGGGTGGAACCGGGCCGCGAAGCAGAAGCCCATGCCGGCCTCGGCCACGCACCGGGCCACCCCCTCCGGCCCCAGGTCGAGCGGTACGCCGAGGAACTCCAGCACGTCGGCGGTGCCGCACGACGAGGAGGCCGCCCGGTTGCCGTGCTTGACCACGCGGACGCCGGCACCGGCCACCACCAGCGAGGCCATGGTCGAGATGTTGACCGTGTGCGCGAGGTCACCGCCGGTGCCGACCACGTCGAGGGCGGTGGCGCGCAGCTCGTCGGGCAGCTCCACCGGCACGGCCCGGCCGAGCATCGCCTCCACCAGGCCGGCCAGCTCGGCCGAGGTCTCGCCCTTGGCGCGCAGCGCGACGACGAAGCCCGCCATCTGCGCCGGGGCCGCCGAGCCGGCCATGATCTCGCCCATCGCCCAGGCGGTGTCGGCGGTGGCGAGTTCCTCACCGCGCAGCAGCGCGTTGAGCAGGTGCGGCCAGGTCCGATCGCCCATGACGGGCCTCCCGAGCGTGCGAGATGCGGGTGGGGTGGGAACCGGCACCGGTCGGCCCGGCGCCGTGGCGGCCGGAGTGGGGACGTCAGGCGGGCGCGTGCGCCCGCAGCAGCTCGGCCACCGTCGTGCCGGTCGTCACCGGGTCGAGCGGGTGCACCAGGGTGGCGTCGACCTCGGCGTACGCCGCGAGCCACCGGTCGGCGGCGCGGGCGATCACCACGCAGGTCGGGGGAGCGTCGTCCCGGTCGTCCTTGACCTGCCGGGCGATGCCGATGCCGCCGCCCGGGCTCGCCTCGCCGTCGAGCACCAGCAGGTCGATCTCGTAGTCGTCGACGAGCCGGATGCACTCCGCGTAGTCGGACGCCTCGACGAACTCGATGCGCAGGCCGGGCGCGGGGCGCGGGCCGACGGCGAGCCGCATCCGGTCGCGGACCTGCGGGTCGTCGCTGTAGAGCAGGACGGTGCAAAGACGATCGCTCATGCCGGCACTCCGCTTCGCTCCGTGCCGTCGTGCGGCACCATCACTGAGCTTGTTGACTCGTTCGCTGCGCGCTGACCGGCCGGACTGGCGTCCACCTCGCAGCCGCCCGCTGATCGTACCGGTCGGTGTGAGGTGGGCGACGTCCGGCCGGTGGCGGTGCGCAGGGCGTACCGCCGGGCGGCTCAGGCGGTGGACTCCGCGGCGCGCTGACGGGCCTCCTGGCGGTCCAGGTCGCGGTCGACGCGGCGGGCCTCCCGCTCGGCGTGGCGCATCCACTGCACGACCAGGACGGCCAGCATGGTCACGCTGACGAACTCGCCGCCGGCCCAGAGGATGCCGCCGGCGACCACCTGGTCCTGCCAGGGGTCGGACCAGGTCAGCCCGAGCGAGGGGTACCAGTCGCCGCCGAACAGCGTGCTGCTCTGCATGATGGTGAGGCCGAGCACCGTGTGGAACGGCACGGAGAGCAGCATCAACAGCGCCCGCGCCGGGTACGGCCAGCGGCCCGGCAGCGGGTCGAGGCCGAGCAGCGGCCAGAAGAACACGCAGCCGGTCATGATGAAGTGCGCGTGCACGACCTCGTGCGCCCACGCGTGCTCCAGCGTGTAGCGGTACAGGTCGGTGAAGTAGAGCGCGAACGGGTTGACCACGAAGATGGTGAACGCCACCAGCGGGAAGCTGTAGATCCGCGCGATCCGGCTGTGCACGACGGCCAGCAGCCGCTTGCGCGGTCGCGGCGGCAGCGTACGCAGCGCCAGCGTCACCGGCGCGCCCAGCGCGAGGAAGATCGGCGAGATCATGGAGAGCACCATGTGCTGGACCATGTGCACCGACAGCAGCGCCGTGTCGTACGCGTGCAGGCCGCTGACGGTGACCGCCGCGATGCCGCCGAGGCCGGGGCCGAGGAAGAAGACGGTCCGGGCGACCGGCCACCGGTCGCCGCGCAGCCGCAGCCGGTGGACCCCGTAGAGGTAGACGCCGGCGGCCAGCACCAGGCCGACGGCGAGCCAGCTGTCCAGCTTCGTCTCGGTGAACACCGAGGTCACGGTGAACGGCGGCGGGACGGCCGCGGTCGCCGCCGGCGCGGCGACGGCGGCTGCGGCGGAGATCGGATCGGCGTGCAGCACGCTTTTCAGCCTAGGTCAGGCGAACCGGACTGCCCCGATCGGGCTGTGGATGCCACGGGTTTGGCCCCCCGCTGATCGCCGGCCCCGGTCAAGGGCAATAATGACCGCGTGACTGCGGCCCCAGCCATTGACAAGAGCCGGATCCACTCCCTGACCCGACCCAACATGGTCAGCGTCGGGACGATCGTGTGGCTCTCCAGCGAACTCATGTTCTTCGCGGCGCTGTTCGCGATGTACTTCTCCATCCGCGCGGCGGCACCGGAGCAGTGGGCGGAACACACCGTGCACCTCAACATCCCCTACGCGACCACCTTCACGGTGATCCTGGTGTTGTCGTCGGTGACCTGCCAGCTCGGTGTCTTCGCCGCGGAGAAGGGTGACGTCCACGCGCTGCGGCGCTGGTTCACGATCACCTTCGTGATGGGCCTGATCTTCGTCCTCGGCCAGCTCAACGAGTACCGCGAGCTGGTGCACGAGGGCATCAAGATCAACAAAGACGGTTACGGGTCGATGTTCTACCTGACCACCGGCTTCCACGGCCTGCACGTGGCCGGCGGTCTGGTCGCCTTCGTCATCTTCATGATCCGCACCACCATGGGCCGGTTCACACCGGCGCAGGCCACGTCGGCGATCGTCGTGTCCTACTACTGGCACTTCGTCGACGTCGTGTGGATCGGGCTCTACGCCATGATCTACTGGCTTCAGTGATCTTGGCGCGTCACGAACCGCGCCGCTGCTCCGTCCCCTGAGACAAGGTCCAACCGGTTAAGGACACAGGTCATGACTTCTGACAACGACCGCCGACGCGGTCTGCTCGCGCGGCTGCGCGAGCGGCCCGCGGCGCGCAGCAGGGGCCGCCGCCGGCTGGGCGCCGCGGTCCGGCTGCTCGCCGCGCTGATGCTGGCCGGCGGCGCCTACACCGTCTTCGCCCCCGGCGTGCAGGCGCAGGACACCCCGCTCACCGGTGCCGCCGCGGAGGGCAAGGCGCTGTTCGACGTGAGCTGTGTGACCTGTCACGGTCGCAACGCCCAGGGCGTCGAGGGACGCGGGCCGAGCCTGATCGGCGTCGGCGCGGCCTCGGTGGAGTTCCAGGTCGGCAGCGGCCGCATGCCGATGGCCCGGCAGGAGGCCCAGGCCCAGCGCAAGCCGGAGCTCTTCACGGACGAGGAGACCCGCCAGCTCGCGCAGTACGTCCAGGAGCTCGGCGGCGGCCCGGTGGTGCCCGACGGTGAGAACCTGCACGCCGACGGCAACATCGCCGCCGGTGGCGAGCTGTTCCGGATCAACTGCGCGCAGTGCCACGCCTTCGGCGGTGGCGGCGGCGCCCTCTCCTCCGGCAAGTACGCGCCGAGCCTGCGCCCGGCGACCGACCGGCAGATCTACGCCGCCATGCTGAGCGGCCCGCAGAACATGCCGGTCTTCGGCGACAACCAGATCTCCCCGGACCAGAAGGCGGACCTCATCGCCTACATCCAGGAGACCCTCAAGCACGACCAGGACCCGGGCGGCTTCAACCTCGGTCGGTACGGGCCGTCCACCGAGGGCCTGGCGATCTTCCTGGTGGGCATCGTCGCGCTCGTCTTCGCGAGCCTGTGGATTGCGGGCAAGTCGTGACCGGGCGGCTCATCCGATTCAGTGCCGTGGTGCCGCAGCGCGGCACCGCCCGTAGCGAGGTGACGGCATGACCACGCACACCGAGCACCAGGCCCAGCAGGGCCGGGAGCCGCTCGACGTGAACACCCCCGGGCTCAGCCAGTTCGACATCGTCCGCGAGGGCGCGCGCCGGGACGACATCGAGATCGTCCACTACGAGCCGCAGGTCGCCCCGGGTAGCAAGGCCGAGCGCCGGCTGACCCGTACGGTCGCGTCGTTCTTCCTGCTGACCGGCCTGGCGGCGACCGCCTTCCTGGTCGTCTACATCTGGTGGCCCTGGAAGTACACCCCGGGCAGCGGCGGCGACAAGTGGTACACCCCGCTGCTCGGCGTCACGCTCGGCGTGGCCCTGCTCGGCATCGGCTTCGGCATCCTGACCTGGGGCAAGAAGCTGCTGCCGAAGGAGGTCTCGATCCAGGACCGGCACGAGGGTGCCGTCGCCTCCGACGACCGGATCATCACCGGCCAGACCATGCTCTACATGGCCGACGAGCTGGGCGTGAAGCGCCGGCCGCTGCTCGGCATCTCGCTGCTGGCCGGTCTCGCGCCGGTCGGCGCGGTCGCCGCGGCCCCCCTGGTCGGCGGCCTGATCTCCCAGCCGCACAAGAACAACCAGATGTTCACGACCGGGTTCGCCCCGGCCGAGGGCGGCGAGAAGATCCGGCTGGTCCGCGAGGACGGCCGGCCGGTCCGCCCGGCGGACGTCAGCGCGGGCGGCCAGATCACCGTCTTTCCCGGCATCGACCACGGCGTGAGCAACCTGCACGCCGACTCGCCGACCCTGCTGATCCACCTGCGGGACTCCGACGCGGAGGAGTCGCGCCGGGCCAACGAGCGGGTCGGGCACGGCGACTACATGTGGGGCAACTACGCCGCCTACTCGAAGATCTGCACGCACGCCGGCTGCCCGGCGAGCCTGTACGAGCAGCAGACCAACCGCCTGCTCTGCCCGTGCCACCAGTCGCAGTTCCTGATCACCGACAACGCCCGGCCCATCTTCGGCCCGGCCAGCCGACGGCTGCCGCAGCTGCCGATCGAGGTGGACGCCGAGGGCTACTTCGTGGCCAAGTCCGACTACACCGAGACCGTCGGGCCCGACTTCTGGGAGCGGCCGTGAAGCGGCGCAAGTTTGACAAGGCAGCAGTCCCGGGGAACGTCGCGCGGGGAGTGGACGACCGCTTCCAGGTGGCCACCCCGCTGCGCCGGCTGCTGAACAAGGTCTTCCCGGACCACTGGTCGTTCCTGCTCGGCGAGATCGCGCTGTTCTCGTTCGTCGTCCTGCTGCTGACCGGCGTCTTCCTGACGTTCTTCTACGAGCCGGCGATGACCGAGGTCGTCTACAACGGCAGCTACGCCCCGCTGCGGGGCACGCCGATGTCGGCCGCGTACGCCTCCAGCCTGGACATCTCGTTCGATGTCCGGGGTGGTCTGATCATGCGGCAGATGCACCACTGGTCGGCGCTGCTGTTCATGGCCGCCATCGTGGTGCACATGCTCCGGGTCTTCTTCACCGGCGCGTTCCGCAAGCCGCGGGAGACCAACTGGATCATCGGCTCGCTGCTGTTCTGGGTCGGCTTCCTCGCCGGCTTCACCGGCTACTCGCTGCCGGACGACGGCCTCTCCGGCACCGGCCTGCGGATCGCCTCGGCGATCATGCTCTCCATCCCGGTGGTCGGCTCCTGGGTCACCTCGTCGGTCTTCGGCGGGGAGTTCCCGGGCACGATCATCATCAGCCGGTTCTACATCGCCCACGTGCTGCTCGTCCCGGGCCTGCTGCTCGCGCTGATCGGCGCCCACCTGGGCCTGGTCTTCAAGCAGAAGCACACCCAGTGGCCCGGCCCCGGCCGGACCAACGGCAACGTGGTCGGCGAGCGGATGTTCCCGCGCTACGCGATCAAGCAGGGCGGCTTCTTCATGGTCGTCTTCGGCGTGATCGCGCTGATGGGTGGCCTGTTCCAGATCAACCCGATCTGGCTGTTCGGCCCGTACGAGGCGTGGGTGGTCTCGGCCGCCAGCCAGCCCGACTGGTACGTCATGTTCCTCGACGGCTCGACGCGTCTGATGCCCGCGTGGGAGATCAACATCCCGATCGGCGACGGATACGTGATCCCGCCGCTGTTCTGGCCGACGGTCGTGCTGCCGGGCATCCTGGTCGGCCTGTCGACGCTCTACCCGTTCCTGGAGGCCCGCCGCCTCAAGGACACCAGGAGCCACAACCTGCTCCAGCGTCCCCGGGACGTGCCGGCGCGTACCGGCCTGGGCGCCATGGCGGTCGCGTTCTTCATCGTGCTGACGCTCTCCGGCGCCAACGACGTCATCGCCGACAAGTTCCAGATCAGCCTGAACGCGATGACCTGGGCCGGCCGTATCGGCCTGCTCGTCCTGCCGCCGCTGGCGTACTACGTCACCTACCGGATCTGCCTGGGTCTCCAGCAGCACGACCGGGAGGTGCTGGCCCACGGTGTCGAGACCGGCATCATCCGGCGGCTGCCGGACGGCCGGTTCGAAGAGGTGCACCAGCCGCTCTCGGCGGCGGACGGCCACGGCGACGGCCACGGCGCGCTGCCGTACGCCGGCTGGGTCGTGCCGAAGAAGATGAACCGGCTCGGTGCCCTCGGCCCGGCCATCCGGGGCTTCTTCTACCCGATCGAGAAGCCGGCCGAGGCGCCGGTCTCGCCGGGCCACCCGCCCGTCGAGCCCCGCCCGGAGCGGGAGGAGATCGGCAGCGGCGAGAGCCGTCGCTGACCCTGCGACACCACCACGACGTGGCGCCCACCGGAGTCCTCCGGCGGGCGCCACGTCCGTTTCCGCCCGCCGACCCGCTCGACACGGGCCCGTGGGACCGGTCGCCCCTGGTCGGGGGATCGCAGGAATAACCCCCGTGAGCCGGGTATCCGTGCGGTCCAACGTCTCTAGGGGGGGAAAGCATGTTGGGTATCAAACGCCTCGGCCTGCTGGCCGCGCTGGTGCTGGTGGGGATCGCGCCGGCTGCGGCGGCGCAGGCCGCGGTGCAGCCGTCGCAGCAGGACACCCAGTACCTGCAGGCCGTCCATCAGGTCAACCTGTTCGAGATCACCTCGGGTGACCTGGCCCAGCAGAAGGGTCAGAGCCAGGGGGTCAAGGACCTGGGCCAGCGGTTCAAGACCGACCACACCCAGGTCGACCAGTCGGTGCAGGAGGTGGCCAACCAGCTCGGCGTCGAACTGCCGGCTGAGCCCACCGCCGACCAGCAGGCCGTCATCGACCAGCTGAACAACGCCAGCGGCGAGGAGTTCGACCGGCTCTGGGTGACCAGCGAGCTGGCCGGCCACGTCCAGGCCATCCAGGCCACCCAGACGGAGATCTCGCAGGGCTCCGAGCAGTCGGTGGTCCAGCTGGCCCAGACCGCCCTGCCGATCCTGCAGGCGCACTACGACGCGCTGGTGCAGCTGGCGGAGCAGCTGGGCATCCCGGTGCCGCAGACCAGCGCCAGCGGCACCCCGAGCCCGGGTGGCACGACGCCGGCTCCGGGCGGCACCACCGAGACCCCGGCTCCGGGCGGCACCACCGAGTCGCCGGCTCCGGGTGGCACCGAGGAGGCGCCGGCTCCCACGCAGAGCTGACGCCCGCGCACCACGACGGCCGGTCCATCCTTCCGGGTGGGCCGGCCGTCCGGCGTGGGCGCCGGGCCGCGCCGCCGCCCGGCGCCCGGGGTCAGTCGGCGTTCGCCAGGCCGATCGCGAACGCCTCCTCCAGATCGTGCTGGGAGTACGCGCGGAAGGCGATGTGCGACTCGGTGTTGAGCACCCCCGGCACCTTGGAGATGCTGCCGGCGATCACCTGGGCGATCTGCTCGAACTCGCGGACCCGGACCATCGCGATCAGGTCGACGTGGCCGGCCACCGAGTAGACCTCGCTGACGCCGGGCAGGTTGGCCAGGTTCTCGGCCACCTCGGGGATCGAGTCGGTGGCACAGTCGATCAGCACGATCGCGGTGATCACGGGGCATTTCTCCGTTCGTCGGCGTCGTCGCCCATGCTAGATGTTCCCCCGGCCCGCCGACGGCGGTGTGCCGGGGACGGTGAGGGCGGTGCCGGCGCGGACCGCGTCGCGCAGGCGCTCGCGGGGGCCGACGGTGGCGCCGGGCCAGACGACCGCACGCTCCACGTCGCCGTGCACGACCGCGCCCGCGCCGATCACCGCCGACCGGCAGTGGCCGGTCACCGTGGCCGTCGGGTCCACCAGGTTGCCGCCGCCGGCGGCGTGCAGGTTGGCCGTCAGGTAGTCGGCCGGGGTGCCGGTGTCGTAGAACGTGCCGGGGTAGGGCACGACGGCCAGCGCGCCGGCCGCCTCCGCCGGCCGCCAGACGGCGCGGACGAGGTCGCCGAAGCCGACCGGCAACTCCCGCACCAGCCGCCACGGCAGCAGCGAGAAGCCGGTGAACACGTGCCCGTCGAAGGTGCCGGGCGCCGCCGGGTCGGCGGCGGGCTGGCCGAGCAGGCGTACGGAGTCGCCGTCCCAGCCGTCCAGCAGCGCGGCGATGTCGGGCCCCGGTGGCCGTGCCGGGTCGGCGAGGTAGGCGTCGGCGTTGCCGACCAGGACGCCGCGTCCGGCGATCCAGTCCCGCAGGTTCGCCACGCCGCCGGCGGTGCCGAGCGGATCGCCCGGCTCCACGGAGTGGTGGGCGCGGCCCCCGACGTGCGCGACGACCTGCTCGCCGAGGTAGCAGGCGTTGACGGCGACCCGGGCGGGTCCGGCCAGGCCGAGCCCGGCCAGCCGGTCCAGCGCCCGGTCGAGCAGCGGCACGTTGCCCACCGGGCAGAGGGCCTTGGGCAGCCGCTCGGTCAGCGGCCGCAGCCGGGTGCCCTCGCCGGCGGCGAGCACCACCGCGCAGACCTCGGCCGGGCCGTCGGCGTCGCGGCCGGCGGTCACGGCTTCGTGTCGGGCACCGGGGGCGGGAACTGCCCGGCCAGCGGTCCGATGTCGTAGTACGCGAGCAGCCGGGCCGTCGGCCAGGTCAGCTTCGGCAGGTCATCGAGCGGGTGCCAGGCGGCCTCGAAGACCTCGGCGCCGTCGACCTTCAGCTCGGTGCGCGACGCCGGGACCTCGGCGGTGAACACCATGTCCACCCAGCCCTTGGCGTGCACCACGGCGTTCGGCACGGCGGGGCTCAGCTGCCGGGGTGAGAGCCGGATGCCGGACTCCTCGTGCAGCTCGCGGGCGGCGCCCACGACGGGTGCCTCGCCCTTCTGCAACAGGCCGGCGGGCAGCCCCCAGCCCCTCCCGGGCGGCTGGCGCAGCAGCAACAGCCGGCCCGCCCCCTCGGCCTCGCTGTCCCGGACGAGGGTGACCGCGCCGACGATGTACTTCGGCACGGCCAGCCGGACCAGGCGGCGGCGTACCGGCAACGGCAGCCGGTAGAAGACCTGGTAGGCGACGGCCCGACCGGTGGCGCGCGAGCGGGGGATCATGCGTCCAGGCTAGTGGCCGCGAGGAACGTTCGGACCACCCGGGCCGCAGCCGTCACTGTCGGTGGTCCACCAGGTCGATGAGCTGGCGTACGACCGCGTCCGGCTCGATCACCCGGTCGAACACCGCGACCAGCAGCGTCTCCAGGTCGGGGTAGCCCAGCTCCTCCGACAGCCGCAGCAGCGGCAGGTCGCTGGCGAGGCCCCGGTCGTGCTTGCGCAGGGCCAGCCCGATCGTGGCCCGGCCGAGGCGGACCTTGTCGGTGATGGAGATGCCGGGCTCGGTGTGGTCGGCGAACCACCGGCTGATCTGCATCTGCGCCTGCGGCGACTTGACGAAGCCGAGCCACTCCCGGCGGGGCCCGCGTGGGGCGACGTCGGCGTCGAAGCCGTTCGCGGCGTCGGTCTCGGTGAAGATCTCCACCACGTCGCCCTCGTCCAGCTCGGAGGAGAGCGGGGCCAGCCGGCCGTTGATCCGCGCCGCCAGACAGTGGTCGCCCCGCTCGGTGCCCAGCTCGTACGCGAGGTCGACGGGGGTCGCCCCGGCGGGCAGCACGACCTGTCGCCCGTCGGCGAAGACCTGGATCTGCGTCTCGGCGAGGTCGCAGCGCAGCGATTCGAGGAACTGGGCCGGATCGGCCGCGTCCTGCTCCCAGTCGAGCACCCGACGCAGCCAGTCGAGCTGCTCGGCCCGAGCCGCGGCCGGGCCGCCGCCCGAACGCGGGAAGCGGAAGTCGGCGGCGACCCCGTACTCCGCCGAGCGGTGCATCTCCTCGGTGCGGATCAGCACCTCCACGGTGCGGTCCTTCGGCCCGCAGACGCTGGTGTGCAGCGAGCGGTAGAGGTTGTTCTTGGGCGAGGCGATGAAGTCCTTGAACCGGCCGGGTACGGGCCGCCACGTGCCGTGGATTGCGCCGAGCGCCGCGTAGCAGTCGGTGGCCGGGCCGTCCACCACGATCGCGATGCGGGGCAGGTCGAAGGGGGCGGCGTGGCCACCGGCGACGGTGTCCTTCCAGATCGAGTAGAGGTGCCGGGGGCGGGGGGTCACCACCGCGTCCACCCGGCTGCGGCGCAGGGCCGACTTCGCCCGGGCGACCACCTCGTCGAGGTACGCGTCCCAGCCCGGCCGGTCGTGCACGTGCCGGGCGATCCGGGCGTGCGACTCCGGCTCCAGGTGCAGCAGCACCACGTCGTCGAGTTCGCGCTTGAGCGTCTGGATGCCCAGCCGGTCGCAGAGCGGGACCAGGACCTCCTGGGTCTTGCGGGCGATCCGCTCCCGCGACGCGGCGGACCGGACGCCCAGGGTGCGCATGTTGTGCAGCCGGTCGGCCAACTTGATGATCAGGACCCGGACGTCCTTGCCGGCCGCGATGATCATCTTACGGATCGTCTCGGCCTCGGCGGCCTTGCCGTAGAAGGCCTTGTCGAACTTCGTCACCCCGTCGACGAGGTGGGCCACCTCCGGCCCGAAGTCCTCGGCGAGCGCCTGGAGCGTGTAGCGGGTGTCCTCCACGGTGTCGTGCAGCAGCGCGGCGACCAGGGTGATGGCGTCCATGCCGATCTCGGCGCAGATCTGGGCCACCGCCAGCGGGTGCGTGATGTAGGGCTCACCGCTCTTGCGGAACTGCCCGCGGTGCATGTTCTCCGCGATGGTGTAGGCCCGACGCAGCACGGAGGGCTCGGTGCCGGGGTGGATCGTCCGATGGGTCCGGACGAGGTGGCTGACCGGGTCGGTGTCGGCCGTGGGCCAGCTCAGCAGCGAGCGCAGTCGGCGGGCCAGCGGTAACTCGCCCGCCTGGGTCGGGAGGGCGCCCCCCAGGGCGGCGCCGCGTCCGGCGTCGACGTCCACGTGGGACACCTCCTCACCCCGGCTCCACGGCCGCCGGAACCCGGCAACCGTGAGCAGGCCCACGAAACGGGCA
This sequence comes from Micromonospora echinofusca, assembly GCF_900091445.1. Lineage (NCBI taxonomy): Bacteria > Bacillati > Actinomycetota > Actinomycetes > Micromonosporales > Micromonosporaceae > Micromonospora > Micromonospora echinofusca. The sequence goes on from NZ_LT607733.1 coordinate 1,396,536, forward strand.
GGACTGCACTTCTCTAACAGCCTAAGGGAGCCGAGGTAGTCCGATCGGTCACTTGGTCATGGGCGTTCGGTCGAGCTTTGGTGGGAGGCGGCGTTCTCGGCCTTCCGCAGCAGGTCGCGGAAGCGGGCCGCACCGGCCACCGGGGACGCCCAACCGGAGGACATCTCCACCAACCGCGTCTCGGGCCGTTCCAACCAGGACAGGATGCGTTCCGTCTCCTCCGCGGAGGCACACGGCACCGGGCCGTGGCCGGGCAGGACGGTCTCGGCGGTCGCCCGGATCGCGGCGATCGTCGGTCGGGGGTGGACACCGGGGGGCGAGACGCCGGCGCCGGCCAGCCGGCCGTGCCGCACCAGCGCCAACTCCCAGCCACCCCGGGCCGCCGGCCGCGCGGCGGCCAGCTCGGCGATGCCGGTCAGGGCCGTCAGCCGCTGCATCCGTACGGTCGCCCGCAGCACCGCCGTCAGCCGGGACCGGGCCACCGCCGCCTCCTCGTAGCGCTGGGCGCCGGAGAGCACCTCGATGCGGGCGAGCAGGGCGTCGACCACCGGGCGGGGGTCGCTGGCGGTGGCGGTGCGAAACGGTGCGACCGCGCGGGCGTCGTACTCCTCGGGGGTGATCCGGTGCTCGCAGGGTGCCGGGCAGCGACCCAGCTCGGCCAGCGCGCAGGCCGGTGTGACCGTGCGCAGCGACAGCCGGTGGGTGCACTGGCGCAGCGGCACGGCGTCGTGGAAGCCGGCGGCGGCCAGCTCCGCGGCGCGCCGGGAGCTGAACGGCCCGAGGTAGGCGGCGTCGCCGGGGGAGATGGACCGCACCACCGACAGCCGGGGATACGGCCCGTCCGTCAGCTTCAGCCAGAGCATCCGCTCCGGGAACTTCGACCGCCGGTTGTAGGGCGGGGCGTGCGCCCCGATCAGCCGCAGCTCGCGGACCTCCGCCTCCAGCGAGTGGGCGCACTCCACCGCCTCGACCCGCTCGGCGGCGGCGAGCATCTCGGAGATCCGGGCCCGCTTCTCGGCCGCCGTGAAGTAGCTGCGCACCCGGGTGGCGATGTCGCCGGAGGTGCCGACGTAGAGCGGCCGGTCGTCGGCGGCCCGGAAGATGTAGACCCCCGGCGCCTTGGGCAGCCCCTCGGCCAGGTGCCGCTTGCGTCGCTGGGTCGGGCTGACCGCCCGGGCGAACTCGATGGCGTCGCCGACGGTGTCGACCCGGTGCCCGGCCAGGCGGGCGATCAGCCCGTGCAGCACGTCGACGGTGGCCTTGGCGTCGTCGAGCGCCCGGTGGGTGGGCTGGGTGGCGGTGCGGAAGTAGGTGGCGAGGGTGCCGAGCTTGCGGTTGGGCACCTCGTCGCGGGTCAGCACCCGGCGGGCCAGCGCGGCGGTGTCGAGCACCCGTGGGTTGGGCCAGCGGTAGCCGTGCTTCGCGCAGGCGGCCTTGAGGAAACCCACGTCGTAGGGGGCGTTGTGGGCGACCAGCACGGCGTCGGTGATGAACTCCAGGAAGCTCGGCAGCACCTGCTCGATCGGCGGGGCGGGCACCAGCATGGCCTGGGTGATGCCCGTGAGCACGGTGATGAAGGGCGGGATGGGCACGCCGGGGTTGACCAGGGTGGCCAGCACGCCCAGCTCCTCGCCGCCGCGCACCTTCACGGCGCCGATCTCGGTGATCCCACCGCCGTCCGGCGCGCCGCCGGTGGTCTCCAGGTCGACCACCACGAACGTCGTCGCGTACAGCGGCAGCGCCGGGTCGATCCCGCCCGCGCCCGGGTCGAACCCGGCCAGCGGCTCCTGGACGTACTCGGTCTCTGCCATCGGCGGCACGCTAGCGGTCCGGTCCGACACTCCCGTCCCAGGGGCATCAGACGTCACCACGGGTCTAGGATGAGAGATCGGCTCACTCACCGGGCGGTGGGCCCGGTCGCGGTGGGAGACTTGCCACATGCCCCTCACCGAGCCGCACGACGACCACCTCCGGCAGGAGGATCCGGTCGACGCTGCGCGTGAGACCGGTGGGGGCGTTCCCGACGAGGTCGGCCCCGAGGTCACGGCCGCCGAGGCGCCCGAGGCCGACGTGTCGCGGCCCGAGGCGGAGGCGGAGGCGTCCGCGCCCGAGCCGGAGCCCGTCCTGCCCGAGCCGGTCCGGCAGCGCATCGTGGCGCTCACCGCGGCGGTGCTGCCCGGGCTGCCCGCCGACGAGGTGCCGGTGCCGCTGCGCCGGGTCGCCAAGTTCGCCCCGAACCGCCGGGCCCGGCTCGGTGCCCCGGCGATCGCCGCCCAGCTCACCGGCGACCCGCTGTTCCGGCAGCGGATCACCGCCCGGGTGCTCGCCGACACCGGTGACCTGGGCGCCGCCGTGCTGGAGGGCACGGCGCCGGCCGCCGCCGACCCGGTCGAGGTGGCCGCGCTGGCCTACCTGGCCCGGCCCCGGGGCTGGCGCGACCTGATCGAGGCCAGCGGCGCGGCGGTCCGCGCCGAGGCCGACAGCGCCGTGGTCGCCGAACTGGTCCGCGAGGCCGAGCAGCGGGCCACCCGCGCCGAGCACGACCGGGCGGTGGCCCGGGTCGAGGCGGAGAAGCTCCGCGACGAGCTGGCGCGGGTCCGCGAGGAGCTGGGCCAACTGCGCGAGGACAGCCGACAGCTGCACCGGTCGCTGCGCGAGACGCAGGCCCGCGAGCGCAAGGCCGCCGAGTTGCTCGCCACCGAGCGGGGCCGGGCCGCCCGGGCGACGGCGGACGCCGACGCGGAGCTGCGTCGGGTACGGGCGCGGCTGGCCGAGGCCGAGGCGGCCGCCGGGGTGGCCCGGGCCAGCGCCAAGGAGGCCCGCTCGGTCGACGACGCCCGGCTCTGGCTGCTGCTGGAGACCATCGGGCAGGCCGCCGTGGGGCTGCGCCGGGAGCTGGCGCTCGACCCGGTCGACAAGCTGCCCGCCGACTTCGTCGCCGACGCCTTCGCCGACCAGTCCGGCACCACGGCGGCCGGCACCGCCGCCCGGGCCCGCGACACCGACGACCCGGCCCGCCTCGACCAGTTGCTCGCCCTGCCCCGGGCGCACCTCGTCGTCGACGGCTACAACGTGACCAAACGAGGCTTCGGCGAGATGTCCCTGGAGCAGCAGCGCAAGCGGCTGATCACCGGGCTGGGCGGGATCGCCGCGCAGACCGGCGACGAGGTCACGGTGGTCTTCGACGGCGCTGAGCGGATGCACGGGCTGCCGCCTTCGCCGCGCGGCGTGCGGGTGCTCTTCTCCCGCAAGGGGGAGACCGCCGACGAGCTGATCCGGCGCCTGGTCCGCGCCGAGCCGTCGGGCCGCCCGGTGGTGGTGGTCTCCTCGGACCGCGAGGTCGCCGACGGCGTACGCCGGCACGGGGCGTACCCGCTGGGTGCCGATTCGCTGCTGCGCCGGCTCGCCCGGTCCTGATCGGGACGCTTGATCGCTTTCGGGCCCTCCGGGGCCGGTTGTCCCTTTCTGTCGTACCCCCGGCCTACCGTCGTGGTGACCGACGGTGCTCGGGTGGCGACGGTGACGCCGCACCCGGCCGCCGCAGCGCATCAGGAGGCGAGATGCTCATCGACTGCGCGGGGTGCGGGATCCGGGGGAGCGGCTGTGCCGACTGCCTGGTGACCGCCCTGCTCGACGATTCGTCCCCGGCCGCCGGGCTGGGCGGCCCGGAGGCCCGGGCGATCGAGGTGTTCGCCCGGGCCGGGTTCGAGGTGGAGGTGCTGCCCACCCCCCCGGCCCGCCGGGCGGCAGACCCGACGTCGCCGCGTCGCGTGACGCGCGCGGGCCGGGGCACTCGACGACGCCCGCCCCCGGGCCGGTGGCTCGGGGACGGGCGTGCGAGGGGATGACGGTCAGCGGGACGGGTCCCGGTTGAACAGCCTCTTCGCCCAGAGATAGCCGACCAGCGCGATGGCGGCGCACCAGGCCGTCGCGACAGCGGCGTTCGTCCCCATCGGCCCGCCGGTCGTCAGGCCGCGCAGGGTCTCGATGATGGGGGTGAAGGGCTGGTGCTCGGCGAACTGCCGCAGCCCGGCGGGCATCGATTCGGTGGGCACGAACCCGCTGCCGATGAAGGGCAGGTAGGTCAGCGGCATGGGCAGGTTGCTCGCCGTCTCGACGCTCTTGGAGACCAGCCCCAGCGCGACCGAGAGCCAGGTGAACGCGAAGGCGGTCATGACCAGCACACCGGCGGCCGCCAGCCAGGCCGGCGCGTCCGTGGTGGGCCGGAAGCCGATCAGCAGGGCCACCCCGGTGACCACCGCCAGGCTGAGCACGGTCTGTACCATGCTGCCCAGCACGTGCCCGGTCAGCACCGACACCCGGGCGATCGCCATGGTCCGGAACCGGGCGATGATGCCCTCGGTCATGTCCATGGCGACCGACACCGCCGTCCCGGTGGCCGCCAGGCCGGCGGTGATCAGCAGGATTCCCGGGGTCACGTAGTTGACGTAGTCGCCCCGGTCGCCCGAGCCGCCGCCCAGCCCGGCGCCGAGGGTCGAGCCGAAGACGTAGACGAAGAGCAGCAGGAGCAGGATGGGCATGCCGACGAGCAGCACCGTCATCGAGGGGTAGCGCACCCAGCGGCGCAGGTTGCGGCGCAGCATGGTGCGGGAGTCGCGTACGGCGTACGTGAGGGTGCTCATCGGGGGGTTCCCACCTTCTCGGGCCGGCCGGTGAGGGCCAGGAAGACGTCGTCGAGATCGGGCGTGTGCACGGACAGCGACTCCACGGCGATGGACTGGCCGTCGAGCAGGTCGAGCAGGTCGCGCAGCGACCGGACACCGCCGTCGCCGGGCACGTGCAGGGTGAGCTCGTCGGCGGTGCGGGAATGCCCGGGCAGCATCCGCGCGGCCGTGTCGTACGCGGCCCGGTCGGCGAAACGCAGGCTGACGTGCCCGCCGGGGACGAGTCGCTTGAGTTCCGCCGGGCTGCCCTCCGCCACCAGGCGGCCGTGGTCGAGCACGGCGATGCGGTCGGCGAGCTGGTCCGCCTCCTCCAGGTACTGGGTGGTGAGGAAGATGGTGACGCCGTCCGCCACCAGGTCCCGGACGATCTGCCACATGGCCTGCCGGCTGCGCGGGTCGAGCCCGGTGGTGGGCTCGTCCAGGAAGACCACGCGGGGCCGGCCGACCAGGCCCATCGCCAGGTCGAGCCGCCGGCGCATCCCGCCGGAGTAGCCGGCGACGGGCTTGCCGGCCGCCTCGACGAGGTCGAACATCCTGAGCAGGCCTCTCGCGCGCTGCCGCCCCTCGGCGCGGGGCAGGTGGTGCAGGTCGGCCATGAGCCGCAGGTTCTCCTCGCCGGTGAGCAGCCCGTCGACGGCGGAGAACTGACCGGTCACGCCGATGGCGGCGCGTACCGCGTCGGGCTCCCGGGCGACGTCGTGGCCGGCGACCCGCGCCTCGCCGGAGTCGGCGCCGATCAGGGTGGACAGGATCTGCACCGTCGTGGTCTTGCCGGCGCCGTTGGGGCCGAGCAGGGCGAAGATCGTCCCGGCGGCGACGGTGAGGTCGATGCCGTCGAGCACGACGTGGTCGCCGAAGGACTTCCGTAGGGCGGCGACCGAGATGGCCGCCGGAGCCGGGCTGGGTGGCATGTCTTCTCCTTCCACGCCGGCCGTCGGGCCGGGCGGGGCGGTCCGGCCGTCGGGGCCGGTGGGGACGGACGGGACGGGCGAGCGGGGGTCAGCCGCGGCGGACGACGATGTCGCCGAAGGAGGTCCGGGCGCTCACCCGCACGGCACCCTCGGGCTCGCCGGGCGGGTCGTACGCCTCGAGGTGGTTCTCCACCCGGCCGAACTGGGTGTGCAGGTCGAGCAGGGCGGCGGTGCCGGAGCGGACACCGACCTCGAGCCGACCGCTCTGGGTCCGGACCGTCACCGTGCCCGCCGAGACCTCGCCGATGCGGACGTCGCCGTTGACGGCGGTGGCGGTGACCGTGGCGTACGCGCAGTCGACGGCGATGTCGCCGTTGGCCGCCTTCACGCGCGCCTCGCCGGTGACGGTGCCCAACCAGCTGTCGCCGTTGCTGTTCTTGACCACCGCGTCGCCGTGGACCTCCTGCACCCGGATGCGGCCGGTGCCGGTGCTGATCCGGGCCTGGCCCGCGACCTGCTCCACCCGGACGGCGCCGGCGGAGGTGTCGAGCTCGACGTCGGCGGCGTGGTTCAGCTCGATGTCGCCGGCCGCGGTGCGGACGCGGCAGCTGCCGAGGCGGCCGACGCCGTGGAACGTCGCCACGGAGGCGTCGCCGTGCAGGTGTGAGCCGGTCGGCAGATCGACCGTCACGTCGACCGAGCCGGGCTTGCCGAACAGGCCGAAGCCGCGCTGTCGTGGTGCTCTGACCGTCAGCCGGCCGTCGGCGTACTCGACGCGGGTCTGCTCGGCGGCGCGTACGTCGGCTTCGCTGGCGGCGTTGCTCGGGCGGATCTCGACGACGGTGTCGGTGCGGTCGGCGGCGGTGACGCGGACGTCACCGACGACCAGGTCGACGGTGGCCGTGATCGCGGCGGGGGTGTCGAAAGTGGGCACGACGCGGGTCCTTCCTGACGAGTGGGCGTCCCGGGCGGGGACGGGATGGCGGCGGTGCGGCGGGTCGGCAGGTCAGCGGGCCCAGCCGGTGAAGCGTTCTCCGCCCCGGGGGGCGCGTCGCTGCGGTTGGCGGGCCGTGCCGGAGGCCGCCACGGCGGCGCTGGCCGCCCGGACCAGCCAGGCGTTGACCGAGAGGCCGTCGCGGGCGGCGGCCTCCTCGACGCGGCCCTTGAGGTGCTCGGAGAGGCGGAAGCTGATCCGGGAGGTGGCGCCCTCCTCGGCGTCCGCCGGGGGCGGGACGTCCGGCGCGGCGACGTCCGGCTCGCCCGCGAAGTCGGGGCCGGTCGGCGGTGGCGTCACGACGAAGCTCGGCTCGCGTCCGCGCAGGCGCAGCTCGACCGAGCCGGGCGCCAGATCGCGGGTGATCTCCGCCGCCGCTGCGGCCAGCGCGTCCAGCAGCGCCAGCCGGAGCGCCGACTCGAGCGGCCCGGCCAGCCGCTCGGCCAGCGCCCGGGACTCCGCGCCGCCGAGTTCGGCGACGCCGGCCAGTTCCTGCCGGAGGTTCTCGACATACGACGTCAGGTCCATGACGTCACTATGACACCATCATGACGCCATGGCAAGCGGATATGGCTTCTTCGTGGCGTCACCGTGGCGACAGTTGACGTCGGGATGGCGTACGCCGGCCTGAGTGGGCCGGTGCCGGGCGGGCAATAGGATGGGCGGTCACGGCGGAGGGAGCGGCGGCATGACGCGGGTACGACGCGACGGCGCGAGCCGCATCCCGGCGCCGGGAGGGCGGCGGTGAGCCCGCGCGGCTGGGCGGTGCTGTCGCTCGTCGCCCTGACCGTGGCCCTGGTGGTCACCGCCGCGCTGCTCATCCCGTGGCACCGGCCGCCGGCCCCCCGGGCCGACCAGCTCGCCGCGCTGGGCGACCTGCCCGCCGAGCAGGTGGCCCGCAGCCGGGAGTTCCGTTCCGCGCTGCGCCCCGCCGGCTGGGCCGCGATCGCGATCGGCCTGCTGGTGGCCCTGCTGCTCGGCCTGACCCCGCTGGGCAGCCGGCTCGTCGAGCTGGCCGGCCGCCCGTTCGGCGGGCACTGGGCCGCCCAGGCCGTCCTCGGCGGGCTCGCCGTCGTGCTCGTCGCCGACCTGGTGACCCTGCCGTTCGCCGCCTGGCGGCAGGCCGTGCTCACCCGCTACGGGCTGAGCACCAACGGCTGGAGCGGCTGGACGGCCGACCTGCTCAAGTCGTACGCGGTCAGCGCGGTGATCGGCGCGGTGGCACTGCTCGGCTTCTACACCGTCATCCGGCTGTCGCCGCGCTGGTGGTGGGCGTTCGGCGCGGCCGGCGCGGCGACCCTGGTGGTGCTGCTCTCCTTCGTGCTGCCCGTGCTGGTCGAGCCGGTCTTCAACCGGTTCACCCCGATGGAGCAGGGGCCGCTGCGCGCCCAGCTGATGCAGCTGGCGGCCCGCGACGGCGTCCCCGTACGCGACGTGCTGGTCGCCGACGCGTCACGGCGCACCCGGGCGGTCAACGCGTACGTCTCGGGGCTCGGGCCGACGCGGCGCGTGGTGGTCTACGACACGCTGCTGCGCGAGGCGACGCCCGCCGAGGTGACCGCGGTGGTGGCCCACGAGCTGGGGCACGCCAAGGACCGGGACGTCGCCGTCGGCACGCTGACCGGTGCGCTGGGCGCCGCCGCGGCGGTGGTCGCGCTCTACCTGCTCGGCTCCTCCGGCCCGCTGCTGCGCCTGGCCGGCGTCGACTCGGTCGCCCAGCCACGCGCGTTCCCCCTGCTCGTCGCCCTGGTGACGGTGGCCGGACTGGTCTCCGCCCCGGCGCAGGCGCTGATGTCGCGGCGGGTGGAGGCGCGCGCCGACGCGCACGCGCTCGCGCTGACCGGCGATTCGGCCGCCTTCGAGGCGATGCAGCGGCGGCTCGCCGGCATCAACCTCGCCGACCCCGACCCGCCCCGCTGGGAATACCTCTACTCCGCCACCCACCCGTCCACGGTCGAGCGGATGGCCGCCGCCCGAGCCCACGCCAGGGAGACCGGCCGATGAGCCGTACGCTGCTGATCACCAACGACTTCCCGCCGCGTCCCGGGGGGATCCAGTCCTTCGTGCACAACCTCGCGGTGCGCCAGCCCGCCGGGTCGGTGGTCGTCTACGCCTCGACGTGGCGCGGCGCGGAGAAGTTCGACGCCGACCAGCCGTTCGAGGTGGTCCGCGACCGCACCCGGGTGCTGCTGCCCACCCCCCGGGTCGCCCGCCGGGCCGCCCGCCTGGCGCGCGCGTACGACTGCGACACGGTGTGGTTCGGCGCGGCGGCCCCCCTCGGGCTGCTCGCCGCGGGCCTGCGCCGGCGCACGGGCATCCGCCGGGCGGTGGCGCAGACCCACGGGCACGAGGTCGGCTGGGCCGCGCTGCCGGCCGCCCGGGCGGCGCTGCGGCGGATCGGGCGCGGCGTCGACGTGACGACCTACCTGGGGGAGTACACCCGGGTGCGGCTGGAGCGGGCGCTGCACGGGGTGACCGAGCTGCACCGGCTCGCCCCGGGGGTGGACGTGGACGCCTACCACCCCTCGGTCGACGGCCAGGCGGTCCGGGTCCGGCTCGGGCTGGCCGACCGCCCGGTCGTGGTCTGTGTGTCCCGGCTGGTGCCGCGCAAGGGGCAGGACATGCTGATCCGGGCGATGCCCGAGATCCGCCGCCGGGTGCCCGACGCCGCGCTGCTCGTGGTCGGGGGCGGGCCCTACCGGGCCACGCTGGAGAAGTTGGCCCGCCAGGCGGGCGTCGAGCGGGACGTGGTCTTCACCGGCTCGGTGCCGTCGGCGGAGCTGCCGGCCCACTACGCCGCCGGCGACGTCTACGCCATGCCCTGCCGCACCCGCAACCGGGGCCTGGACGTCGAGGGGCTCGGGATCGTCTATCTGGAGGCCTCCGCGACCGGCCTGCCCGTGGTGGCCGGCGACTCCGGTGGCGCACCGGACGCCGTCCGCGAGGGCGAGACGGGCTTCGTGGTCCGTGGCCGCGACGTCGCCCAGCTCGCCGACCGGGTGGCCACGCTGCTCGCCGACCGGGACCTGGCCCGCCAGTTCGGCGCGGCCGGCCGTGCCTGGGTGGAGCGGGAGTGGCGCTGGGAGGCACAGGCGCAGCGGATGGCCGCCCTGCTCGCCGGCTGACGGCCCCGCGCCGCGGTCCCGGCGACGACCGGGAGGGGCGGCGGTGCCGAGGCGCGGACGGTCGTCAGCGCAGGCGGGCCAGGATCCGCTCGGCGGAGTCCGGGCGGCCGAAGTGCCAGCCCTGGGCGGCGTCGCAGTCGATCGCCCGCAGCCGCTCGGCCTGCCCGGCGGTCTCCACGCCCTCGGCCGTGACGGTCAGGTCCAGCGCGTGCGCGAGCGAGACGAGCGAGGCGAGGATCCGCTCGTCGGCCCGGGCCTCCGGCGCCCGCAGTCCGGCCACGAACTGCCCGGCCACCTTCAGCTCCGTCACCGGAAGGTCCCGCAGGTACGCCAGGTTGCAGTAGCCGGTGCCGAAGTCGTCGATGGCGATCCGTACGCCGAGGTCGGCGAGCGCCCGCAGCGCCCGGACCGGCTCCTCGGCGGTGCTCATCATGGTGCTCTCGGTGATCTCCAACTGGAGCCGCTCCGGCGCCAGCCCGGTCTGCCGCAGCAGCGCGCGCACCTCCTGCACGAGGCCGGCGTGGCGTACCTGGCGCACGGCCAGGTTCACGCTGACGAACGGGGCCGGCCCGCCGTCGGCCGCCCAACTCTCGGCCTGCCGGCACGCCTCGGCCAGCACCCACCCGCCGAGCGGGACGATCAGCCCGGTCTCCTCGGCCAGCCCGATGAAGCTGTCGGGCCGCAGGACGCCCAGCTCCGGGTGCCGCCAGCGCACCAGGGCCTCCATGCCGAGCACCCGGCCGTCGCGCAGCGAGGTCAGCGGCTGGAAGTCGAGGTAGAACTCGCCCCGCTCCAGCGCCGCGGGAATGGCGGCGGAGAGCGCGTACCGGGCCAGGTCCCGGCGGTCCCGCTCGGCGTCGTAGAGCGCCCAGCGGGCGCCACCGGCGGCCTTCGCCCAGTGCAGCGTGCTGTCGGCGGCCCGCATCAGGTCGCCGGGGGAGGTGCCGGCGACCTCCCGCTCGACGATGCCGATGCTCGCCGAGACGCTCAGCTCGTGCCCGTCCACCAGCACCGGCTCGCGTACGGCCGCGAGCGCGGCCTCGGCCACGGCGACCACGTCGTCGGTGCCGGTGGTGTCCTCGACCAGGACGACGAACTCGTCCCCGCCGAGCCGGGCGACCAGGTGTCCGTCGAGGGCCCGGCGGAGCCGCTCGGCCATGGCGACCAGCAGCCCGTCGCCGACCTGGTGTCCGTGCGAGTCGTTGACCACCTTGAAGCGGTCGAGGTCGAGGAAGCAGACACCCAATCGCGCCGAGCCCCGAGCGGGCGAGTCGATGGCCGCGCTGAGGCGCTCGGTCAGCAGCGTGCGGTTGGGCAGGTCGGTCAGCGGATCGTGGGTGGCCTGGTGGCGGAAGCGCGCCTCGCTGCTGCGCAGCGCCCGTTCCGCCTCCGCCCGGGCGGTCATCGCGGCCCGGCGGATCGTCTCCTGCTCGTCCAGCGTCCGGTCGCGCAGCGCGCGGGCGTATCCGGTGGTGACGGCCGCGAGTAGCCGGGCCAGCCGGTCCTCGACCTCCTCGCCGACCAGCCCGAGGTCGCGGGCCAGCCGCAGCTGGACGACCTCGACCGTACGACCCAGCGCCTCGGCCGAGGCGATGTGGGCGGCCACCAGCTCGGTGCCCACCCGGTGCCCCACCCGCAGGTCGATCGGCTCGGCCAGCAGGGCCGCCGCGAGCTGCTCGGTGAGGCGTTGCAGCAGCGCCTCGAGCTGGGCCAGGGTCATCGGCAGGTAGCTGGTGCCGGAGACCGCCTTGGCCCACGCCCGGGCGAAGGTCCCCGGGCGGGACGGGCGCCGGACGGTGGTGCCGTTCGGGGCGACGGTGGCCGCCCCGGGAGGCTCACCCACCGAGCCGCCCGACGCCCCCGATGAAGGCCGCCCGCTCGGCGTCCTCGGCGCTGTCGGGGGACTCCGGGCGCCACTGCGGCACCCAGACCACGCCCGGGTCGACCAGCTCGAAGCCGTCGAAGAGGGTGGTCAGCTCGCCGCGGCTGCGGATCCACAGCGGATTGTCGGTGCGCCGGTAGACCCGCTCGGCGTCGGCCCGCTCGTCGTCGCCACGGCCGTCGCCGCTGGCCTGCGACAGCACCAGGTAGCTGCCCGGCGCCAGGGCCTCGCGCAGCGTCCGCAGGAGTTCGGCCGGCTGGTCGTCGTCCGAGACGAAGTGCAGCACCGCCACGATCATCACGGCGATCGGCTGGTCGAAGTCGAGCAGCCGGCGGACGTCGGGGTGCCCGACGATGTGCTCGGGGTGGCGCAGGTCCTCCTGCACCACCACGGCTCGGTCGTTGCCCTCCAGGATCTCGCGGCTGTGGGCCACCGCCACCGGGTCGACGTCGACGTAGACCACCCGGGCGTCGGGGGCCTCGCGCTGGGCGATCTCGTGCACGTTGCCGACGGTCGGGATGCCCGAGCCGACGTCCAGGAACTGCCGGACGCCCGCGTCGAGCAGGAACTGCACCGCGCGGCGCAGGAACGCCCGGTTCGCCTGCGCCATCAGCGGGGCCTCCGGCACCGCCGCCACCATCGCCTGGGCCGCCGCCCGGTCGACCGCGAAGTTGTGCGAGCCGCCGAGGTAGTAGTCGTACATGCGGGCCACGCTGGGGCGCTCGATGTCGATCTCGTCGGGTGCCCAGTCCGGCCGCTGCATGCGCTCACCCCTCCTGTCGGCGTGCGGAACACCGTTGCCCGCGCCGGTATTCTGCCGGCTGACCGCCCGGGAGACCATAGCGCGCCGCGAACCCTTCGACGCCGTCGCTCGATGCGACGACGACGGGCCCGCGCCGCCCGTCGGCGGTCGCGGACCCGTCGGTGGTACGCCCTTGGGCTCCCCGGGGTGGCGGTCAGAACTTCGGTGCGTCGGGAGCCTCGAGCAGCCCGAGCCGCAGCGCGGTCATCAGCGCCTGGGCCCGGTTGGCCGCGCCCAGCTTCTCGTAGAGCTTCGAGATGTGCGTCTTGGCGGTGGACTCGCTGACGAAGAGCTGCTTGGCGATGCCCGCCACGCTCATCCCGTCGGCGAGCAGCCGCAGCACCTGGCCCTCGCGGGGGGAGAGCTGCGGCCCGGACGGCGCCAGCCGGCGCTTCATCGCCTCGGCCAGGTCGGCGGCCGTGAAGGCGCTGGGGGAGGAGGCGGCGTGCCGGGCGGCGGCGACCACCTCGTCGGCCGGCGCGGTCTTCGGCACGAAGGCGCTGGCCCCGGCCTCCAGGGCGCCGAAGAGCTGGTCGTCGCCCGCGTACATGGTGAGCACGACGATGCCCATCGAGGCGCTGGACTTGCGCAGCGCCCGGGTGGCCTCCAGGCCGCTGCCGTCGGGCAGCCGCAGGTCCATGATCACCACATCGGGCTGCAACGCGCCGGCCTGGCGTACGCCCTCCGCCGCCGTGGCGGCCTCCCCGACCACCTCGAACTGCCGGTCGCGCTCGAACGCGTGCCGCAGGCCCTTGCGGATCAGGTCGTGGTCGTCGACAAGGAGGACCTTGGTACGGGTGGCCGGTGTCGGACTTGTGGTCATCCTCGGGTTACTCCCCTTCTGCAACGGCTGCGCTACCGCGCACGTTATCGCGCCGGGGCGACGAGCCGAGCACCACCGCCACGGTCGTGCCGCTCGGTTGCCGCGGCCTGATCTCCAACCGGCCCCGGATACGTTCCGCCCTCTCGGCCATGATCGCAAGACCGTAGTGCCCGTCGGACCGCTGGTCAGCGATCCCCTGACCGTCATCCGACACTTCGATCTGCGCGTACGGCGGATCGACCTCGCAGGTGACCCAGAGATTCGACGCGCCCGCGTGCTTGCGCGCGTTGGTGACCGCCTCCTGGGCGATGCGCAGCAACTCGGCCTCGGTGGCGGCGGGCAGGCGGGCGGTGGACTCGTCCAGGGACAGGTGCACCCGCAGCCCGCCCGAGGCGCCGACGGTACGGGCGTACTCGGCGATGGCGGCGGCCAGGCCGCCGTGCCGGTCCACCTCGCTGCGCAGCTCGAAGAGGCTCAGCCGCAGCTCGGTGATCACCCGGGTCACCTCGCCGCGCAGCGTGCGCAGCGCCTCGGCGGTCTCCTTCGGGTCCTCGTCGACGTACGCCAGGGCGTTGTCGATGCCGTAGCCGACCATCACCAGTTCCTGCGCCACCCCGTCGTGGATCTCCCGGGCCAGCCGCTGCCGCTCCTCGTTGGTGGCCAGCGAGCGGACCTCGTCGAAGAGCAGCGCCGCCTCCAGCCGCAGCGCGGCCGGCCGGGTCAGCCCGGTCACCCGGGACACCACGCCGGTCGGGTACGCCTGCGCCGCGTCCGCCTCCAGCACCACCAGCCCGACGGTGCGCACGCCCGCCACCAGCGGCACGATCAGGGCGGAGACGTCGCCGCCGCGGTGCGAGCGGGCCTGCGAGCGGGCGGCGGTGTGCGGCTGCTGGCTGGCCCACGCGTCGGCGATGGCCGAGTCCGCGTCCAGCGTCGTCTCCCAGTCGACCCGTTCCACGCCGACCTGGGCGAGCACCACCAGCCGGCCGCCGCCGCTGGCCGACAGCACGGCCGCCCGGTCCGCCCGGGCCACGGTGCGCAGCTCCTCCAGCAGGTGCTCGGAGATGCCGCCCGGGTCGAGGGTGGCTCCGGGCAGCTGCCGGGCCACCGTGCGCAGCTGGGTGAGCAGCCGGGTCGCCTCGGCGTACGGCTGGGGCTTGCCCTCGTCGCGGACCTGCATGACGCGGTGCAGGCCGCTGGCGGCGGCGAGGCCGAGCCCGGCCAGGATCAGCCACTGGGCGCAGACCACCAGGTAGCCGAGCTCGCCGATCTGCCGGCCGCCGTCGACCTTGGTGAGGGCACCGGCCACCAGCAGGGTCGCCGTGGCGACGGCCAGCAGGCCGACGCCCTCGCGGAACCGGCGGCGCAGCGCGGTGACGGTCACCGGGACCGCCAGGTAGGGCAGCACCGCCGAGGCGCCCAGCCCGCCACCGTCCCCGCCGACGGTGGCCACGGCGGCGACCTGGCTGGCGGCCAGTCCCAGCACCAGCACCTCGGCCACCCGGCTGAGCGGGCCGACCGGCCGGTGCTCGGGCGCCAGCAGGGCGGGCAGTCCGGCGGCGGCCAGCAGCGCGATCCACCAGAGCTGGCCGGGATCGTTCGTGGCGTACAGGGTCAGGACGGCGACGAGCGCCAGCATGACCACGCGCGCGGCGGCGGCGAGGGGATGCGGCTGGGGCCGGGGGGGCGTCGAGGCGGGCACGTGACGGATGGTAGTCAGCCCCGGTAGATGTCGGCGATCTCCGCCGCGTACGACTTGTGGACGACCTGCCGCTTGACCTTCAGCGAGGGGGTCAGCTCGCCGGTCGCCTCGGTGAAGTCCTGGGGCAGGATCCGGAACACCTTGATCGCCTCGGCCTTGGAGACCGCCTGGTTGGCGGTGTCGACGGCGCCCTGGATCTCGGCGCGCAGCCCCTCGTGGTCGCGCAGCTTCTCGACGGGGGTGTCCTCGGGCAGGCCGGCCGAGGCGAGCCAGCGCGGCAGCGCCTCCTCGTCGATGGTGACCAGCGCGGCGATGAAGGGCGCCCGGTCGCCGACCACCACGCACTGGCTGACCAGCGGGTGGGCCCGGACCTGGTCCTCCAGCACGGCCGGGGCGACGTTCTTGCCGCCGGCCGTCACGATGATCTCCTTCTTGCGGCCGGTGATGCTCAGGAAGCCCTCGTCGTCGAGCTGGCCCAGGTCGCCGGTGCGGAACCAGCCGTCCGCGCTGAGCGCCTCGGCGGTCGCCTCCTCGTTGCGCCAGTAGCCCTGGAAGATCAGGTCGCCGGCGATCAGGATCTCGCCGTCGTCCTCGATGCGGATGGTGACCCCGGGCAGCGGGCGGCCGACGGAGCCGATCCGGGTGGCGTCGGGCAGGTTCGCGGCGGCGGCGGGGGAGGTCTCGGTCAGGCCGTAGCCCTCGCACACGTTCACGCCGATGCCGCGGAAGAAGTGGCCGAGCCGGGCGCCGAGCGGGGCGCCGCCGGAGATGGCGTCGCGGCACCGGCCGCCGAGCGCCGCCCGCAGCTTGCCGTAGACGAGCTTGTCGAACAGCGCGTGCTGGGCCCGCAGCGCCAGGCCGGGGCCGCCGGAGGTCTCCAGCGCCTCGCTGTACGCGATGGCGACCTGCTCCGCGCGGGCGAAGATCCGGCCCTTGCCGTCGGCCTCGGCCTTCTGCTTGGCGCCGTTGTAGACCTTCTCGAACACCCGGGGGACCGAGAGTACGAAGGTGGGGCGGAACTCCTGTAGCTCGCCGACCAGGTTCTTCGTGTCCGCGCAGTGCCGCATGGTGGCCCGCGCCTGCACCACGCCGATCTGGATGAGCCGGGCGAAGGCGTGTGCCAGCGGGAGGAAGAGCAGGGTCGAGGCACCCGGGCGGAACAGGTTCGGCAGGACCGGCACCGCGTTGGCGATGTCGGCGTACATGTTGCGGTGGGTCAGCACGCAGCCCTTGGGGCGGCCGGTGGTGCCGCTGGTGTAGATGATCGTGGCGACGTCGTCGGCGCGCAGCGCGGCCCGCCGCCGGTCGATCTCCGCCGGGTCGACGGCCGCGCCGGAGCGGGCCAGCTCGTCCACGGCGTCGAGGTCGATCTGCCAGACGTGGCGCAGGTCGGGCAGGCGGTCCCGGACACCGGCGACCAGGGTGGCGTGCGCGTTGCTCTCCACCACGCAGCCCACCGCGCCGGAGTCGGACAGGATCCAGGCGGCCTGGTCGGCGCTGGAGGTCTCGTAGATCGGCACGGTGACCGCGCCGGCCGCCCAGATCGCGTAGTCCAGCAGGGTCCACTCGTAGCGGGTGCGGCTCATCAGGCCCACCCGGTCGCCGGGCTGGACGCCGGCGGCGACCAGGCCCCTGGCCGCCGCCACGACCTCGTCGCGGAACTGGCGGCAGGTGACGTCGGCCCAGGTGCCCGCCGGGCCGCTGGGGCGGACGAACTGGACCGCGTCCGGGGCGGCCTCGGCGTTGTCCCAGACCGGGTCGGTGAGGTTGGCCGAGTCGCCGACGGTGACGATCGGCGGGACGGAGAACTCGCGCACCTGCACTCCCTCGTGCTCACTGGCCGGGCCGGCCGCCACCACGGGTCGGCTCTGTCGAAACCTACCCGGCCCGGCGGCCGGGACGAAAAGGCAGGTCGCCCAGCCTGCCCGTGGGCCACCGCCGCAGGCTCGCCGCGGCGTGCCGGGGGCGGCGCGGCGTGGGCGCCGCCGGTGCCGGGTAGCCTCCCTGCATGGCGGACACCTCCACCCAGTCGATCGTCATCGGCGCGTCACCGGAGCGGGTGGCGGCCGTCATCTGCGACTTCCCGAGCTACCCCGAGTGGACCGAGGCGGTGCGCCGGGTCGAGGTGGTCGAGGAGTACGAGGACGGCTACGCCAGTCAGGTCCGGTTCACCATCGACGCCGGGGTGATGGCCGACGAGTACGTGCTGGCCTACGAGTACGCCGAGGACCTCTCCCGCATCGAGTGGCACCTGGTGGCGCCCTCGAAGATGCAGAAGTTCCAGCGCGGCTCGTACGACCTGGACGGCAACCCGGACGGCAGCACCACGGTGACCTACACGCTGGAGGTCGAGCTCTCCGTCGGGATGCTCGGCATGTTCCGCCGCAAGGCCGAAAAGATGATCATGGACACGGCGTTGAAGCAGCTCAAGCGCCGGGTAGAAGCACCCGGTGCGGCGCAGTAACGCGTCCACGGCAGTGTAGGGGAGCCGACCATGGGTGCAACGGATCCGGGTTCGGCCCGGGAAGAGGCCGAACGTCTGGTCGCCACGGCGCTGGCCGCCGCCAGGCTGGCCGCGGCCGGTGCGAAGGGCGGCCAGTGGGGTCCGCTCGGTGGGATCATGTCGAGTGTCCTCGGTCACAGCGACAGCCCGGGCGGGTCGGCCGGGACGCCCCCGGGCGGTTTCGCCACCGGCGCGGCCGAATGCTGCGTCTGTCCCGTCTGCCGGGGCATCTCCGCGCTGCGCGACCCGAGTCCCGAGTTCGCCGAGCGCCTCGCCACCGGCGCGGGCGACCTGGCCGCCGGCGTGGCCAGCCTGCTGCGCGCCTTCGCCCCGTCCGAGCCCTCCGCCGACGCTCCCGCCGGGCCGGCTGCGACCCCGGGTCCGGGTGGTGGGGACGACCACGTGTGGCGCGAGGCCACCCGGAGCGGGCATGATTCTCAGCCGGCACCGGAGCGGGACGTCTGGTCCGCCGCCACGCGGGCGGAGGACGAGGCCGCCCCGGCCGTCGTACCGCCCGTCGACGTCGCCGGGCAGGCCGCCACGGCGACCGTCCGGACGTCCACCGACGGGCCCGTGGTCCCCGCGTCCCGGGCACCCGGAGACGAGGGCGAGCGATCCCCGGGCGACGGGGCCTGACCACCGCACATCCCGACCACGCGCCGGTCGACCGCCGGCGCCGGTGCGGGCAGCACAGCAGAGGGGAGTGGCAGCGGTGACGCTGACCATCGGAGTCGACGTCGGTGGCACGAAGGTGGCCGGTGGTGTCGTGGACGCCGCCGGCACGGTCCTCGTGCAGGCCCGACGGGACACCCCCGCCGACGACGTCGCCAAGACCCGCGACGTCATCATCGAACTCGTCCGCGAACTGGCCTCCGGGCACCCGGTCGAGGCCGTCGGCATCGGCGCGGCCGGCTGGATCGACGCCAGCCGCTCGACCGTGCTGTTCGCCCCGAACCTGGCGTGGCGCGACGAGCCACTGCGCGCCTACGTCAGCGCCGCGACCGGTCTGCCGGCGATCGTCGAGAACGACGGCAACGTGGCGGCCTGGGCGGAGTTCCGCCACGGCGCCGCCCGCGACGCCGACGACTCGATGGTCATGTTCACCATCGGCACCGGCGTCGGCGGCGGCATCGTGCTCAACGGGGAACTGCTGCGCGGCGCCAACGGCATCGCCGCCGAGCTGGGCCACATGCTGACGGTGCCGGACGGCCACCAGTGCGGCTGCGGCCGGCTCGGCTGCATCGAGCAGTACGCCAGCGGCAGCGCCCTGGTGCGCTTCGCCCGAGCCGCCGCCCGGCAGGAGCCGCACCGGGCCACGGGCCTGCTGGAGCTGGCCGGTGGAGAGGCCGAGGCGGTCACCGGACCCATGGTCACCGCCGCCGCGCAGGCCGGCGACCCGGTCTCCACCGAGGCGTTCGCTCAGGTCGGGCGCTGGCTCGGCACCAGCCTCGCCGACATGGCGCAGATCCTCGACCCGCAGGTGCTGGTGGTCGGCGGTGGGGTGATCGACGCCGGGGACCTGCTGCTCGGCCCGACCCGCCGCTCGTTCGCCGACGCCCTCGCCCAGCGCAGCCGCCTCCCGGTCGCCGAGATCCGCCCGGCCGAGCTGGGCAACACCGCCGGCGTCATCGGCGCCGCCGACCTGGCCCGTCGGATCTGAGGCGGTGACCGTGACGCAGAACCCGGGCGTGCCCCTGCGCGTCGTGTCGTACAACATCCACAGCCAGCGCGACGACACGGCCGCGCTGGCAACGGTGGTCCGCGACGTCAGGCCGGACGTGGTGATCGTGCAGGAGGGGCCGCGCCGCTTCCGGTGGCGGCAGAAGTCGGCGGCACTGGCGGAGTCGTTCGGCCTGGTGGTGGCGGCCGGCGGGCTGCCAGCCCTCGGCAACCTGCTGCTGACCAGCCTGCGGGTGCGGGTGGTGGCCGAGAGGTGTCAGCGCTTCCCGCTCACCCCCGGCCGGCACCTGCGCGGCGCCGCGTACGCCGAGTGCGTGGTCGCTGGCGCCGCCCGGTTCACCGTGGCCGGCTCGCACCTGTCCACCGACCCGGCCGAGCGGCCAGGGCAGGCCGCGCTGTTCAAGCGCGAGCTGGACGCCGCCGCCACACCGGTGATCGCCGCCGCCGACCTGAACGAGGGCCCGGACGGGCCGGCCTGGGCGACCGTGGCACGCGGGCTGACCGACGCCGCCGTGGCGATGGACCGGGCCGACCGGCTCACCTACTCGTGCGCGGATCCACGCCGCCGCATCGACGCCCTCTTCGTCGACCCGCGCGTCACGGTGGTCGACTACGACGTGGTGGACACCCCGCAGACCCGGCGCGCCAGCGACCACTTCCCGGTCCTGGTGGACCTGCTGCTGCCCGGCGCCGACTGACTCCTCCGCCGAGGCCGGGGCTGGACAACCCGCTCCGTTGTGGAGAGGATGCTGCGCGACCCGGCACTCGTGCCGCACAAAAGGAGATCCCGGTGTCCACCTCCACCGACCACGGCCGGCCCGACCCGGAGGCGAGCACTCTCGCCCTGACCCGCGACGGCCGGCCGGTCTCCGACCGGGGCGACACCGTCTGCGTGATCGGGGCCGGGGCCAGCGGCCTCACGGCCATCAAGAACCTGAAGGAGTACGGCTTCGGCGTCGACTGCTACGAGCGGGAGACCGGCGTCGGCGGCGCCTGGAACTGGCGGCACGACCGCAGCCCGGTGTACGCGAGCACGCACCTGATCTCGTCGCGGCCCTTCACCCAGTTCCCCGACTTCCCGATGCCGGACGACTGGCCGGACTACCCGCACCACAGTCAGCTGCTGTCGTACTTCGAGCGGTACGCCGACCACTTCGACCTGCGCGGGCACATCTGGTTCGGCACCGAGGTCGTCCGGGTGGAGCCCGTGGCCGGTGACCGCTGGGACGTGACGACCCGCAGCACCGGCGGCTACGGCCCGGAACGCACCTCCCGCTACGCGGCGGTGGTGGTCGCCAACGGCCACAACTGGTCGCCGAAGCTGCCCCGCTACGAGGGGCTGGAGGAGTTCCGGGGCGAGGTCATGCACGCCTCGTCCTACAAGGACCCGGCGCAGCTGCGCGGCAAGCGGGTGCTGGTGGTGGGCGCCGGCAACACGGGCTGCGACGTCGCCGTGGAGGCCGCCCAGCAGGCGTCGCGCTGCTGGCACTCCACCCGCCGGGGCTACTGGTACGCCCCGAAGTACGTCCTCGGTCGCCCCGCCGACCAGGTCAACGACGCGCTGCTGGCACTACGTGTGCCGCTGCGGGTGCGGCAGTGGCTCTACCACTGGACGCTGCGGCTGACCGTCGGCGACCTGACGCGGTTCGGCCTGCCGAAGCCCGACCACCGGGTCTACGAGACGCACCCGATCGCCAACAGCCAGCTCGTCTACTACGTGGGCCACGGCCAGATCGCGCCGGTGCCGGACGTCGTGCGCTTCCACCCGTACGCCGTCGAGCTCTCCGACGGCCGGCAGATCGACCCGGATCTGGTCGTCTTCGCCACCGGCTACCTGCCGCGCTTCGAGTTCCTCGACCCCACGGTGCTCGGCGACGAGGCGGGGCAGGGCCGGCCGAAGCTCTGGCTCAACGCCTTCGTCCCGGGCCGCCCCACGCTGGCCGTGGCCGGGCTGGTCCAGCCGGATTCCGGCATCTTCCCCCTGTCGCACTGGCAGACGGTGCTCTTCGCCCGGCTGCTGCGGCTGCGCGTGACCCGTCCCGACCGGGCGGACGCCTTCGCCGCCCGCGTCACGGCGAAGGCGGGGGAGCGGTACGCCGGGCCCGTCAAGGACAGCAGCCGGCACTGGTTCGAGGTGGGCCACGCCGACTACCTGCGCGCCGTCCAGCGCGCGCTGCACGACCTGGAAGGTTCCCGGTGAGCGCGAGGAGTGCAGCGCAGCGGAGCCCCGCAGTCGCGAACGAAAGGCCGGAACAGTGAGTCAGGTGCGGATCATGCGGGGGCGGGAGTGGGCCCGCCCGGTCCGCCCGGTCCGGCGTGAGGTGCTCGGGGCGGCCCCCGAGGTGGAGCAGGGGCGGCCCCCGCTGCTCTTCGTGCCGGGCTTCGGGCACGGCGCCTGGGCGTTCGCCGAGCACTGGCTCGGCCACGCCGCCTCCCGGGGCTTCCCTGCGTACGCGCTGAGCCTGCGCGGGCACGGCGACAGCGGCCCGGCGCCGGACGCGACGCTGCGGGCGTACGCCCACGACGTGACGCAGGTGGCGGCGGGCCTGCCGCGCCAGGCGGTGCTGGTGGGGCACGGCGCCGGGGCCCTCGTGGTCGCCCACGCGCTGGCCCGCTACCCGGCGCGGGCCGCGGTGCTGGTCGCGCCGGTGCTCGGCGGCTGGGCGACGTTCGGGGCGGCGGTGCGCCGCAACCCGCTCGGCACGCTGCCGGCGGTGTTCGGCGGGCCGCTGCGGCTGCACCGCCGCCAACTGTTCAGCCGGGAGCTGCCCGAGGCCGAGGCGCGGCGGTACGCGGACCGGCTCGGCCGGGCCGGCCGGCGGGCCCAGTGGCAACTGCTCACCGGGCGCGCCGCGGAGCCGGCGGTGGGTGACCCGCCGGTGCTGGTGCTGGGCAGCCCCGACGACCGGGTGGTCCCGGCGGCGGCGCTGACCCGGGCGGCCCGGCGGTACGGCTCGGCGCCGCTGCTCTTTCCCGGCATGGGGCACGACATGATGCTCGACGCGCGGTGGCGGGAGCCGGTCGACGCCATCCTGGACTGGCTGGAGAAGGACCCGGCGCCGACCGGCCGGCCCTGACCGGCCCGGCCGGGCCGCCGGCGTCAGCCGGCGGCGCCCAGCCGGGTCAGCAGCGAGCCGCTGTCGTCGAGCGCGGAAAGGTAGGAGCGGGCCCACGCCCGGATGTCGTGCCGGTGCAGGTGCGCCCGCATGGCCCGCATCCGCGCACCGAGGTCGTCGGGGTCCGCCCGCAGCGCCGCGAGCAGCCCCTGCTTGAGCCCCTCCAGGTCGTGCGGGTTGACCAGGTACGCCTGCGGCAGCTCGGCGGCGGCGCCGGCGAACTCGCTGAGCAGCAGCGCCCCCGTGTCGTCGACCCGGGCGGCGACGTACTCCTTGGCGACGAGGTTCATCCCGTCGCGCAGCGGGGTCACCGCCATCACGTCGGCGACCCGGTAGAGCGCGGCCAGCTCGACGCGGTCGAACGGCTGGGTCAGGTAGTGGATCGCCGGCTCGCCTACCCGGCCGAACTCGCCGTTGATCCGACCGACCTCGCGTTCCACCCGCTCGCGGAGGATCTGGTACTGCCCGACCCGCTCCCGGCTGGGCACCGCCACCTGCACGAGCACGGTGTCGCGCACCTTGACGTGCCCGTCGGCGATCAGTTCGCTGTAGGCCTTGAGGCGCTGCTCGATGCCCTTGGTGTAGTCCATCCGGTCGACGCTGAGGATCACCTGCTCGGGGCTGCCGAGGTCGTGGCGCAGCCGGGTGGCCCGGTCCGCCACGTCGGGCCGGGTGGCCAGCGCGGCCATCTCCACGGTGTCGATCGAGACGGGGAAGGCGCCGATGCGGACCACCCGGTCGTCGACGGCGATCCGCCGGTCGGTGGCGGGCACGTCCAGCACCTTCGCCACGAGCTGGGCGAAGTTGTGCGCGGCCTGGGAGCGCTGGAAGCCGACCAGGTCGGCGCCGAGCATCCCGCGCAGCAGTTCGGCCCGGCGCGGCAGCTGCATGAACAGCTCCGGTGGTGGGAACGGCACGTGCAGGAAGAAGCCGATGCGCAGGTCGGGCCGCAGCTGACGCAGCAGGCCCGGCACCAGTTGCAGGTGGTAGTCCTGCACCCAGACCACCGCGCCGGGTTCGGCCACGTCGGCGGTGGCCTCGGCGAACCGCTGGTTGACCCGCTGGTACGCCTCCCACCAGCGCCGGTGGTATTCGGGCTGCTCCACCGAGTCGTGGTAGAGCGGCCAGAGGGTCGCGTTGGCGAAGCCCTCGTAGTGGTCGCGCAGGTCGTCGGCGCTCAGCGCGACGGTGTGCATCCGGACGCCGTCGACGTCGGGCAGGGCGGGCGCCGGGCCGGTGCCGCCGGCCCACCCGACCCACGTCGCCGGGGTGTGCCGCAGGAGGGAATGGAGGGCGCTGACCAGGCCGCCGGGGCTGCGGCGCCACTCGCAGGCGCCGTCGGGCGCCATACTGTCGTCGATGGGCAGGCGGTTGGCCACCACCACGAGGGAACTCTGTCGCATCTCGGGCATTCCGATCAGCAGGGGAGTGACCGCCGCAGCGGAGGAACAACCGGGCAGTCAGCAGGGGACGTGACGGACAGCGGTATTCCTACTGACAGTAAGTTACACCAGTGTTGCGTCCCGGGCCCGGGTCGCCCGTCGTCCCGGAATGCGGGCGGAAACGCGGCGGCGGGCGGCGCTCAGACGACCGCGCCGTCGTCCGGGTCGCGCTCGTCGTCGTCGCCGGGCCGCAGCCGCCAGATCAGCGCGACGAAGCCGGCCAGGATGCCGGTGAAGCCGAACAGGTTGACGATCCCTGGGTCGGCCACGGGGAAGATCGACGGGAACAGGAAGAGCACGAAACCGAGCACCATGGCCAGCACGCCGACCACCGCGTACTTCGAGAAGCGCGGCAGGGGCGGGGGCGGCGGCGGGGTGTAGCGCTCGTCCTCCGCCTCGTCGTCGGGCAGGTCCGCGCCGAAGGTGTCCAGCCCGTCGAGCAGCGACGGCTCGTCCTGGCGGCCCCGGGAGAGGGAGACGCCCGAGATGTCGGCCGCGTACGGCAGCCGGCGAACGTCGGTGGCGGTCGGCCCGGCGGGCTCCTCGGGCGTGCCGAGGGTCACCGGCCCGCCGGCGGGCCCGGGCTGGTCGTCGACGTCCTCGGCGGCGGGCCACGGGTTGTCGCCGCCGCGAGGGGCGGTGGTGTGGAAGCCGGCGACGATGCGGGCCCACTCGGCCTCGATGTCCGGCTCGTCGTCGCGGGGCTTCGCGGGGGCCGTCGTCTCGTCGGCGAGCTGGGTCAGGTAGTCGCGCGCCGTCCGCAGGTGCGACCGGTCGACGTAGAGCCGGTCCACCGGGCGGGCCGGGACGGTGGTGGTGCGGGTGACCGGGTTCAGGTCGGCCGAGGGCTGGAGGTAGGCGGCGATCCCACCGGCGGCCAGGACGTCGAGCAGGTGCTCGCCGACGCGCGGATCCACGTCGCCGGCGACGGCGTACTCGCTCGCGTCGAGCCCGTTGTCCCGCCGTCCCCGGCGGGCACCACCCGCTGACACCCGGACATCCTCCTCATCACGCGCCCGCGGCGCGGCCGCCTGAGCCCCCTCGGCGCCGACCGGCACGCCGTGCCTTGAATCGTGACACGTCCGGACCCGGTTCCGGGAGTGCCTTGTGGCGCGGCGTACGAAGTCAGGGCCCTGCCGCAGGTCGTGACAGGGATTTATGTCCGTTCTTGCTGAATCCTTCTCAACGGAGACCCTGGTCGTGCCGCCCGCGAACGTCGCCGCCGGCGGTGGCGGCCACGACGGTCAGCCCGGGTCGGGCGGGGAGCCCGGCCGGACCAGGCCGCTCTCGTACGCCGCCACGACGAGCTGCGAGCGGTCCCGCGCGTGCAGCTTGGCCAGCAGCCGGCTCACGTACGTGCGGGCGGTCGCCGGGCTGATGTGCAGGACGGCCCCGATCTCGTCGTTCGACCGGCCGGCGGCGACCTCGGCCAGCACCTCCCGCTCCCGGACGGTCAGCGAGCCCAGCCGGGCCGGGTCCGGCGCCCGGTTGCCGGAGCGCACCGCCGCCATCACCCGCCGCGTCACCGCCGGGGAGAGCAGCGCCTCACCGGCCCGGACGACGCGTACCGCGCCCCGCAGCTCGTCGGGGCCGGTGTCCTTGAGCAGGAAGCCGGACGCGCCGGCCCGGATCGCCTCGAAGACGTACTCGTCCGTGTCGAACGTGGTGAGCACGACGACCCGCACGCCGGTGAGCCGCCCGTCGGCGACGATCCGCCGGGTGGCCTCGATGCCGTCCGTGCCGGGCATCCGGACGTCCATCAGCAGGACGTCGGGCCGCTCGGTGACCGCCAGCCGGTACGCCGCGTCGCCGTCGCCCGCCTCGCCGACCACCTCGATGTCCGGCGCCCGGTCCAGCAGCGCCCGCAGCCCTGCGCGGACCAGGTGCTGGTCGTCGACGAGTCCCACCCGGATCACGTGGTCCCTCCCAGGGGTAGTTCGGCGCGTACCTCGAAACCGCCGCCGGGCCGGTTGCCGGCGGTGACGGTGCCCCCGAGCAGGGCGGTGCGTTCCCGCATGCCGCCGAGCCCGTACCCGCGCGGGGCGTCCCCGCGCTGCCCGCGCCCGTCGTCGCGGACCGCGACGGCGACGGCGCGGGGGCCGCGGACGACGTCGATCTCGACGGTGCTCGCGTCGGCGTGGCGCAGGGCGTTGGTCAGCGCCTCCTGGACCAGCCGGTAGGCGGTCGAGTCGACGGCGGCGGGCAGTCCGCTCAGCTCGCCCCGCCGGCGCACGGCGACGCACAGCCCGGCGGCCCGCGCGCCGGCGGCCAGGTCGTCCAGCCGGGCCAGTCCCGCCACCGGCTGGCGGGGTTCGGCCCGGGCCGGGTCGCGCAGCAGGCCGAGGGTGGTGCGCAGCTCCCGGACGACCTGGGTGGTGGCCGAACGGACGTGTCCCAGGGCGGCCCGGGCGGCGACCGGGTCGTCGTCGAGGGCCTCGTCGGCCACACCGGCGTGCAGCGAGATGACGGAGATGTGGTGGGCGATCACGTCGTGCAGGTCCCGGGCGATGCGCAGCCGCTCCTCCTCGACCCGGCGTGCCGCCTCCCGGGCGTGGTCGCGTTCCAGCTGCCGCAGCCGCCACCGTTGCTCGCGGCGCCGCAGCCGCCGGGAGCGGACCCCGTCGCCGAGCGCGACCGCGGCGGCCATGATGGCCACGCTGGAGGCCAGCTCGAAGCCGACGAGGTACGCGACGCTCGCGCCCTGCACCGCGCGGAACGCGGTGGAGACGACGAGCAGGCCGAGCCCCACGAGCACCGCCCAGCGCAGCTGCCCGGCCTCGGCGGCGGAGTAGAGCGCCGCGGCGAGGGGAAGGGCCAGCCCGACCGGCGGGTAGCCGGCCACGTAGTAGGCCACCAGGCCGGCGGCGCTGACCACCAGCACGGTCGCCGGCGCGCGGCGGCGCAGCAGCACGAGCGCGCCGAGCCCGACGGCGAACAGGTAGGCGGGCACGTCGCGGCCCCGGTCCCCGCCCACGTTCGCGGTGATCGCCGCCGCCACGACGATCGACACGGCCGCCCCGATGAGCAGGTCCAGCACCGTGGCCCGGGGCAGGCCGACCAGCCTGCCCGCCTCCCGCCGCGCCCCTGCCATCCGCACCTTGAGAGCGTAGGCGCCGCGGGCCGGTGCGCGGGGCCGACGGGTGTCGCGACCGGCCGTCGCCCCAGGCCGTATCCACGACCGACGGCGGTACGTCGGCAGGCGACGTCCGGCGGCCGGCACCGCCCGCCGACCGGTCCGGGGTGGACGGAGAC
The DNA here is from genome assembly GCF_900091445.1 of Micromonospora echinofusca. NCBI lineage: Bacteria > Bacillati > Actinomycetota > Actinomycetes > Micromonosporales > Micromonosporaceae > Micromonospora > Micromonospora echinofusca. The sequence continues at coordinate 1,423,453 of NZ_LT607733.1, forward strand.
GCGCCGCGGGCCGGATCACGTTGTGGCCGCCGGCATCGGGTTCGTAGGCTCATGCCCACGACGCAGCCGCGGCGAGCGCGGCGGCGTCGCGACCACCCCTGGGAAAGGACGCCGGTGCTGTACTGGCTGATGAAGTACGTACTCCTCGGCCCGCTGCTGAGGCTGGTCTTCCGCCCGCAGGTCGAGGGGCTGCACCACGTGCCCGACACCGGGCCGGTGATCCTCGCCAGCAACCACCTGTCGTTCTCCGACTCGATCTTCACGCCGCTGGTGGTGAAGCGACGGGTGACGTTCATCGCCAAGGCCGAGTACTTCACCGGCAAGGGCGTCAAGGGCTGGCTGACGAAGATGTTCTTCGTCGGCTCCGGCACCATCCCGGTCGACCGTTCGGGCGGCCGGGCGGCCCGCGCGGCGCTGGACACCCAGCTGCGGGTGCTGCGCGGCGGGGGCATCGCCGGCATCTACCCCGAGGGCACCCGCTCGCCGGACGGGCGGCTCTACCGGGGCAAGACCGGCGTGGCCCGGCTGGCCCTGGAGAGCGGCGCCCCGGTGGTCCCGACGGCGATGCTCAACGCCGACGAGATCCAGCCGCCCGGCAAGCTGATCCCCAAGATCGCCCGGGTGCGGATCCGGTTCGGCCCGCCGCTGGACTTCTCCCGCTACGCCGGAATGGCCGGCGACCGGTTCGTCGAGCGCGCGGTGACCGACGAGATCATGTACGAGCTGATGGAGCTCTCCGGCCGCGAGTACGTCGACATGTACGCCCAGAAGGCCAAGAGCCCGCCCGCCAACCCCGTCCCGCGCGAGCCGGTCCCCGTCTGACCGGCCCGCGCCGGGCGCGGACGGTGCCACCTTCGACGCGGTGCGCCAGCCCCGGCGTCAGCAGGCCACGGCCGTGCCGGCGGGCGCCGCCGGAGGGCGGGCCAGGTCCAGCAGGACGGGGGCGTCGTTGCGCAGCGCGAAGGCGCGCAGCTCGGCCAGCTCCGGGCGGGCCGCCGTCGACTCGCCGGCCCGCTCCAGCTCCACCGTCGCGAAGGTCAACGCGAGCATCCGGTCGGTCACGTCCGGGATGCCGGCGTAGATCTCGGCGCCGGCCAGGTGCAGCTCCGCGGCCCGCCGGTGGTCGCCGTCCGCCGCGGCCAACGCGCCGGTCACCGTCCGCCGCGCCGCCTCCGACCAGGGCGTACGGTGACCCACCCGGTCCAGCATCCCGCGCACCCGGACCGCCGCGTCCCGCCCGGCGAGGCTGGCCGCGAAGCCGGCCGCCGCGATCCACTCCCCGCTGGCCAGGGCCGGCACCGCCGACCAGGAGTCGGCCAGCTCGTCGATCAGCGCCGTCGCCTCCGTACGGCGCCCCTGAAGGGCCCGGCAGAGCGCGCCCATGCCCAGCATCGTCCAGTGCGGCCGGTGGAAGCCCCCACGGCGGGCGGCGTCCAGCGCGGCCGCCACGTCGTCGCTGTACGTGGCGGCGGCGTCGTGGTCGGAGTGCGAGCGCGCCGGCGGCACCCGATCGCCGCGCAGCACCAGCAGGCAGGCGCGCAGGCCACGGACCTGCATGTCCCAGCTGCCCGTCGGGGTGTCCACGAACGCCTCGGCGGCGGCCAGCAGCCGGCCGAAGTCGCCCTCGAACCAGGCGCGCATGGCCTCGGCCGAGTAGCTCGTGGTCAGCGTCTGCCCGCTGGCCTTGCGCGTCGGCAGCGACGAGAGCAGGGCGTCGGAGCGCAGCCAGTCGCCCTCCTCGCAGACGGCGTAGGCGAGGTTCTGCATGGCCCGGGGCAGGGCGATCAACTGGCCGGCGCGGCTGACCTCGACGATGTTGTGCAGATCGTCCAGGCCGGACCGGTCGCCCGCCTGGTAGCGGGCGATGGCCGAGGTGATCCGGGCGTTGGTGCGGGTCTCGGTCAGCCCCAGGCGCTCGCCGATCTCCGCCGCCCGTTCGGCCGCGGCGACCGCCGGATCCCGCTCGTAGTTCAGCATGTGCAGCCGGCCCAGCTCGGCGTAGGCGTCCGCCTTCTGCGGGCTGTCCGGCAGCGGGGCGAACAGCTGCACGGCCCGGTCCAGGCAGGCCAGGGCGGCGGCCCGGTCGGCGCGCAGCCACGCGGCCTGACCGAGCAGCGTCCAGGCGCGCGCCGCGCAGGCGTCGTCGCCGTGCGCCAGCAGCCGGTCGGCGAGCGCCTGCAACTGCTCGGGGCCGCCGCCGGAGAGGAAGCCGTTGCCGTCGCGGTAGAAGGAGATCTCGGTGCTGAGCAGCTCCAACTGGAGCCGGCCGACCGGGTCGGTGTCGTCGGCCAGCCCGAGCGCCCGGCCCGCGTGGCTCGCCGCGACGTCGAGGCTGTGCAGCGCGTACGCCCGGCGGGCCGCCCGGTGTAGCGCGGCCCGGGCGGGGCCGGCGTACCGGCCGATCTCCATGCCCAGCGTGCGGGCGATCTCGTGGGCCGCCCAGCGGTGGTGGGCCAGCACCTCGGCCAGGTCGGTGTCCCGGCTCTGCGAGAGCATGTCCAGCCACTGCGCCGTCCGCTCGTGCCGCGCCACCCGCTCGGTACGCGGCAGCCGCTGGTAGCAGACGTCGCGCACCAGCACGTGCCGGAACCGGTACTCCGGTTGGCCGGCCATCGTGGAGGCGGCCTGCTCGTGCACGAAGTCGCGCTGCTCCAGCCGGCGCAGCGCGCGTTCCACCGACTCGACGGGCTGCCCGAGCGCGGCGGCCACGGCCCCCGGCCAGAACTGCACGCCGACCACGGCGGCGGTCAGCAGCACCGTGCGTTCCTTGGCGTCGAGCAGGTCGATGCGGTTGGCGATGACGGCGTGCACGCTCTCCGGCATCGGCAGGTCGAGGTGCTTCTCCAGCGACCAGCCCCGCCCGGACTGGCGCAGCGCGCCCTGCTCGATCAGCATCCGCACGTACTCGTGGGCGTAGAGCGGGTTGCCGCCGGCCACCTCGATCAGCGGGGTGAGCATGTCGGCGGAGAAGGCCGCCCGGCCGAACATGTGGGCGTAGAGCGCCGCGATGCCCGTGTCGCGCAGCGGGGGCAGGGTGATGGTCACCGAGCCGGTGATCGTCCCCGCCCAGCTCGGGTCCCGGTCGACGAGTTCGGGCCGGGCGGTGCAGAGCAGCAGCAGCGGCACGTCCCGGGCGGCGGTGCCGAGCAGCTCCACGAAGCGCAGCATCGCGTCGTCGGCCCAGTGCAGGTCCTCGAAGACCAGCACGGTCGGTCGCCGGGCGGCGAGGGCCAGCAGGAAGCGCCGCCACGCCGACTCGGTCTCCTCGGCCGGCAGCGGCGTGCCCGGCAGGCCCACCATCGGCCGCAGGGCGTCGACGAGGCGCTGCCGCTCGCCCGGGCCGACCAGCTCGCCGACGGCGGAGGCGAGCCGCTGGGCGGCGCTGGACGCCGGGTCGGTGTCCAGGATGCCGGCCTCGGACTTGACGATGTCGGCCAGCGCCGCGAACGTCACGTTCTCGCCGAACGGCGGGCACCGCCCGATGCGCCAGGTCAGCGGCTCGTCGACCAACTGGTCCACGTGCCGGTACAGCTCCCGGACCAGCCGGCTCTTGCCCAGCCCGGCCCGGCCGAAGACCGTCACCACCTGCGGGCGCCGGTCGCGCAACGACCGGTGCAGGGCGTTGACCAGCATGCCCAGCTCGTGTTCGCGGTCGATCAGCGGCGTGACGTCCGGCTGCCGGTCGGTCGGCTGCCGGCGTACCGGCGACAGGGCCAGCCACACCTCGGTCGTCGTCGACCGCCCGCGCAGGGTCACCGGCGGCTGCTCGGAATAGCGGATGGCGTCCCGGGTGAGGGCGTGCGTCACGCCGCAGACCAGCACCCCGCCGGGCGGGGCGACGGACTGCATCCGGGAGGCCGTGTTGACCACGTCGCCGGCCACGATCGCCTGGCCGCCGTCGCGGGCGGCGGCCACGTCGACCAGCGCCTCGCCGGTGGCCACCCCGACCCGGAAGCGCAGCGCCTCCGCGCCGGTGGGGGCGAAGCGGGTCAGCACCCGTTGCAGCTCCAGGCCGGCCCGCACGCAGCGCAGCGCGTCGGTCTCGGTGGCCACGGGCGCGCCGAACAGGGCCATCACCGCGTCGCCGATGTACTTCTCCACCACCCCGCCGTACTGGCCCACGACGCGGCGGGCGGCCGAGAAGAACCCGGTCTGCATGCCCCGGACCAGCTCCGGGTCGGCCCGCTCGACGTACGGGGTGAAGTCGATGAGGTCGACGAAGAGCACGCTGACCCGGCGGCGGTCCTCCTGCGGGGCCGCCTGCCGCTCGCTGCCCGGCCGGGCAGCGCCGCAGGAGGTGCAGAACGCCACGTCCCGGGCGAGTGGGCGCAGGCAGTGCGGACACACCGCGCCCAGCTCGTTGCCGCAGCCGCCGCAGAAGCGGTCGCCCGCGGCGGCCGTACGTCCACAGCGGTCACACTGCGTGGCGATGACACCCTCCACTGGCGGTCCCGCCGGCGCCGGGATCGGCACCGTTGTGGTGTCAGTATCGCCGTCCGCCCTGCTGTCGGGTACCGGGCTGTTGGTTTGTGGACAGTCCACCGGCCGGTCCTGCCGTTACAGTCAGGCGGCTGATTGTCGACCATTGACCACAGGGGGATTCCCGATGGTGTACGTGATGTTGCAGAGCGACTGGACCGACGGCAACGGGGTGAGCCACCTCGCCGGCGACTCCGTCGACGTGGACGCCGCCACGCTGGCCGCGCTCCAGGCGCAGGGCATCGTCAGCGAGCAGTCCGGCGGTGGCAAGGACGGCACGGAGTGGGTCGGGCCGGGCAGCACCAACTGGGTCGGCCCGGGCAGCAACACTCCCTGACACCCCACGCGCGCAAAAGGGCCGGAGCGACTGCTCCGGCCCTTTTCCGCGTACGCCTCAGCGCTCGCTCATGCCGGCGCGGCGCCGCAGCGCCGCCACGTCGGTGACCACGATGCGCCGGCCCTCCGTACGCAGCCAACCCCGGTTGGCGAACGACCCGATGGCCTGGTTGACGCTCTGCCGCGAGCCGCCGGCCATCTCGGCGAGCTGGCTCTGGTTGAGCTCGATGGTGATCATCGGGGCCTGGCTCTCGCCGGCCAGCCGCACCAGGGTCTTGGCCACCCGGCCGGGCAGGTCCAGGAAGACGTGGTCGGCGTTCTGCTCGGTCAGCCGGCGGATCAGCCCACCGAGCGAGCGCATCACCGCGTCGAGGATGCGCGGGTTGGAGTGCACCAGCTCCATGAAGGCGCCCCGGGACAGCGCGAGCGCCTGGCAGTCCTCGATCGCCTCGGCCGAGGCGGACCGGGTGGAGGCGTCGAGCAGGGAGACCTCGCCCAGCACGTCCGGCGGACGGATGACCGACAGCACCGCGCGCTCGCCGGTCGGCGCGGTGCGGAAGACCGCGACCGCGCCCCGGCGCAGGACGATGAGGGACTCGCCGGGGTCGTTCTCGACGAAGAGCAGCTGACCCTTGCGGTACGTGCGGGGCACCGCTGCGGCGATCACCCGCTGGCGGACCTCCGGCTCCAGCCCGGCGAACATCTCCACACCCGTGAGCGCGTCGCCCGGCTCCGGTAGGCGCATCTCCACGGCCCAACCCCTCCCCGGTCAAGGACCACAACTCGCTCACCGGGTGAACCTGAAGGCCCTCGACGAGGTGAACTGACACCGGTTCGGCGTCCGGTAGCGGTACACATCAGATCATGACGCTCCCGTCGCTTGCTGTACACCCCTCGAAGCACTTCCGTGACACTCCCGAGCTGCGGCGACCGGCCTGGCGGCGGACGTCGGCACCGCCGGAGCGGCGGTCCCGCCCGCCCCGGTGGGCCGGGCGTGACGGGCGTGGGCGAGGATGGCCGGTGATGGTCTACCGCTATTTCTACGACTGCGAGTTCATCGAGGACGGCCGGCTCGTCGACCTGGTGTCGATCGGCGTCGTCGACGAGTACGGCCGCGAGTTCTACGCCGTCTCGACCGAGTTCGACGACTCGCGGGCCGTGCCCTGGGTGCGCCGCAACGTGCTCGACAAGCTGCCCTCCCCGGCCAACCGCGCCTGGCGCTCGCGCGAGCGCATCCGCGACGAGCTGTACGACTTCCTCGTCGAGCCGGTCCGCGACCGCCCGGGCGAGCAGTTGGAGCTGTGGGCCTGGTACGCCGCGTACGACCACGTGGCCCTGGCGCAGTTGTGGGGCGCCATGCCGGCGCTGCCCCGGGAGATCCCCCGGTTCACCAAGGACCTGCGTCAGCTCTGGGACGACCGGGGCCGGCCGCCGCTGCCGGACGCCGACGCGGCGCGGCACGACGCCCTGGTCGACGCCCGGCACAACCTGGCCCGGTGGCGGGCGATGACCGGTTCGTAGGTTTGGTCGGTTCTGTCCCGGGCACCGGTGCGACGTCGAGCCGATGTGAGGGAGAGCCCCATGAGCAACGAACCGACCAGCGCCGACGAGGCCCGGCGTCGGGTCACCGAACTGGTCCGCGAGGCCCGCATCTGCATGCTGACCACGAGTGCCGTGGACGGCCGGCTGGTGAGCCGCCCGATGGGACTCCAGGAGGCGGAGTTCGACGGCGACCTGTGGTTCTTCGCGTACGCCGACTCCGCCAAGGTCCGGCAGATCCGCGTGAACCCCGAGGTCAACGTCTCCTTCTCCGACTCCCGGCGCAACGCCTGGGTGTCGGTCGCGGGCACGGCCCGGGAGGGCTACGACCGGGCGAAGGCCGAGGAGCTGTGGAGTCCGGTGCTCAAGGCGTGGTTCCCGGACGGGCTGGAGACGCCCGGGCTCACCCTGATCAGGGTGCACGCCGGCTCCGCGGAGTACTGGGACTCTCCGTCGAGCACGATGGTCAACCTGTTCGGGTACGCCAAGGCCGCGGTGACCGGCAAGCCGCCGAAGGCGGGGGAGAACCACGAGGTCAGCTACTGACCGGTAGGCCGACCGGCCGGTGGGACCGGCCCGGGGCGCGGTGTCGGCGCACGCCCGCGGCGACTACAGTGCGCACTGACGGCCCGCCCCGGGCCGGCAACGGCGCCGATGGTCTGATCCGACACATATCCTGGGGCAAATCGGGCTTCACCTGATGCTCCAGGAGGATGAGCGATCATGCGTATCGGCGTGCTCACCGGCGGCGGCGACTGCCCAGGTCTCAACGCGGTCATCCGGGCGGTGGTCCGCAAGGGCGTCGCCAGCTACGGCCACGAGTTCGTGGGTTTCCGGGATGGCTGGAAGGGTCCGTTGGAGGGCCTGTCCCGCCCCCTGGGCATCGCGGAGGTCCGCGGCATCCTGCCGCGCGGCGGCACCATCCTCGGTTCGTCCCGGACCAACCCCTTCAAGATCGAGAACGGCGTCGAGCGGATCAAGGACAACCTCGCCGCGCAGGGCGTGGACGCGCTCATCGCGATCGGCGGCGAGGACACCCTCGGTGTGGCCACCAAGCTGCACGAGCTCGGGGTGCACGTGATCGGCGTGCCGAAGACGATCGACAACGACCTCGGCGCCACCGACTACACCTTCGGCTTCGACACCGCCGTCAACATCGCGATGGAGGCGATCGACCGGCTGCACACCACCGCCGAGAGCCACCACCGCACCCTGGTCGTCGAGGTGATGGGCCGGCACGCCGGCTGGATCGCCCTGCACGCCGGCCTGGCCGGCGGCGCCAACGTGATCCTGCTGCCGGAGCGGCAGTTCGACGTCGAGCAGGTCGCCGGCTACGTCGAGAAGCGCTTCCAGCACCAGTACGCCCCGATCGTCGTGGTCGCCGAGGGCGCCCAGCCGCTCGACGGCCAGATGGTCCTGCACAACCAGGAGCTCGACGCGTTCGGCCACGTCCGCCTCGGCGGCATCGGCCAGTGGCTCGCCGAGCAGCTGGAGGCCAAGACCGGCAAGGAGGCCCGCACCGTCGTGCTGGGGCACATCCAGCGCGGCGGCACCCCGAGCGCCTTCGACCGGGTGCTCGCCACCCGGCTCGGCCTCCAGGCGATCGACGCCGTCCACGAGGGCGACTGGGGCAAGATGGTCGCCATGCAGAGCACGGACATCGTCCGCGTTCCGCTGGCCGACGCCACCCGCGAGCTGAAGACCGTGCCGCTGGAGCGGTACGCCGAGGCCGAGGTCTTCTTCGGCAGCTGATCCATCCGCGGCGTCGCGGCGGGCCGTCCAGCCCGTCGCGACGCCGGCTCACGGCGAGGGGGTACGACGGCGATGGCGGGTACGGTGCACACGGTCGCGGTCATCGGGGCCGGCAAGATCGGCGAGTTGATGCTCTCCGGGCTGCTGCGCTCGGGCTGGCCCGTGGACCGGCTGCTGGCCACCGCCCGCCGGCCCGCCCGCGCCGAGGAGCTGACCGCCCGCTACGGGGTCCGGGTGGTGGACAACCTGACGGCGGTGGACGAGGCGGAGGTGCTCGCCGTCTCCGTCAAGCCGCAGGACGCGGCGACGCTGCTGGACGAGATCGGGCCGAAGGTGCCCGCCGACAAGCTGGTCATCTCGCTCTGCGCCGGCCTGCCGACCAGCTTCTTCAACCGCCGGCTGCCCGAGGGCACGCCCGTGGTGCGGGTGATGACCAACACCCCGGCCCTGGTCGATGAGGCCATGACCGCGATCTCCGCCGGCGCGCACGCCACCGGGGCGCACCTGGCGCTGGCCGAGGAGATGTTCAAGCCGCTCGGGTCGACCGTCCGGGTGCCCGAGTCGCAGCAGGACGCCGTCACCGCTCTCTCCGGCTCCGGGCCCGCGTACTTCTACCTGCTCGTCGAGGCGATGATCGACGCCGGCATCCTGCTCGGCCTGCCCCGGCAGGTCGCGCACGAGCTGATCGTGCAGACCGCGATCGGCTCGGCGGTGATGCTGCGCGACTCCGGCGAGCACCCGGTGAAGCTGCGCGAGGCGGTCACCTCGCCCGCCGGCACCACCATCTCCGCCGTGCGCGAGCTGGAGAAGCACGGCGTACGCGCGGCGCTGCTCGCCGCGCTGGAAGCGGCCCGCGACCGCGCCCGCGAACTGGCGGCCCAGGCCGACTGACTCTTCCCCGCGAGGACGTGGCCGCGATCGGTGGCGCCGGGCCCCACCACTGAAGACGATGCCGACCCGGCCGATCCTCTCGCCCGGGTCGGCGTCCTGGCCGGCGAGATCACCGGTAGAGCAGGTGGGGCTCGCGTCGACGGTTGAAGTCCGCCAGCTCGTCGGCCCAGGCGCCCACCACGTCGTCCACGTCGGCGCCCGCGTCGATCATCGTGCGCAGGCGAGGTGACCCGGTCAGCTTGTCGATCCAGTACGGCCGCACGGCGTCCCACGAGTCGCGCCGCCACGCGAACGCCTCGTACTTGTGCGCCTCCACCAGCATCGCGACCGCCGTGCGGATCGGGTCGTACGTCGCCCGATCGACGACCTTGACCTCGACCCCCGCGCAGAGCTTGTTGAGCAGCGCGGGCTTCTGCCCGGCGGACGTCGGCGTGAAGTACGCCTCGCGGAACTCGACGCCGGGCAGCTCGCGGGCGTTGAGCCGGTCGGACCAGTGGTAGTCGAAGTCGTCGGCCAGCCCGCCGATCAGCTCGAACGGCTTGCAGGTGCCCCGGCCCTCGGTGAGCGACGCGACGCCCTCGAACAGACCGGTGCCCGGGTAGACCAGCGCGGTGTCCGTGGTGGGCATGTTCGGGCTGGGCAGCACCCAGGGCAGGTCAGTGTCGGCGGCCAGCTTGTCGCGCTTCCAGTGCCGGCACTCCACGACGTGCAGGTCGACCTTGCGGCCGGCCGCGGCGGGCAGGAACTCGGCGTTGAAGAACCGGGCCAGCTCGCCGACGGTCATGCCGTGCTGCTGGACGATCTCCTTCAGGCCCACCCCGGAGGTGTAGCCGGCGGTCATCATCGGCCCGTAGGCCCGCCCGCCGACCGGGTTCGGCCGGTCCAGCACCACGTAGCGCTTGCCGACGCGGGCCGCGGCCATCATCGAGGTGTACATCGTCCAGATGTACGTGTAGAAGCGGGCGCCGACGTCCTGGATGTCGAAGACGACGGTGTCGACGCCGGCCTGGGTGAACATGGACTCCCACTTGGCCAGCGAGGCCCCGTACGCGTCGTAGACGGTGATCCCGGTGCGGGCGTCGACGCCGGTGCCCTCGCTGCCGCCGGCCTGCGCCGAGCCGCGGAAGCCGTGCTCGGGGCCGAACGCGGCGGCCAGCCGCACCGAGCCGGAGGCGTGCATCAGGTCGACCAGGTGCCGGTAGTCCGAGTCCACGCCGGTGGGGTTCGAGATCACACCCACCCGCTGGCCGGCGAGGTCGGCGAAGTCGGAGCGTACGAGCACGTCGAGCCCGGTCTCCACGTGGCGGATGCCGGGCGCGGCGTGACCGGCCGCGCCGGGGGCCGTCGCCGCGACCGCGCCCACGGTCACCGCACCCGCTCCGGCCAGGAACTTCCTACGCTCCATGTCGCCCCTCCCGTCGGTTTGGTCGAAACTTAGCTACACGTGGATGCCCCGTCAAGGAAGGTTAGCTACAAAGTCGGTGCCGTCCGGAGCCGTGGCGGGACGGCCGTGCCGGTGTCGGACCGGGCACGCCCGGAGCGTCGGGTGCCCCATACTGGCCCCGTGTTCACCCTCGCCCAGGCCCGCCACCTGATCGCCACCCTGCGCCCCCGCGTCGACGAGCTGATCCGGCTGCGGGCCGACCTGGCCGAGCTGCGCGTCGACCTGGCCGACCGGGGCGCCAGCCCGCTCGGCGGACTCGCCGAGGTGAAGGGCCTGGAGGCGCGGCTGCACGCCCTCGTCGAGGAGCTGCATTCGCACGACATCCAGGTCAAGGGCATCGCGCCGGTGCTGCTCGACTTTCCCGGCGAGCGCGACGGCCGGCCGGTGCTCTGGTGCTGGCTGGAGGGGGACAGCGACGTGCGCTGGTACCACCGGATGGAGTGCGGCTTCGCCGGCCGCCGCCCGGTCTGACGCGGCGGCGGCGCTCAGGCCAGGGACGCGAGCGTGGCCGGGGAGACGTTGCCGCCGCTGAGCACCAGCACGGTACGGGTGCCCGGCCCGGCGTCGACCAGGCCGGCCCGCAACGCGGCGAGCGTGACGGCGGCGGACGGCTCGACCAGGAGCTTCGTGGCGTCCAGCAGCTCCCACCAGGCGGCCCGGATGTCCTCCTCGGACACCTCGACCATCTCGTCCACCAGCGCGCGGGCGTGCGCCAGCGTGTGCCGCCCGGCGAACGGGGCCGCCAGCCCGTCGGCGATCGACACGGGTCGCGCCGCGAGGGCGTCGCCTCCGGTGCGCAGCGCGTGGCCGAGGGCGTTGGCGGTGACCGGCTCGACGCCGACGACGCGCGTGCCCGGGGCGGCCGCCCGTAGGGCCGACGCCACCCCGCTGATCAGCCCGCCGCCGCCCACCGGCACGAGGACCAGCTCCGGCGGCGGGCCGTCGGCCAGGATCTCCCTGCCGACGGTGGCCTGACCGGCGATGACGTCCGGGTCGTCGAACGGGTGCAGGAGGTGGTAGCCGCGCTCCGCCGCGAGCGCCTGGCAGGTCCCCACGAGGTCGTCGGTGAGGACGACCTCGCCGCCGTACCGGCGGACCGTCTCGACCTTGGTCGGCACCGCGTGCGGCGGCATGCAGACGACGGTCGGCAGACCGAAGGCGCGGCCGGCGAAGGCCACCGCCGCCGCGTGGTTGCCGGCGGAGAAGGCGGTCAGCCCGGCGGGTGCCCCCTGCCGTTCGACGCGGGCGAGCAGCGCGTTGAGCGCGCCCCGCACCTTGAAGCTGCCGGTGTGCTGGAGGTTCTCCGCCTTGACGGCGAGGTCGAGCCGCAGCGGGTCGCCGAGGCGGCGGCAGGACAGCAACGGGGTGCGTACGACCCGTCCCGCGATGCGCCGCTCGGCCGTGCTGATGTCGTCCACGGTGGTGAGCCGCACGGTCGCAGCCTAGCCCGGCCCGGCCGGTCGCACCGTCCGTGAGGCGACCGGCCGGGCCCGCGCCCGGTCGGCCCGGCGGGCCCGCGTTCCCGGCGCCCGGTCAGCCGCGGCGCGACCGTGCCGCGCGGTGGCCGCCGGGACGGGGGTTCAGCGGGTGGCTTCGGTCAGCGCGGCGCGCACCTTGGCGGCGTCGGCCGGCGCCTCGCGCTCCCAGTCCGCCGGGTCGGCGGAGTAGATCGTCCCGTACGCCGGGGTGTCCGGCTGGTAGCGCCAGCTCTCGGCGAGCGTGCCGGCGTCGACGGCGTCGTAGCCGAGCCGGTCCAGGAAGGCCGTGGCCTCCGCCTTCGCGCCCGCGTCGTCGCCGGCGATGGGCAGCGCGCTGCGGTCGGCGGCGCCGGTCGGCCGGGCCAGCGTGTGCAGGTGCTTGAAGAAGATGTTGTTGAACACCTTGACCACCCGCGACTGCGGCAGGTGCCGCTGGAGCAGTTCGCTGCTGGTGGTGGAGCCCGAGTCGAGCTCGGAGATCTGTCCGTCCCGCTGCGGGTAGTAGTTGTTGGTGTCGAGCACGAGCTTGCCGGCGAGCGGCTCGACGGGCACGTCCCGGTACGCCTTCAGCGGAATGGTGACGACCACCAGGTCGCCGGCCTCCGCGGCCTCCCGGGCCGTGGCCGCCCGCGCGCGGGGGCCCAGCTCCTCGACGAGGTCCTTGAGGGTCTCCGGGCCGCGCGAGTTGCTCAGCACCACGTCGTAGCCGGCGGCCACCGCCAGCCGCGCCACCGTGCCGCCGATGTGTCCACTGCCGATCAGTCCCACAGTTGTCATGCCGGTTCCCAACTCCGCTCGCGGCGACGGTATTCCCCACCCGGTTGGTCGACAATGCGCCGGACCGCCACCACCACCCGCTCGACGCGGTCGCCGGTCGCGGGGTCGGTCCAGACGAACACCACAGGTCTGGCCGCCGCGAAGAGCGGCCAGACGAACGGCGGCAGGTCCTCGGGCGACACCCGGATGTAGGGCGTCGCCCCGTCGATCCGGGCGAGCAGGTGCTCCAGCGCGAATCGGTGCCGCCCCGGGCCGTCGAGGTGCTCGGGAGCCGGCGGAAGGTGCCGCAGCCGGCCGTGGTCGCGCAGCACGTCGTCGGGCACGGCGGCGTCGAGCACCACCCGCCCGGCGTCGAGCGGGCCCTGGATGCTGACGTGGTGCTCGGGCGGGATCCGGCCCGGTGCGGCGGGCGACTCCTGCACCGCGAAGAACATCCCGCCCCCCTCCGCCCGGACCATCCCAGGTGTCGCCGATCGTAGTCCGGCCGGCACCCGGTGGCACGGCGGCGGCGCGGTCGCCCTGGGCCAGCCGGTCGAGGCGGGCTGGCCCTCAGGTCGCAGCCGGCAGCGCCTTCTCGATCGCGGCGCGCAGTTCGGCCGCGCCGGGCTCGACGGTCGGCGCGAAGCGGGCCGCCACCGTGCCGTCCGGGGCGACGAGGAACTTCTCGAAGTTCCACCGCACGTCGCCGCTGTGGCCGTCGGCGTCGGCCGTGCCCACCAGCGCCGCGTAGAGCGGGTGGCGGCCGGGGCCGTTGACGTCGACCTTCTCCGTCAGCGGGAAGCTCACCCCGTAGTTGGCCTGGCAGAAGTCGCTGATCTCGGCGGCGCTGCCCGGCTCCTGGCCGGCGAACTGGTTGCAGGGCACGCCGAGCACCACCAGGCCGCGGTCGGCGTACTCGTCGTGCAGTGCCTGGAGTCCGGCGTACTGCGGGGTGAGGCCGCAGCGGGAGGCGACGTTGACCACCAGCAGTGCGCGCCCGCGGTACTGCGCGAGGTCGGCCGGGCCGCCGGTCAGGGCGTCGATCGGGATGTCGAAGACGGTCATGGGCCCGAGGCTACGCGTCGCCCCGGATGGGCGCCGGGCCACCGCCCGGCTACCGCCAGTCGCCGGTCGGCGCCCGCTGGGAGGGCTGGTCACGCTCCCAGTGGAAATCGATAGATGCACATCTTGACGAAGCGATGACGACGTGAGTAGCGTCTCACCATCAATTTGGAAAGTTTCCTAACTGTTTAGGGAGACGCCGCATGAAGAGATCGCTCCGCCGGGCCCTCTGGGTCGGCGCCGTGATGGCGGTGACCGCCGCCACGGTCCCGATGGCCAGTGCGTTCGGCGCCGGCAGCGTGACCGCCGGTTTCGCCAAGGCGCAGGACTGGGGGACCGGTCACGAGACGCGGGTGACCGTCACCAACGGGACGAGCGCCCCGGTGAGCACCTGGCGCATCGAGTTCGACCTGCCGTCGGGCACCAGCATCAGCAGCTCCTGGGACGCCGACGTCACGCGTACCGGCGACCACTACGTCGCGGTGAAGAAGAGCTGGGCCGGCCCGATCGCGGCGGGCGCCTCGTTCAGCTGGGGCTACAACGGCACCGGCGCGTACAAGGCGCCGCTGAACTGCACGATCAACGGCGCGCCGTGCGGCGGCGGCACCCCGCCCCCCACCACCGCGCCGCCGACCACCACCCCGCCGACCACGGCGCCGCCCACCACCGCGCCGCCGACCACGCCCCCGCCCACCACCCCGCCGCCGGGCCCGGGCGGCAAGAAGGTCGTCGGCTACTTCGCGCAGTGGGGCGTCTACGCCCGCAACTACCACGTGAAGAACATCCACACCAGCGGCTCGGCCGCCAAGCTGACCCACATCCTGTACGCCTTCGGCAACACCACCGGCGGCCGCTGCACCATCGGTGACAGCTACGCCGACTACGAGAAGGCCTACACCGCGGCGGACAGCGTCGACGGTGTCGCCGACACCTGGGACCAGCCGCTGCGCGGCAGCTTCAACCAGCTGCGCAAGCTCAAGAAGATGTACCCGAACCTGAAGGTGATCTGGTCCTTCGGCGGCTGGACCTGGTCCGGCGGCTTCACCCAGGCCGCGCAGAACCCGGCCGCGTTCGCCGAGAGCTGCCACAACCTGGTCGAGGACCCGCGCTGGGCGGACGTCTTCGACGGCATCGACGTCGACTGGGAGTACCCGAACGCCTGCGGGCTCACCTGTGACAGCAGCGGCCCGAACGCCTTCAAGAACGTGGTCAGCGCGCTGCGCTCGAAGTTCGGCTCCTCCGCGCTGGTCACCGCCGCGATCACGGCCGACGGCAGCAACGGCGGCAAGATCGACGCCACCGACTACGCCGGCGCCGCGCCGCACCTCAACTGGATCATGCCGATGACGTACGACTACTTCGGCGCCTTCAACGCGCAGGGCCCCACCGCCCCGCACTCCCCGCTCACCTCGTACGCCGGCATCCCGCAGCAGGGCTTCTGGTC
Organism: Micromonospora echinofusca; assembly: GCF_900091445.1. Taxonomy (NCBI): domain Bacteria; kingdom Bacillati; phylum Actinomycetota; class Actinomycetes; order Micromonosporales; family Micromonosporaceae; genus Micromonospora; species Micromonospora echinofusca. The sequence continues at coordinate 1,438,634 of NZ_LT607733.1, forward strand.
GGACGCGGCGATCCAGAAGCTCAAGAGCAAGGGCATCCCGTCGGACAAGCTGCTGCTCGGCATCGGCTTCTACGGCCGGGGGTGGACCGGGGTGACCCAGACCGCGCCGGGTGGCACCGCCACCGGCCCGGCGCCGGGCACCTACGAGCAGGGCATCGAGGACTACAAGGTCCTCAAGAACACCTGCCCGGCCACCGGGACCATCGCCGGCACGGCGTACGCCAAGTGCGGCAGCAACTGGTGGAGCTACGACACCCCCGCCACGATCAACGGCAAGATGACGTACGCGAAGAACCAGGGCCTCGGTGGCGCGTTCTTCTGGGAGCTCTCCGGTGACACCGGCAACGGCGAGCTGATCGGCGCCATCAAGGGCGGTCTCGGCTGAGCCGAGGGCCGACGCACCACCCACACGGCGGGGAGGGACCACGCACCGGTCCCTCCCCGCCGCCGTGCGCGGTCGGTGCCCGGATCGCCCGGTTCCTGGCGCGGCGGCGTCGGGGCACGTGTGTCGATGTGACAGACTCGCCGCGCAACGGGCTCGATGCCCACGGCGACGGAGGTGGCGATGCGCGCGAGGCGCGGAAGGCTGGCGGCGGGCGTCGTACTGCTCGGGATCCTGCCCCTCGCACTGCTCGGCTGCGGCATCGGCGAGGAGGAGGACCCGGCGACCAGGCCCGGGCGCGCCCCGGCCGAGGAGGCCACCGCGAAGTCGCGGGAGCGGGTGCAGGCCTACCTCGACGCGATGACCGCCAAGGACGTGGCGGCCGGGCGCAGCCAGCTCTGCGCGGCCCTCCAGGAGAGCTTCGACGCCGCCGCGACCGGCCCCAACGGCGACTTCGCCGACCACTTCACCGTGCCGCGGGCCGAGATCACCGACATCCGCTCGGGCCCCCGGGGCCAGGAGGTGAGCACGTCGGTCTCGGTCGCCGCCGGCTCCCGCACGATCACCCGGCCGCTGCTGTTCACGGTCACCCGCGACGGCGCCGACTGGTGCATCGCCGCCGAGGCGCCGGGCGGCAACGCCGCCTCCCCGGCCGCCCCCGCCTCGCCCGTGTCGGGGTGAGCCGGCTCTCACCTGCCGGAACCATCCCCCTCGGCGACAGGCCGCGTGCGCGGTCGCCGTACGCTTAATGTCATGGGCCATGAGTGGCATCAGCTGAGCCATCCCGCGGTGGGCAGCCCTGGGCTGCAGACCAGCCGTCCGACCGTCGACTCCGCCGAGGACGCGGCCCTCGGCCTCGACCGCTGGCGGGAGCTGCCGCGCGCGCAGACCCCGCCCTGGCCGGACCCGGCCGGCGTCGCCGAGGTCTGCAAGGTGCTCGACACCGTGCCCTCGGTGGTGGCGCCCTACGAGGTCGACCAGCTGCGGCAGCGGCTGGCGCTGGTGTGCGAGGGCAAGGCGTTCCTGCTCCAGGGCGGCGACTGCGCGGAAACCTTCGTCGACAACACCGAGAGCCACCTGCTGGCCAACGCCCGCACCCTGCTCCAGATGGCGATCGTGCTCACCTACGGCGCCTCGCTGCCGGTGGTCAAGGTGGCGCGGGTCGCCGGGCAGTACACCAAGCCCCGGTCGCTGCCGACCGACGCGCGCGGCCTGCCCGCCTACCGCGGCGACATGATCAACTCGCTGGAGGCGACGCCGGAGGCCCGGGCCGCCGACCCGCAGCGCATGATCCGGGCGTACGCGAACTCGGCCGCCGCGATGAACATGCTCCGCGCGTACCTGGCCGGCGGGCTGGCCGACCTGCACGCGGTGCACGACTGGAACAAGGGCTTCGTCAAGAACTCCCCGGCCGGCGAGCGCTACGAGGCGATCGCCCGCGAGATCGACCGGGCGCTGGCCTTCATCCGGGCCTGCGGGATGACCGACGACGAGGCGCTGCGCACCGTCACCCTCTACTGCTCGCACGAGGCCCTCGCCCTGGAGTACGACCGGGCGCTGACCCGGGTCTCCGACCGCCGGGCGTACGGGCTGTCGGGGCACTTCCTCTGGATCGGCGAGCGCACCCGGCAGATCGACGGGGCGCACATCGACTTCATCTCCCGCATCGCCAACCCGATCGGCGTGAAGCTCGGCCCGACGACGACCCCGGACGAGGCGATCGAGCTCTGCGAGAAGCTCAACCCGGAGAACGTCCCCGGCCGGCTCACCCTGATCAGCCGAATGGGCAACCACCGGGTCCGCGACGCCCTGCCGCCGATCGTGGCGAAGGTGACCGCCGCCGGCGCCAAGGTCGTCTGGCAGTGCGACCCGATGCACGGCAACACGCACGAGTCGTCCAACGGCTACAAGACCCGGCACTTCGACCGCATCGTCGACGAGGTGCTCGGCTACTTCGAGGTGCACCGGGGCCTGGAGACCCACCCCGGCGGCCTGCACGTCGAGCTGACCGGTGAGGACGTCACCGAGTGCCTCGGCGGTGCCCAGGGCATCGAGGACCTCGACCTGCCCGGCCGGTACGAGACCGCCTGCGACCCGCGACTGAACACCCAGCAGTCGCTGGAGCTGGCGTTCCTCGTGGCGGAGATGCTCCGTGGCTGACGCGGGAGTGGCCGTGGCTGACGCGTTTGTCGATCTTCGTTCGGACACCGTCACCCGGCCCACGCCGGGGATGCGGGAGGCGATGGCGGGCGCCGACGTCGGCGACGACGTCTACGGCGAGGACCCGACCGTCAACGCGCTGGAGGCGGAGGTCGCCGCGCTGTTCGGGCACGAGGCGGCGCTGTTCGCCCCGAGCGGGTCGATGGCCAACCAGATCGCCCTGCAACTGGTGGTGCCGCCGGGCAACGAGCTGCTCTGCGACGCCGACGCGCACGTGGTGACGTACGAGATCGGGGCCGCCGCGGCGTACGGCGGCATCTCCTCGCGGACCTGGCCGGCGGTCGGCGCGGACGTCGACCCGGACGCGGTCGCCGCGATGGTCCGCCCGGACGGCTACTGGGCGGTGCCCACCCGGGCGATCGCCGTCGAGCAGACCCACAACCGGGGCGGCGGCGGGGTGATCCCGCTGGCCACCCTGCGCGAGCTGCGCCGGATCGCCGACGACGCGCAGGTCGCGCTGCACTGCGACGGCGCCCGGATCTGGCACGCGCACGTCGCCGACGGCGTGCCGCTGGCCGAGTACGGCGCCCTCTTCGACACGCTGTCGGTCTGCCTCTCCAAGGGGCTCGGCGCGCCCGTCGGCTCGCTGGTCGTCGGCAGCGCCGACAAGATCGAGCGGGCCCGGTTCGTCCGCAAGCGGATGGGCGGCGGGATGCGGCAGGCGGGCATCCTGGCCGCCGCCGGCCGGTACGCACTCGCCCACCACGTCGAACGGCTCGCCGACGACCACGCGAAGGCGGCCCGGCTGGCCGAGGCGATCGCCCCGTTCGGGGTGCTGGCCACGACCGTGCGGACCAACCTGGTGCCGCTGGACCTGACCAAGGCGTCGATGGACGCGCACGCCCTGGCCGCCGCCGCGCGCGCCGAGGGCGTCCTGGTCTCGGTGCTCGGTCCCCGCACGGCCCGCCTGGTCACCCATCTGGGCGTCGACGACGCCGGCATCGACCGCGCCATCGAGGTCCTCACCCGCGTCCTGCGGGGCTGACCGGGGCAGCACGGCCCTCCCCGGTACGGCTCAGGCGCGGGTGGGCATGCCGCCCACCCGCCTGCGGGGCTGACCGTCTTGCCGGCCCCGCGTCAGGGGTGCAGGCGCTTCAGGGTGGCGATGTCCGCGGCGTGGCCGACGTGCTTCTCCGTCGGCGTCTCGACCACGATCGGGACGCCGGCGGTGGCCGGGTGCGCCATCAGCTCGGCGAACGCCGGCTCGCCGATGGTGCCCTTGCCGATGTTCTCGTGCCGGTCCCGGGTCGAGCCGCACAGGTCCTTCGAGTCGTTGGCGTGCACCAGCCGCAGGCGGTCGGCCCCGACCGTCGCCACGAGCGTGTCCAGCGTCGCGGTCATGCCGCCCTCGGCGGCCAGGTCGTGCCCGGCGGCCCAGGCGTGGCAGGTGTCGAAGCAGACCCCGAGCCAGGGGTGCCGCTCCACCGCGTCGAGGTAGGGCCCGAGCTGCTCCACCCGGGAGGCGAGCGAGCGGCCGCCGCCCGCGCTCGGCTCGACCAGCAGCCGCGGGCCGTCCGTTGCCGCCGCCTCGTCGAGCAGCGGCAGCAGGGTTTCGCGCACCTGCCGCATCGCGGCCTCGGCGTAGCCCTCGTCGACCGCGCTGCCGGCGTGGAAGACCACGCCCTCGGCGCCGATCGCCCGGCCCCGGCGCAGCGCGTGGGCGAGCGTCCCGGCCGACCGCTCGACCGTCTCGGCGGTGGGGGAGCCGAGGTTGACCAGCAGCGACGCGTGGATGAAGACGGGTACGCCCCGCTCGCCGCAGCCGTCGCGGAACGCGACGTCCTGGGCCGGGTCGCCGGCCGGCAGCGCCCAGCCGCGCGAGTTCGACACGTAGACCTGCACGACCTGCGAGCCGGTCGCGTCGACGTACGGCAGAGCGGCCTTCGCCAGACCCCCCGAGGTGGGGGTGTGCGAGCCGACCAGCCGGTGGTGTGCCGGCATCGCTACATGCACCCGAGGGTGACCGGGGTGCCCGGCGGCACCTGCGTGTTCTCCGGCGGGTTCTGGAACCGGGTGATGCCGTTCGGGTTGAACTGGATCGCCACCGGGAAGCCCTGGCTCTCCAACAGCTGCTTGGCCTGCTGGCAGGGCAGGTCGATGACCCGGGGCACGGCGACCAGCGGCGGGCCCTTGCTCAGCTCCAGCTTGACCTTGGCCCCCCGCTCCACCCCGGTGCCGTCCGCCGGGCTCTGCCCGAGGATCTCGTCGCGGGGCTTGTCGGAGTCCTTGTAGGTGGGCGGCTCCACCAGCTCCAGGCCCAGTTGGGCGAGGATCGTACGCGCCTCGCCCAGGCTCTTGCCGACCAGGTTGGGCACCGAGATCGGCGCCCTGCCCTTGCTCAGGACGACGGTGACCTTGTCGCCCGGCTTCACCTCGGTGCCGGCCTTCGGGTTGGTGTCGATCACCACGCCCGCGGGCAGGTTGTCGTCGTAGCGGGCGGCGCCCTTCGCCACCACCAACTTGACGTCGAGCAGGTCGGCCTCGGCGAGCTCGAACTCCTTGCCCACCACGTCGGGCACCGGGAACCGCTCCGGGCCCAGCGAGAGGGTCAGCGTGACGGTGCCGCCCTTGACGATCCGGGTGGCCGAGACCGGGTCCTGCGCCAGGACGGCGTCCTTCGGGACCTTCTCGTCGTGGCGCGGTTCGGCGTAGCTCAGGACGATCCCGGCGCGGGCGGCCTGCGCCTCCGCCTCGGCCTTGGTCATCGCCACCAGCTGCGGCGCCTCCGTGTAGCGCCCGGCCGCGAACCACCAGCCGCCGACGGCGGCCACCAGGACCAGCACCACCGCTGCGGCGATGGCCGCCGTGCGGCCGCGCGGGTCGCCCATGACCCGGGTGCGCAGCGCGGACAGCCGCGACCACAGGCTCTCGCCCTCCTCGGGCTCGGCCCGGCGACGGCCCGCCCGGGGGCCGCCGCCCTCGGGCAGCCGGGCCCAGGCGGGCCGTTCGGCCGGCCGGACCGCCGCGACCATCATGGTCGGCCCGGCCACCGGCTCGTCGGACACCCGGCGCAGCACGGCGGTACGCGTGTTCGCGTCGCCCAGGTCGTCGCGGACCGCCTGCACCTCGGCCAGCAGCGCGCCGGCGTCCGTCGGCCGGGCGCCCGGATCACGCCGGGTCGCCCGGGCGACCAGTTCGTCGAGCGCCTTGGGCAGGCCGGGCACCAGGGTCGACGGTGCCGGGACGTCCTTGTCGACGTGCTGCCAGGCGACGTCGACCGGGCGGTCCCCGTCGTAGGGCACCCGGCCCGTGAGCATCTCGAACAGCACGATGCCGGCGGAGTAGACGTCGGTGCGGGGGTCGGCGTGCCCGTCGGTGACCAGCTCCGGGGCCACGTACGCGACCGTGGCCATCAGCTGGTTGCCGTCCTCCTCGGCGCTCGCCTCGACCGCCCGGGCCAGCCCGAAGTCGGCGACCTTGACCACGCTGTCGATCAGGTTGGCCACGCCGCCGGTGGGAGCCTCGGCGACCAGCACGTTCTCCGGCTTCACGTCGCGGTGCACCAGCCCCGCCCGGTGCGCGGCGGCGATCGCGGCGAGCATCTGCTCGGCGATGGCCAGCGCCTCGTCGGGGTTGAGCCGGCGTCGCTCGGCGAGCACGTCGCGCAGGGTGCGACCGCGGACGTACTCCATCACGAGGTAGGGCAGGCCGGAGTGGGTGCCCTGGTCGTAGACCGCGACGACGTTGGGGTGGGTCAGCCGGGCGATGGTCTTCGCCTCGTCGGTGAACCGCGCCACGAAGCCCGCTGCCCGGGTCTGCGCGTCCGGGGCCTGGGACGGGTGAATGATCTTGACCGCCACGGTGCGCTCGAGGCGCTCGTCGGTGGCGGTGTACACGGTCGCCATGCCGCCACGCGCCACGCGACCGCGGATGCGGTAGCGCCCGTCGATCAGCGAGCCCAGCAACGTGTCGGCGACCTGTGTGTCCATCGGCAGGGAGTCTATGTGTCCAGGAGGTGAAGGTTGAACAGGATGCTACAGATGGGGTGCGACCACGACTGGATCGCCGCGCTCGTTTCCCCTCGCCGCCCTGCTCAGCCGGCTCGTCGGGGTGCCGTTCGCCCGGCCGGACGGGACGTGGCAGGGTGGTCCGGTGACCGACTCAGTACCCGCCGACCGGGCCGTGCCCGGCCCCGAATCCGCCGCCGGCCCCACCGACGCCGCCGACTGGCTGACCCTGCCGGACGTGGCCGAGCGCCTCGACGTGTCGATCAGCAAGGTCCACCAGATGATCCGCGACCGGGAGTTGATCGCGGTACGCCGCGACGGCGTCCGCCGGATGCCGGCCGACCTGGTGGCCAACAAGACGGTGCTCAAGCACCTGCCCGGCGTGCTCAACCTGCTGGCCGACGCGGGCTACGACGACGAGGCCGCGCTGCGCTGGCTCTACGAGCCGGACGACACCCTGCCCGGCACCACCCCCGCGAAGGCGCTCGCCGGCGACCAGGCCCGCGAGGTGAAGCGCCGGGCCCAGGCCCTGGGCTTCTGACCCACTCCCAGCCTCGTCTCCACCCCCGCCCGTTCCCGCGCGGGGGTGGGGGCGAGCCCGCGCCGGTGGCCGGTCAGTCGGCGCGGCGCGTGGCGGCGATGGCCAGGTCGACCAGGGCCTGCCGGGCCTCGGTGTCCAGGTCGACGGCGGCCAGCGCGGCCAGCGCGGTGTCGGTCAGCACGCCGATCCGCTGCTCCGTACGCGCCAGCGCCCCACTGCCGTCGATCAGCTCGCGCAGCCGGGCGATCCCGGCCGCGTCCAGCCCCGGGTCGCCGAGCCCGCCGAGCAGCACGTCCCGACCCGCCCCGTCGATCGTCTCCAGGGCCGCCGCCACCAGGTACGTCCGCTTGCCCTCGCGCAGGTCGTCGCCGGCCGGCTTGCCGGTCTGGGCGGGATCGCCGAACACCCCCAGCACGTCGTCGCGCAGCTGGAACGCCTCGCCCAGCGGCAGCCCGTACGCGGAGTACGCCGCCCGGACCTCCGCCGGCGCGTCGGCCAGCGCCGCACCGACCAGCAGTGGCCGTTCGACGGTGTACTTCGCCGACTTGTAGCGGGCCACCTTGCCGGCCCGCTCCACCGACGTGTCCCCGGTGACCTGGGTCAGCACGTCGAGGTACTGCCCGACGGTGACCTCGGTGCGCATGGCGTCGAAGACCGGCCGGGCCCGGGCCACCGTGCGCGGGTCCAGCCCGGCGGAGTGCAGCAGCTCGTCCGACCAGACCAGGGCCAGGTCGCCCAGCAGGATCGCCGCGGCGTCGCCGAAGCCGTCCGCGTCGCCGCCCCAGCCGGCCGTCCGGTGCCGGGCGGCGAACCGCCGGTGCACGGCCGGCTCGCCGCGCCGGGTGTCGGAGCGGTCCATGAGGTCGTCGTGGATCAACGCGCTGGCCTGCACGAACTCCAATGAGGCCAGGGCGGTGACCACCTGGTCGGTGTCCACCCCGCCGGCTCCCCGGAACCCCCAGTAGGCGAACGCCGGCCGCAGCCGCTTGCCCCCGCCGAGGACGAACGCCTCGATCGTCTCGGCGAGCGGAGCCAGGGCGTCGTCGACCCCGGCCATCCAGGCGCGCTGGCTGGCGAGGAACTCGGTCAGGGCCTTGTCGATCCGTTGACGCAGCCCGGCGCGGTCGACGGGGGAGACAGGAGCAGCGTGGGTCACGCCCCGACGCTATCCGGTCGGCGTGCAGCCCGTCGCGCCACCGGGGGGCCGACGCGCCGTACGTCCCGCCGGAGCCCGCCCGCCGGCCGGCCCGGGTGGCGGCCCCGGACGCGGCAGGTACGGGGCGGCCGACGCGGCGAGCGCCCGGTACCGCCGTACGGCCGGCTCGTCGCCGTGCCCGGCCAGCCGCCGGCGCACGTCGGCCAGCTGGCCCAGTGCGCGGGGCGACCCGGCGCGGACCGCGTCGAGCAGCGCCTCGCCGGCCACCGCGCAGGCCTGCTCCACCTCGCCGAGTTGCAGGTAGCCACGGGCCAGCCAGGCACCGTAGATCGCCGATGTGCGCGGGCCGCGCCGCCGGACGGCGTGCAGCGGCGCCTCGGCCGCGCGCGGGCGGCCCAGCGCGACCAGCGTGCGCCCGGCCATCGCGGCCAACTCCGTGCCGTCGAGCCAGTAGAGCCACGGCGGCTCCCGGCCCGGCTCCGGCGCGTCGGTCGTCCGGCGGGCCGCGTCGAGCGCCTGCCGGGCCGCTCCCGCCCGGCCGCCGAGCGCCGTGGCCAGGGCCACCCGGTGCAGCAGCAGGGCCCGCAGCCCGGGGCCGGCCGACCGGCGCGCCCCGGCGTACGCGGTGCGGGCCAGCACCAGCGCGCCCTCCGGGTCGCCGACGCCGCTGAGCAGGTGGCTGGCCGAGCCGAGCACGTGCCCGGCGAGGGCCGGGTCGCCGGCCGTCGCGGCGGCGCGCAACGCCAGCCGGTAGGCGTGCAACGCGCCGGCGGCGTCCCCGGCGTCGGCGGCGAGCCAGCCGGCGAGCTGGGCGGAATCGGCCAGTTCGAGCAGCAGCCGAGGGCGCGCGGCGGTGCCGCACCCGACCAGCGCCCGCACCGCGCGCCCCAGCCGGTGGGCACCGAGCCCGGCCAGGTCGGCGCCGCCGACGAGGTCGTCGAGCCGACGCAGCTCCGCCAGCCGCACCGGCCCCGCCCGCCCGCCGGCCGCCACCGCCCCGCAATCCGGCAGCCCCGGCCCGGCCGGGCGGCCGGCGTCGTCGCCCGCGCCGGCCGACCGCGCGGGCGGGCCGGGCAGCAGCGCGGCGCCCGGGTCGGCCAGCCAGCGCTGGGCCAGGGCCAGCAGTGCCGCCCGGGGCCGGGACCCGCCGAAGGCCGGTGGCGGAGCGAGGCGGCGGGTGCGGGCCGCGGCGGCGGTCAGCAGGTCGACCGGCACCGCGAGGACGACGGCGAGCCAGCCGAGCCAGAACTCCCCGGGGACGCGCTGCTGCCGCTCCCACCGGGAGACCTCGTGCCGGCTGAGGGTCGGCACACCGGAGGCGGCGCAGAGCTCGGCCGCGACCCGCAGCTGGCTCCAGCCCCGGGCCAGCCGGAGCTGGGCGATCAGGGGCCCGAGCAACTGCGGGTTGGGCGGCGGGGGCGGCGTCATAGGTCCTCCGTGCGGGTGTCGGCGCGGCGGCGGCGCGGGCCCCGGAACGGGACCGGTGCGCCACCGGTGGATGCTGACCCCCGCGCGTGCCCCCGGGGGCCCGGCTCCGGCCGGTCCCACCCCGCGCAGTCACATGACTACTCCGTGGGTACGACGCTTTCGGCCCCGGCGCCCGGTCGATCCCGGTCCGGTGTCCACCAGTGTGGGAAGGTGTCGGTACGCGGGGCCCGGCCCGCTAGAGTCGTGGCGTGGCGCTCGGTCTTCCATCGGTCCTCCCCAATCCGCAGCCGGCGATCGGGGAGCTGATCCGTGACCGGCAGCCGACCTTCTCCTTCGAGTTCTTCCCGCCCAAGACCGAGCAGGGCGAGCGGCTGCTGTGGCAGGCGATCCGCGAGCTGGAGTCGCTGCGCCCGTCGTTCGTCTCGATCACCTACGGCGCGGGCGGGTCGACCCGCGACACCACCGTGGCCGTCACCGAGCGGATCGCCACCGAGACCACCCTGCTGCCGATGGCCCACCTGACCGCGGTCAACCACTCCGTGGCCGAGCTGCGCCACGTCATCGGTCGGCTCGCCGGGGTCGGCGTGCGCAACGTGCTCGCCGTGCGGGGCGACCCGCCGGGCGACCCGGGCGGCGACTGGGTGTGCCACCCCGAGGGCGTGCTGCACGCCGAGGACCTGGTCCGCCTGGTGCGCGACTCCGGCGACTTCAGCGTCGGGGTGGCGGCGTTTCCCTACAAGCACCCGCGCTCGCCCGACGTGGCCAGCGACACGGAGCACTTCGTGCGCAAGTGCCGGGCCGGCGCCGACTTCGCGATCACGCAGATGTTCTTCGACGCCGACGACTACCTGCGGCTGCGCGACCGGGTCGCCGCCGCCGGCTGCGACACCCCGATCCTGGCCGGCGTGATGCCGGTGACCCAGATCGGCACCATCGAGCGCTCGGTGCAGCTCTCCGGGGCGCCGTTCCCGCCGGCCCTGGCCGAGCGGTTCGCGAAGGTCGCCGACGACCCGGAGGCGGTCCGCCGCCTCGGTGTCGAACAGGCCAGCGAGATGTGCCGGCGACTGCTCGCCGAGGGCGTGCCCGGAATCCACTTCATCACCCTCAACCGCTCCACCGCCACCCGCGAGGTCTGGCAGAACCTCCAGGTGGGCGCGCGGGTGTGACCCCGCTGCCGCGACACCTGAGCGGCGGTGCGACGGTTGTTCCGTGGTGGGCACACAGCTGAACTGGGACGAGTACGCCACGGCCTGGGCGCGTCTGCACGGGGGCTTCGACCCCCGGGCGGCGGCCCCGGTCGTCCGCGCCTGGCTGCGGTTCGCCTACCACGTGGGGTTCGTGCTGGGCCGGCTGCGGGTCGGTCCCACCCCGGTCACCGTGGTGGGCGTGCTGCTCTGCGCCTGCGTCCCGCTGTTCGCCGTACGGCCGCAGGACGGTCCCTTCCTCGCGTCGCTGTTCGTGCTGCTCGCCGCCGTGGCGGACAGCGTCGACGGGGCGGTGGCGGTGGCCACGAACCGCACCTCCCGGCTCGGCTACGTCTACGACTCGCTGGCCGACCGGCTCGGTGAGGTCGCCTGGCTGGCCGCGTTCTGGCTGATCGGCGCGCCGGGGGCGCTCGTCGTGACCGCCGGCGCGCTCTCCTGGCTGCACGAGTACGTCCGCTCCCGGGCGGTCGCCGCCGGGATGCGGGAGCTCGGCGCGGTGACCGTGGGGGAGCGCCCCACGCGGGTCTCGGTGGCCCTGGTCGGGCTGCTGCTGGCGGGGCTGACCGGGCTGATCGAGGCGGACCTGGCCGCGGGCACGATCACCATGGCGACCGCCGTCTGGGTGCTGCTGGCCGGCTTCGGTCTCGGTCAGTTGCTCTCCGCCGTCCGCCGCGCCCTGATCGACGCCGGCTGACCGCACCGACCCGCGCAGGCCGCACCGACCCGCGCCGATCCGTCCGGAGCGGTGGGGCGGCCCTCGGCGTCGACGCGGCGCGTAGCTACCAGGCGGGGCCGATCTCGTCGGCGACGATCTGGGCGGAGAGCGTCACCATCGGCAGGCCGCCGCCCGGGTGGCTGGAGCCGCCGACCAGCCACAGCCCGTGCGCCGGGCCCCGGTTGGCGGGGCGCAGCAGGCCGCCGGCGGTGCCGTAGATCGACCCGCCCGGCGCGCCGGTCGCGTCGTCCAGGTCGGCCGGGGTGCGGACCTCCCGGAACGCCAGCCGGTCCCGCACGTCGACGCCGCGCTCGGCCAGCACGTCGAGGACCCGGTCGGCGTACGCCTCGGCGAGGCCGGGCCGGCGCCAGTCGACGGCCCCGGCGGCGGTGCCGTGCCGGGGGGCGTTGACCAGCACGAACCAGGCCTCGTGGCCGGCCGGCCGGACCACCGGGTCGTCGGCCACGGTGACGAAGACGGTGGGATCGGCTGCCGGTCGGGCCCGCACGCCGCGCCCCGGGTGGCCGAACACCGCGTCGAACTCGGCGTCGTAGTCGCGGGGGAAGAACACGTTGTGGTGGGCCAGCCCGGAGTCCCCGGTCACGCCGAGCAGCAGCACGAAGCCGGCCAGGCTGCGGTCGGTCAGCCCGGTCAGCCGGCGCGGGCTGGGCAGCAGGTCCCGGTAGAGGGTGAGTGCGTCGACGTTGGCCACCACCACGTCGGCGGGGACCGGGGCGGCGACCCCACGCAGGCGTACGCCGTGCACCCGGCCGCCGGCGGCGTCGATGCGGGTGACCGTGGCGCCGGTCCGTACGACCACGCCGAGGTCCAGGCAGCGGGTCAGCAGCGCGTCGGCGAGCGTGCCCAGCCCGCCGCGCAGGTACCAGCCGCCGAAGGCCAGTTCGGCGTAGGGGACGGCGACCAGGGCGGCCGGCGCCCGGCGCGGGTCGGCGCCCGTGTAGGTGGCGTAGCGGTCCAGCAACATCCGCAGCCGGGGGTCGGACAGGTGCCGCCGGCCCAGCCCGCGCAGCGTGCGGCCCGGGCCGATGGCGGCGAGGTCGCCCAGCCGCCAGGCCAGCGCGGCCAGGTCCAGCGGGGAGTCGATCGGGCGACGCAGGATGTCGCGGTGCGACGCCTGCCACACCCGCGCCGCCCGGCGCCACAGCCGCTGCCAGTCCGCGGCGGCCCGGTCGCCGAACGCCGCGCCGATGCGGGCCGCGAACTCGGCCGGGTCGGCGCACGAGTCGAGGGCGGGGCCGCCGCCGGGGAAGACGTGCCGCACGATCGGGTCCACCGGCGTCAGGTCCAGGTACTCGTCGAGCTTCGCGCCGGTCGCCTCGAACAGGTCGTGGAAGACGTCGGGCAGGGTGAGCAGGCTCGGCCCCGTGTCGAAGTGGAACGGGCCGGCCGGGGTGTCGTGGACGTACCGGCCTAGCTTGCCGCCGACGGTCTCCGCGCGTTCGAGCACGGTGACCTGGTGCCCGGTGGCGGCCAGCCGGGCGGCGGTGGCCAACCCTCCCACGCCGGCGCCGACGACCACGATCCGCGCCATGCCGCGCCTCCCTAGGTGACGGGGCGGCCGCGCCAGGACAGGCGACGCCGCTTCCGCAGATGGTACGACCGCAGGGTCAGCCAACCGAGGACCACGACCGACACGGGGTGTGCCAGCGCGTCGGGCCACCACCGGCCGCCCGTCGCCCGGGCGCTGACCGCCCGCCCGGCCACCCCCAGCAGGTAGGCGGCGCAGGCCGCGGCGGCCACCGCCGGCGCGCCGGCGGCCAGGGCGACGACCGCCAGCAGCGGGGGAGCGGTGTAGAGCAGGAGCAGCAGGGCCACCACGGCGGCGGCGGCCACCGGGTTGCCGAAGGTCGCCCAGAGCGACTTCGAGTAGCCGTCGCGCAACTGCGGCCAGTCCTCGTACATCCGGCAGGCGGCCAGCCGCGAGCCGTCGGCGAGGGCGATCCGGCCGCCGGCCCGCTTGACCGCGCGGGCCAGCTCCACGTCCTCCAGGACCTTCCCGGCCACCACGGCGTGCCCGCCGGCCGCGTCGTAGCCGGCCCGGTCCACCACCAGGAACTGCCCGCCGGCGGCGGCCAGCGACGGCCGCCGCGAGCGCTCCATCGCCCGCAGCGGCAGGAAGGTCAGCCACAGCCACTGCAACAGCGGCTGGACCAGCCGGTCGGCCGCCGTCGCCACCAGGATCCGGGGGTACGGCGACAGCAGCGTCACCCGCGCGGCACGCAGCTCGGTGACGGCCGCCGCGACCGCGTCCGGGGCGAGCACCACGTCGGCGTCGACGAAGACCAGCGCGGTCGCCGCGGGGTCGGCCCGGGTGGCCAGCTGCCAGCAGGCGTGCGGCTTGCCCAGCCAGCCCGGCGGCGGGGCGACCCCGTCGAGCAGGGTGACCCGGGGGTCGTCGCCGGCCACCGCGCGGACCACGTCCGCGGTGCCGTCGGTCGAGCCGTCGTCGAGCACCACCACGCGCAGCCGGGGCACGCCCCGCTGGGCGAGCAGCGCGCGCAGGCAGGGGGTGACCCGCGCGGCCTCGTCGCGCAGCGGCAGCAGCACCGCCAGGGGCTCGGTGACCGGCGCCGGTCGCTCGGCCGGGCGACGCAGCCAGCGGCCGGCGTTGACGAGGGTGTGCGCGGTCAGCGCGGCCACGCCGAGCAGCAGCGCGAGGACGGCGGTCATGCCGTCGCGTCGACGCCGGGGCGCTGCGGCTGGCGGGGCCGGTGCCGGTCGTCGCGGCGGGCCCGGAGCAGCGTGACCGCCAGCGGCACGGCGGCCACCGACATGCCGGCCGCGCCCCACAGCGCCGACGCCGGCAGGTCGAGGAAGACCGCGTGGGCCAGCACGCTGGAGAAGTACGTCCACAGCCAGAGCGCGAACATCGGGGCGTCCCGCCCGTCGGTGGTGGCCACGGCGGGCCCGGCCAGCGGGCGCAGCGCGCTCATCATCAGCACGGCGAAGAGCAGCCAGCCCAGGTAGTTGCTCACCGGGATGCCGGGCAGCCCGGGCAGCGCGGGGGTGGCGTCCCGCCAGACCCAGTAGCCCTCGGCCACCATCTGCGGGTCGAGGAAGAGGTCCCAGGCGGCCAGCCCGACGGCGGCCAGCGCGATCCGCCGGACGGGGAACCGGGTTCCCGGCCGACCACCGGCACCACTGCCGACCACCGGCCCGCTGCCGATCGCCGACCCGCTGCCGGTCGCGGGCCTGCTGCCGACACCCGGCCCGCTGCCGGTGCCGTTGGCGGCGCCGCCGGTCAGCCGGGTGGCCGCCAGCCACGCCGGCCAGGCCATCCACGTCCAGGCCAGCGGGATGATCAGCGGCACCCCGGCCAGCTTCGGCCCCAACTCGCCGGAGTAGTCGTAGCTGCCGAACGGGAAACCGGTGGCCACGCCGAGCGCCTCGATGGCGAACCCGCCGCCCGTGGCCACCGCGACCAGCGCCGCCGCCGTACGCGGGCCCCGGCTGAGCAGCGCGTGGCCGACCGAGAGCAGGTAGCCGAGCACGACGGTGGCGACGGTCAGCCGTGCCCGGGTCTGCCCGGTGGTCAGCGGGTAGCAGATCTGCGCCAGCACCAGCGCGGCCAGCAGCGCCCAGGACAGCCGACGGGTCACGGGGCGCCCCGGCCGGGCGGGGCGGGTGTCGGCGGCTCCAGCGGCAGGTCCCGGCCGAGTACGCCGAACGGGCGCTCGTCACCGGGGAAGCGGAAGTCGCGCAGGACGTCGAGGAAGCCGAAGCGGCGGTACAGCCGCCAGGCCCGCGACCGCTGCTCGTCGGCCTCGGGGGTGGAGAGCAGCGTGGTCGTCCCCTCCGCCAGGCTGAGCAGGGCCCGTAGCTGCCGCGCGCCCAGGCCGTGCCCCTGCGCGGGCGGGCGGACGTGCAGCTCGACCACCTCGAAGCAGTGGGTCAGCCAGCGTTGCCGGGTCGGCGCGTCGAGGGCCCGCCAGACCTGGTCGTGCCACCACTGCCCGGAGCCGCCCAGGTAGCCGTAGCCGAAGCCGGCCAGGTGCCCCTCGCTGGTGAGGCTGGCGACGGCGCGGAAGCCGGGCCGGCGTACGTGGGTGGCGATGTAGCCGCGCCGGGCCTCCAGCAGCTCCGGGCGGTATCCCATCGCCTCGCCGTAGACGGCCACCACGTCGTCCAGCCGTCGGACGAGATCGTCCGGCGTCCACCGCACCAACCTCATGCCCGTGCACCCTCCGCCGTTCCCGGATCGCCGTCCGCGACCCACCCCAGCACCGCCCGGTCACCCACCACGTCGCGCACCGCGAACCGCGCGAAGAGTTCCTCCGCGTACCACCCCTCGGTGGGGGTCCGCATGATCGCCGCGCGGTGCTCCGGGTGACGGTACGCGAACGTCACGAGGTCCGCCGGGTCGCGCCACACGCTCACCGTGCCCTGCCAGCCCAGCGGGGCCTCGCCGACGCCGAAGCGGGCCAGCAGGCCGGGCGCGGCGTGCAGCGCGGCGGCCACCGGGGGGATCGCCCGCCAGAAGGTGGCCGCCCGCCGGGGCCGCAGCCGGGCCCGGGTCAGCGCCAGCACCGGGCCGGTGACCCGGCCGCCGGGCGGCTCCCCGAACGGGCGGCGGCCCGACCACTCGCCCCGGCTGCTCAGCGGGCGCAGGTCGACCCGGACGCGCGCGTGGGCGATCCGCGCCCAGGCGCGCCCCACCGGCGAGCCGTCGAAGCCGGTCGCGGCGGCGGGGGAGTCCCACACGGTCAGCGCCGCCCACCGGGTGAGGTCCGCGTCGCCCGGCCCGAAGCCGGTGCCGGTCCCGGTGCCGAGCAGCTTGCCGAACCGGACGCCGGGCAGCGCGCGCAGCCGGCGGGGGTCGAGCGCCATCCGGGTCAGCGCCCTGGGCAGCGCGGCGCGGGAGGTACGCCACACGTGCAGCGTGACCAGCTCCGGGACGTCCGCTCCGCTGTCGCTGCGTCCGCTCACGCCGCCGCCTCACGGCGCTCGACGACGGCGCGCGGTGCCACGCTGCTGTGCCTCATGGTCCGTCCGCTCCGCTCGCTCAGGCCACCGGGGTCGGCGCGCCGCCGGTGACCCGCAGCAGTTCCGGGTACGTGGTGGGGAAGACCGCCCGGGGCACGCCGCCGGCCGCCCAGATCTCGTCGTACGCCTCCAGGGCGGTGTCGACCAGGGTGCGCAGCGGGCGCGGGTGCCCGACGGGGGCGACCCCGCCGATCACCTGCCCGGTGTGCGCGCGGACGAACTCCGGCGCGGCCCGGCGCAGCCGGTCGACCCCGATGGACGCGGCCAGGCCGGCGGTGTCCACCCGGTGCGCGCCGGAGGTGAGCACCAGCAGCGGCGTGCCGTCCGCGTCGAAGACGAGCGAGTTGGCGATCTGGCCGACCCCGACGCCGAGCGACTCGGCGGCGGCCGCGGCGGTGTGCACCGCGTCGGGCAGCAGGCGGACGACGCTCGGCGCGCCGGACGCGTCCCGGGCGCCCGCGGCGTCGAGCACGTCCTGCACCGCCCGTACGTTCGGGTGTGGCTGCATGCCGGCCATTCTTCCCGGTGCCCGCGCCGGCTGCTCAGCCGGCCGTGCCGTGCCGGGGCGCGCACCATGGCGACCCCGAGGACGGGACGGTCGTCGCCGGCGGAGGCGACCGCCATGGTCCCCTGCGCGACGGCCACGGCGGCGTACGCCCGAGCCCTGCACCTGCCGCGACGTCGACCGACGTCCGCGCGTCACACGTTGCATTTTCGTCGGAGGGAGGGTGTACTGTCAGCAGTAGTTAGAACGAGTGTTCGATTGCCTCGAACGCCCGTTCCAACAGACCCGGGGCGGTGTTTCGCGGCGCGGCTCCGGGCGGTGCGGCTCCGCGGGCCGCACCTGGGTCCCGGGCAGTCGCGAGTCCGGGCCCGTCAGGCAGGAGCGTCGCCCGCCGCCCACGACCCCCGGGCGGCGGGCGACGAACCCGCCGGTAACGCCGGCCGGGTGTGGTGTGGGGAAGCGTCCACACCCGGCCGGCCACCCCCGGTGCGTCTTCCTCCGCACCACTCGACCCGGCGTCCCGCCGGCGGCCCAGGGCCGCCTCCGGGGCGGCGCCTCGGCCACGTGGAGGAGACAGTCCCATGCCGACCAACCCGGCTCAGGCACCGACGGTGCCGGCGCACGTGCTGCCGCACCGCACCCCCGCCCAGCTTCTCGCGGTGGCCCGGCGCGGGCTGGCCGAGGCCGCCCAGACCCGTCCCGACGGCCTGCGTTACGCGGCCGCCCACCTGGCCGCGCTCCGCGCCGCCGCGGCCGTGCTCGCCGCCCGGGCGCGTCCCGCCCCCGCCCGACGGCACCGGGTCACCAGCGTCTGGGTCCTGCTCTCCGGCGTCGCCCCCGAGCTCGACGAGTGGGCCCGCTTCTTCGCTCTCGGCGCCGGCAAGCGGGCCGCTGCCGAGGCCGGTATCCCACGGGTCGTGACCGCCCGGGAGGCCGACGACCTGCTGCGCTCCGCCGAGCAGTTCGTCACGGTCGTGGAGGACGCGCTCGGCGTGGCCCACCAGCCGGCGCTCGACGGCCTCGCGGCCTGACCGGTCGTTCCCGGCCAGCCGGCGGCGACGACCGGGTGCCCGGGTCCCGCCACACGCACGTCTGATCCGACAGCACGACGGGGGGTAGGTCCGATGGCGGGCCGGATGGTGGTCGGTTCCGCCGCACTGGCCGGTCTGGTGCGCCCGGCGAGCGCGCCGGATCCGGCAGGTGGTCACCGGGTGCTACCGGTGGCGCCGGAGCTGACCGGGCTGCTGCCCAACCGGGGACTGCGGCGGGGCAGCACGATCGCGGTCGCCACCGGCCAACCCCGGCGCAGCGGCGGCACCTCGCTGGTCCTGGCGCTGCTCGCCGAGGCGTCCCGGGCCGGCTCGTGGTGCGCCGTGGTCGGGGTCCCCTCGTTGGGGGCGGGCGCCGCCGCCGAGTTGGGCATCGCCCTGGACCGGCTCGCCCTGGTGCCTCACCCGGGTCCGGAGTGGGCCACCGTCATCGCCGCGCTGATCGACGGGGTCGACGTCGTGGTCACCGCCGTGCCGACGGCGGTCTCCGCCTCGGTCGCCAACCGGCTGGCTGCCCGGGCCCGGCAGCGCGGCAGCGTCCTCGTCCCCTACGGGCGGTGGGACGGCGCGGACGTGACCCTCCAGGTGGTCCGGGGTGCCTGGGAGGGGCTCGGGCAGGGGCGGGGCCGGCTGCGCCGCCGCGAGGTCACCGTCTCCGCGCGGGGGCGCGGAGCCGCCGCCCGTCCGAAGGAGATCAAGGTCTGGCTGCCCGGGGACGGGCTCACCCGGGTCATTCCCCGCTCCGCTCCCGCCGCCGTCGTCTCCGCCACCGGCCGGTCGACCGCCGGCCGGCTGCGCCCGGTCGGCCCAGCCGCCGGCACACCCACCGGCCCGTCCCGTCGTGCCGCGCTCACCCTGGTCGCGCCGTCGTGACCGTGCCCACCCCGGCCGGTGCCGGATGACCGCCGCGCCCGCGCGGACCCTGTTGCTCTGGTGCCCGGACTGGCCGGTGCTCGCCGCGGAGATCGTCGACGGGGTGCCGGCCACCGACCCGGTCGCCGTACTGCACGCCAATCGCGTGGTCGCCTGCTCCGAGCGGGCCCGCGCCGAGGGGGTGCGCCGGGGGCTGCGCAGACGGGAGGCCCAGGGCCGCTGCCCGCAGCTCGCCGCCGTCGAGTACGACCCCGGGCGCGACGCCCGGGCGTTCGAACCGGTGGTCGCCGCCGTCGAGGAACTGGTCGCCGGCGTCGAGGTGGTGCGCCCCGGCGCGTGCGCGGTGGCCGCCCGGGGGCCGAGCCGCTACCTCGGGGGCGAGGAGGTCGCCGCCGAGCGGATCGTCGAGCACGTCGCCCAGGCCTGCGCGGTGGAGAGTCAGGTCGGCATCGCCGACGGGGTCTTCGCCGCCGGGCTGGCCGCCCGCGACGGACGGATCGTTCCGCCCGGCGGGACACCGGGGTTCCTCGCCGACCTGCCGGTCGAGGCGCTCGGCCGCCCGGCCCTGGCCGACCTGCTGCGCCGACTCGGCGTACGCACCCTGGGCGACTTCGCCGCGCTGCCCGCCGGCGACGTGCTGGCCCGGTTCGGCTTCGACGGCGCGCTGGCCCACCGGCTGGCGAGCGGGCGCGACCACCGCCCACTCGCCGTCCGGCGGCCCCCGGTCGACCTCGCGGTCACCGCCGACCACGACGAGCCGCTCGACCGGGTCGACGCGGCGGCCTTCGCCGCCCGGGCGTTGGCCGAACGGTTGCACGACCGGCTCGCCGCGCACGGGCTGGCCTGCACCCGGCTCGGCATCGAGGCGGTCACCGCGCACGGCCAGGAACTGCACCGGGTCTGGCGGCACGACGGGCTGCTCACCGCCGGGGCCATCGCCGACCGGGTGCGCTGGCAGCTCGACGGCTGGCTGTCCGGCAGCACCAGTCGGGCCGGCACCCGAGCGACCCGCCCGACGGCGGGCATCATCCGGCTGCGGCTGGTCCCGGACGGAGTGCTCGTGCAGGCCGGCCTGCAACCCGGCCTGTGGGGGGAGACCGGCGAGGAGCGGGAGCGGGCGCACCGGGCGTTGAGCCGGGTGCAGGGCATCCTCGGCCCCGAGGCGGTCGTCACCGCGGTGCTCGGTGGCGGGCGTTCCCCGGCCGACCAGGTGCGCCTGGTGCCATGGGGCGACGAACGCCTGCCGGCGCGTCCCGTCCCGCCGCCGTGGCCGGGCCGGCTGCCGCCGCCCGCGCCGGCCGTGGTGCTGCCCGACCCGCTCGCGGCGGTCGTGCACGACGCCGCCGGCACACCGGTCGAGGTCAGCGCGCGGCTCCAGGTCAGCGCCGACCCGGCCCGGCTGGCCGTGGGCGCCGCCCGGCCGGTCGAGATCGTCGGGTGGGCCGGCCCGTGGCCGGTCGACGAGCGCTGGTGGGTGCCGGCCGAGGCCCGCCGCCGGGCCCGGTTCCAGGTCTGCCTGGCCGACGGTACGGCCCTGCTGCTCGCCGTCGAGGCCGGCCGGTGGCTGGTGGAGGCGATCTATGACTGAGCGTCCGCCCACGGTCACCGGTCGGCGCCCACCCCGCACCCGCCGACCCGGCCGCTCCGGCAACCTGCCGACGTGGCGGTCCGGTCGAGGCGGTGCTCTGCCGACGTATCGGTCCGGTCGGTCCGGTCGGCGCGGTGCCGTGTCGGCGGGGCGGCTCGGGCGCGTTGGCGCCGCACCGGAGTGCCGTCCGGCGCTGTCGAGCTGCCCCGTTCGTGGGACCGCCGACCACCGGCCGCCGGATCTTGGCGAGATCCGGCCCCTCCAGGGGCTGAAATCGTCCAAGATCTCTCCGGTCGTCCGCACGGAGGGGCTCCGGTGAGCTTCCACAACCCGAAGCTGCCCTGGTCGGAGCTGGAACGCCTGCTCTCCGGCCGGGGACCCGGCACCGGACGATCAACCCCGAAAAGATCGGGTGTGGGCCCGGGCGGGTCGGGTGCGGGCCGGTCGGGTGAAGGCCGGTCAGGTGAAGGATCGCCGAGGGAGGGGCGGGCCGGCGGGGAGGGCGGCCGGGTGCGCGACGAGCGGCACCTGCACGTGGTCGACCCGCTGGCCGTGGACGCCGACGGCGGCGACTCTCCCGCCTGGAGCCGCAGGCGGGAGCACTACCAGCCGCCCGAGGTGGCCCGCCCCGACGACGCGGTGCCGTACGCCGAGCTGCACGCGCACACCAACTTCAGCTTCCTCGACGGTGCCAGCCATCCCGAGGAGCTGGCGGAGGAGGCGGCCCGGCTGGGCCTCACCGCGCTCGCCGTCACCGACCACGACGGCTTCTACGGGGTGGTGCGCTTCGCCGAGGCGGCCCGCGCGCTGCACCTGCCGACCGTCTTCGGCGCCGAACTCTCCCTGGACCTGCCCGGCCCGCAGAACGGCGAGCCCGACCCGCTCGGGCGGCACCTGCTGCTGCTCGCCCACGGCCACGAGGGGTACGCGCGGCTGGCGTCGACCATCGCCCGTGCCCAGTTGCGCGGCGGGGAGAAGGGCCGCCCGGTCTACGGCGAACTGGAGGAGGTCGCCGCCGAGCTGCGCGACCACGTGCTGGTGCTCACCGGCTGCCGCAAGGGGCACGTGCCGGCGGCACTGCTCACCGAGGGGGTGGACGCGGCGGCCCGCGAGCTGGACCGGCTGACCGCCCTGTTCGGCGCGGAGACGGTGGCGGTGGAGCTGACCGACCACGGGCACCCGGTCGACGCCGACCGCAACGACGCGCTCGCCGAGCTGGCGGCGACGGCCGGCCTGCCCACGGTGGCCACCAACAACGTGCACTACGCCACCCCGGGCCGGCGGCGGCTGGCCACCACCGTCGCGGCCGTCCGGGCCCGGCGCAGCCTGGACGAGATCGACGGCTGGCTGCCCGCCGCCGGCACCGCCCACCTGCGCGGCGGCGCCGAGATGGCGGCCCGGTTCGCCGCGTACCCCGGCGCGGTGGCGCGGGCCGCCGAGTTCGGCGCCGAGCTCGCCTTCGACCTCCAGCTCGTCGCGCCGCGGCTGCCGGCGTACCCGGTGCCGCCCGGGCACACCGAGATGAGCTGGCTGCGCCACCTGACCCACGCCGGCGCCCGCGAGCGCTACGGCCCGCCCGAGGCGCACCCGAGGGCGTACGCGCAGCTCGAACACGAGCTGAAAATGATCGAGGAACTGGGCTTCCCCGGCTACTTCCTGGTGGTCTACGACATCGTCACGTTCTGCCGCGAGCAGGACATCTACTGCCAGGGGCGGGGCTCGGCGGCCAACTCGGCGGTCTGCTACGCGCTGCGGATCACCAACGTGGACGCCGTCCGGCACCGGCTGCTCTTCGAGCGCTTCCTCGCCCCGGAGCGCGACGGTCCGCCGGACATCGACGTCGACATCGAGTCCGACCGCCGCGAGGAGGTGATCCAGCACGTCTACGCCCGCTACGGCCGGGAGCACACCGCGCAGGTCGCCAACGTCATCTCCTACCGGCCCCGCTCGGCGGTACGCGACGTGGCCAAAGCGTTCGGTTTCTCGCCCGGCCAGCAGGACGCCTGGAGCAAGCAGATCGACCGCTGGGGCTCTGTGGCGTCCGTCGACGTGGCGGACATCCCCGAGCAGGTGGTCGCGTACGCCAACGAGTTGCAGACGTTCCCCCGGCACCTGGGCATCCACTCCGGCGGCATGGTGATCTGCGACCGGCCGGTGATCGAGGTGTGCCCGGTGGAGTGGGGGCGGATGCCGGGCCGCAGCGTGCTCCAGTGGGACAAGGACGACTGCGCCGCCGTCGGCCTGGTCAAGTTCGACCTGCTCGGGCTCGGCATGCTCTCCGCGCTGCACTACGGCTACGACATGATCGGCATGAGCCTGGACCTCGGCGACATGACGCTGGACGACCCCGAGGTCTACGACATGCTCTGCCGGGCCGACTCTGTCGGGGTGTTCCAGGTGGAGAGCCGCGCCCAGATGGCCACCCTGCCGCGGCTGAAGCCCCGCGAGTTCTACGACCTGGTGGTCGAGGTGGCGCTGATCCGGCCCGGCCCGATCCAGGGCGGCTCGGTGCACCCGTACATCCGGCGCAAGAACGGCCAGGAGCCGGTGACCTACCCGCACCCGCTGATGCGCAACGCGCTGGAGAAGACCCTCGGCGTGCCGCTGTTCCAGGAGCAGCTGATGCAGCTCGCCATCGACCTGGCCGGCTTCGACGCGGCGGGGGCCGACCAGCTGCGCCGCGCCATGGGCGCCAAGCGTTCCGCCGAGCGGATGGCCCGCATCGCCGACCGGCTCTACGCCGGCATGGCCGAGCGGGGCATCACCGGCGAGCTGGCCGACGACGTCTACCGCAAGCTCTCCGCGTTCGCCAGCTACGGCTTCCCGGAGAGCCACGCGATGAGCTTCGCCTACCTGGTCTACGCCAGCTCCTGGCTCAAGCGCTACCACCCGGGGCCCTTCCTGGCCGCCCTGCTCAACGCCCAGCCGATGGGCTTCTACTCGCCGCAGACCCTCGTCGACGACGCCCGCCGGCACGGGGTGGAGGTACGCCGGCCGGACATCAACGCCAGCGGCGCCCTGGCGGTGCTGGAGTCCACCCCGCAGACCCGGTGGGGCAGCGCGCCGGGGGAGCCGCCGCACGGCTGGGGGCTGGGCGGGCCGGCCGTCCGGCTCGGGCTGTCCGGCGTGCGTACCCTCGGCGACGGGGTGGCCGAGCGGATCGAGGCGGAACGGACGGCGCGCGGGCCGTACCGCGACATGCCGGACCTGGCCCGGCGGGTCGGGCTGTCCGCCGCGCAGTTGGAGGCGCTGGCCACCGCGGACGCCTTCGCCTGCTTCGGGCTGTCCCGGCGGGAGGCCCTCTGGGCCGCCGGCGCGGCGGCCCAGGACCGGCCGGGCCGGCTGCCGGGCACGGTGACCGGCGCGACCGCGCCGACCCTGCCCGGGATGGAGGCGGTGGAGCGGCTGGTCGCCGACGTCTGGGCGACCGGACTGTCGCCGGAGAGCCACCCGGTGAGCTTCATCCGCCCCCGGCTCGACGCCCTCGGCGCGGTGCCGATCGCCCGGCTCGGTCGGGTGGAACCGGGTCGGCGCATCCGGGTCGGCGGGATCGTCACCCACCGGCAGCGGCCGGCGACCGCCGGCGGGGTCACCTTCCTCAACCTGGAGGACGAGACGGGAATGCTCAACGTCACCTGCTCCCCGGGCCTGTGGCAGCGCTACCGGCGGGTGGCCCGCACGAGCGCCGCGCTGGTGGTGCGGGGGCGGCTGCAACGGCACGAGGGAGTGATCAACCTCACTGCCGACCGGCTGGACGCGATCGAGCCCCCGGTCAGTCCGGCCTCGCGCGACTTCCGCTGACGGCAGTGATCCACATTACGGTTTTCCGCGCCCGATGGAGGGACACTCCAGCTCGCGCGGGCAGAGTGGCCCGCGTGAGCACGAGGGGGACGAACGATCATGGGAAACAACGACCGTAGCGGCGGAGTGGCGAACTCCCGGCGGACCCGGCTCGGCGCCGGTTGGACCCCGAGCCACCACACCGAACCGCGCGAGTACGAGATCGTCGAGGGCCCGGTGGCCAACGCCCTGCGCTCGCGCGCCGAGGACGACGCCGCCACCGGCGAGTCCTGACCATCCGTGGTCCGGAAGCCGGCCGGGTCGTCGCCGCCGGTGCGACTCGGCTCGGCTGGACCGGGTGACTAGGCTCGACCGGGTGGAGCAGACCCCAGGCCGGCTCGCCGGGCCGCCGCTGACCCCCCGTACCGCCGTGATCTGGTCGGTGCTGCGCGCCGAACTGGAGCGCCGTCCCGGCGCCGCGCTGACCGTCCTCGACGTCGGCGGCGGCACGGGCGGCTTCGCCGTGCCGCTGGCCCAGGCCGGGCACCGGGTGACCGTGGTCGACGCCAGCCCCGACGCGCTCGCCGCGCTGACCCGCCGGGCCGCGGAGGCCGGCGTGGCCGAGCGGGTCCGCGCCGTGCAGGGCGACGGCGACGCGCTCGCCGGCCTGGTCGAGCCGGGCAGCGCCGACCTGGTGCTCTGTCACGCCGTGCTGGAGGTCGTCGACGACCCGGCGGCGGTCGTGGCCGCGCTGGCCGCCGCGCTGCGCCCGGGCGGCGCCGCGAGCGTGCTGGTCGCCGGCCGGGCCGCCGCGGTGCTCGGCCGGGCCATGAACGGGCACCTGGACGTCGCGGCCGCGCTGGCCGCCGACCCGGCCGGCACCGCCGTCAGCCGGGACACCCTGCGCCGGCGTTACGACGCCGACGGCGCCGCCGCGCTGCTCGGCGCCGCCGGGCTCGTCGTGGAGGAGATCCACGGCGTACGCGTGCTCGCCGACCTCCTTCCCGCCGCCGTCGCCGACGGACAGCCGGCCGCCCTGGTCGAGTTGGAACGGGCCCTCGCCGCGCGGGCGCCCTGGCGGGACCTCGCCGCCCAGCTGCACCTGTTCGCCCGCCGCCCGTGACCGACCCGCTGGAGATCGTCGGGCCGCGCTACGGCGACGCCAGCCTCGCCGACGTCCTGCCCGCCGCGCTCGCCGTGCTCGACGTGCCCGGCGCCGTCGACCCGCTCGGGCTGCGGGCCGCGCTGCCCGGGGTACGCCGGATCGCGGTGCTGCTCGTCGACGGCCTCGGCTGGCACCAGATCCCGACCGCCGCCCCGTACGCGCCGACCCTGGCGGGGCTCGCCGCCACCGCCGGCCGGCAGCTGACCTCCGGCTTTCCGTCGACCACGCCGACCAGCCTGGTGACGCTGGGCACCGGCGCCGCCCCCGGCGCGCACGGCGTACTCGGGTTCACGGTGCGGGTGCCGGGGACCGACCGGGTGCTCAACCACATCGAGTGGGCGGCGGATCCGGCGCCGCTGCGCTGGCAGCCGGTGCGTACGCAGCTGGAACGGGCCCGTGCCGCCGGGGTCGCGGTGACCGTGGTGAGCCGGCCGGAGTTCGGCGGCAGCGGGCTGACGCTGGCCGCCAACCGGGGCGGCGACTACCGCGGCGCGTCCGGCGTCGACGCGCTCGCCGAACGGATGCTCGCCGCCCTGGCCGCCGGCGCGGGGCCCACGCTGGTCTCCGGCTACCACCCCGACCTGGACCGGCACGGCCACCTCACGGGCGTCGACTCGGCGCCCTGGCGGATCGCCGCGGCCGAGGTGGACCGGCTGCTGGCCCGGCTCGTCGACGGGCTGCCGCCCGACGCCGCGCTGCTGGTCACCGCCGACCACGGGCAGCTCGACATCCCGGCCGGGCACCGCATCGACCTGGACACCGACCCCCGGCTGCGCGCCGGGCTGGAGGTGGTCGCCGGGGAGCCCCGGGTCCGCTACCTGCACGTCACCCCCGGCGCCGTGGACGACGTGGTGGCCGCCTGGTCGGCGGTGCTCGGCGACGCGGCCCGGGTGCGTACGCGCGACGAGGTGGTGGCGGCCGGCTGGTTCGGCCCGGTGGCGGAGGAGCACCTGCTCCGCATCGGCGACGTGGTGGTGATCTGCAACGGCACGTACGCGGTGACCGCCTCCCGCTCCGAGCCGCCGGCGGTCGCCCGGCTGGTGGCGTACCACGGGGCGGACACGGCGGCCGAGATGACGATCCCGCTGCTGGTCGTACGCGGCTGACGCGCCGGCCCGCCGGGCGGGGATGTCGCAGGTGCGGGCTAGCCTGCGGGGATGGGTCGCAGCCAGTCGTTGCCCCGGGGCGGCGATCCCCGGTTCGGGCCGGACGCCGACGATTCCGGCTGCCCGATCCTGCACGTCGACATGGACGCCTTCTTCGCCTCGGTCGAGGTCCGGCGCCGTCCGGAGCTGCGCGGCCGGCCCGTCGTGGTCGGCGGCACCGGCCCGCGCGGGGTGGTGAGCTCCGCCAGCTACGAGGCCCGGCGCTACGGCGTACGCAGCGCGATGCCCACCGCGCGGGCCCGGGCGCTCTGCCCGCAGGCCGTCTACCTGCCGCCCGACTTCCCGCAATACTCGGCGGCCTCCACCGCCGTCATGCAGATCTTCCGCGACGTGACCCCGCTGGTCGAGCCGCTCTCCCTGGACGAGGCGTTCCTCGACGTGGCCGGCGCCCGGCGCCTGTTCGGCCCGCCGGCCGCCATCGCCCGGCGCATCCGCGAGCGGGTCGCCGCCGAGCAGGGGCTGACCTGCTCGGTCGGCGTCGCCCCGAGCAAGTTCGTGGCCAAGCTCGGCTCGACCCGCGCCAAGCCCGACGGCCTGCTCGTCGTCCCGGCCGCCCGGGTGCTCGACTTCCTGCACCCGCTGCCGGTGTCGGCGCTGTGGGGGGTGGGGGAGCGGTCCACCGAGACGCTGCGCCGGCTGGGCCTGGCCACGATCGGTGACCTCGCCGCGGCGCCGATGGGCATGCTGCGCAAGGCGCTCGGCGAGGCGGCCGCCACCGGGCTGCACGAGCTGGCCTGGGGACGGGACCCGCGCCGGGTCAGTCCGGAGCACGTGGAGAAGTCGATCGGCGCCGAGGTGACCTTCGACGTCGACGTGGGTGACCCGCTGGAGATCCGCCGGGCGCTGCTCGCGCTCGCCGAGAAGGTCGGCGTCCGGCTGCGCCGGGCGGGGCAGGTCGGGCGCACCGTGTCGCTCAAGGTGCGGCTGGCCGACTTCCGCACCGTCAGCCGCTCCCGCACGGCCGGCACGCCGACCGACGTCGCCAGGGAGATCTTCGACACCGTCTGGGCGCTCTACACCGCGCTCGACCCCGGTGAGCCCATCCGGCTGGTCGGCGTACGCGTCGAAGGGCTCGCCGCCGCGCAGGAGACCCCGCGACAGCTCACCCTCGGGGCGCCCGAGCGGGGCTGGCGGGAGGCGGAAGCCGCAGCCGACGCCGCGGCTGCCCGTTTCGGGCGGTCCGTCATAGGTCCGGCCAGTCTGCTGGGGCCCCGGGACGGGCGACGAAATGAAAATCCTCCCCGGCCGTAGGTCGTCCCGCTTTCCGACGCGCGGGGGCCCTCGTAGACTTGCGGGTAAGCAGCCGGTTGGCTGCCACGGTCTGTCGGCCCGCCCGGGCCGACCAACGTGACCGGGGAGGAGTGCCGTGCCGCTCTCGGAGCACGAGCAGCGGCTGTTCGAGCAGATCGAGCGGTCGCTTGCCGAGGACCCCAAATTCGCCTCGGCCGTGCGCGCCAGCGATCCGCGCTTCCACGCGCGGCGTCGCCTGCTCGTCGCTGCCGGCGTGCTGATCGCTGGGCTGGCGCTGTTGGTCTACGGCGCGGTGATCAAGCTTCCGCCGCTGGCAGTGGCGGGTTTCGTCGTCATGCTGGCCTCGGCCGCGCTCGCGGTGCAGTCGCATCGTCGGGCGCAGTCACCTGACCTGCACGTCGTCGGCGGGACGACGAGTCGTCGTCGCCCCAAAGGCCGGTCGGGTCGCCGGCCCTCGATCCTGGATCGGATGGAGGACCGGTGGCGGCAGCGCCCGGAGGGACACCGCTGAGCCCGGCCCGACACTGAGTCGGGCCTACCGCTGAGTCCGGCCCGGCACTGAGTCGGGCCGCGCCGACGATTCGGCCGCCGGCACGCCCGGCGGCCCCTGACGATTCCGCACGCCCTCGGCGTGCCTCCTCGCATGTTCCGGCCCGGCCCGCGTGCGTCCTGCCAGCCCCCGTCGTCCGGTTCGCGCTGGGCCGGTCGGCTCCCGACAGCCCGGCAAGGGGCACCCGTCCCGGCGCGGGCCCCGCGAACGCGACGGGCCGGTAGGGCGAGGACGCCCTACCGGCCCGTTCGGCCGTCGGTCAGCGGGCCACTCGGTCGGTCAGCAGGCGACGCGGGCTCCAGCGCAGCAACCGGTGCCGGGCCCGTCCGCCCGCCGCCACCAGCCGGGACGACGCCTCGGCCGTGCCCGTGCGCCAGCGCAGCAGCACCGACGGCGGCAGCACCGCCGCCACCAGGCGGGTGCGCCGGTCGGCCCGCGCGGCGAGCGCGGCGCGTACGGCGCGCAGGGCAGGCAGGAGCTGCTCGCCGGTCAGCGGGTCACGGGCGTAGCGGGCGCGTTCCTCGGCGCGGCCGAGCAGGCCCACCGCCGTGACCGCCTCCGCGTCGGCCGTGAGCGCCTCCCGGGACAGCCGACCGGCGGTCGCCCTGGGGGTCTCCGTGCGGTCGATCCGGACCCGGTAGTCCACCAGCGTGTCGAGCAGTTCGTCCCAGGCGGCGTGCGCGTCCGCCCGCGCCCGCTCCGCGTCCGCCAGCACCACCATGCGCCGCCCGTCCGCGGGCGCGTCGCCGGCCGCCTCGGGGCGTACCGGCGTCGCGGCCGG
This sequence comes from Micromonospora echinofusca, assembly GCF_900091445.1. Taxonomy (NCBI): domain Bacteria; kingdom Bacillati; phylum Actinomycetota; class Actinomycetes; order Micromonosporales; family Micromonosporaceae; genus Micromonospora; species Micromonospora echinofusca. The sequence goes on from NZ_LT607733.1 coordinate 1,467,940, forward strand.
GGCCGCCGGGCCGCTGCGCCGCCGGCGCAGGGCCGCCCGCCGCAGGGCCGGCAGGGCGAGCAGGACGAGCAGGGCCAGCACCGCACCGGCGGCGTACCAGGGCCAGACCGGACGCTGCTCGGTCGCCGCCGCGTCGCCGAGGGCCAGACCGGAGTCGAAGTCCTCCTCGGGACCCTCCGGCGAAGCCGGGCCGGCCGACGGGTCGGCGCCGCCGGGGGCACTCGACGTGCCGGGGGCCGGCGCCTGCTCCTCCGGGGCGTCGATGTCCGGCGCCCAGGCCGAGCGGGTCGAGCCCTGCACGCCGTACGCGGGGGTGGCGTCGAACGGCACCCAGCCGACCTCGTTGAAGTAGACCTCCGTCCAGGCGTGCAGGTTGCGGTTCGTCAGGGTGTACGTGCCCTCGCTGGAGTTGCTGCCGTTGGCGAAGCCGAACGCCACCCGCGCCGGGATGCCGGCGGCCCGGACGAGCCACGTCATCGCGGCGGCGTACTGCTGGCAGAAGCCGACCTTGTTGTCGAGGAAGTCGACGATCTCCCGCCCGCTGGTGCCGCCCTTGGTGCTCAGCGAGTAGGTGAAGCCGTTGTCCGAGGAGAAGTGGTCGTAGATCGCGCGGACCTTGTCGTACTCGGTGTCCTTGCCCCGCACCAGCGTGGAGACCAGCTCCTCGACCTCGGGCACCGGCGGCGGGGTGGGGTGCAGGCGCCGTACGGCGTGGTCGGCCGGCAGCGGCGGCGACCGGCGCAGGGCCGCCGGCGTGTAGGTCGAGCGCACGTACTCGAACGCGTAGCGCCGGTCGCGTGAGTTGTCCCGGTTGGAGAAGATCACCTGGAGGCTCGGGTCGTACGCCCAGTTGCCGTTGAGTTCCTCGGTGCGCACCGGTTCGGTGTAGACCGGCAGCAGCGGCATGGTGAGGTTCTTCGTCACCTCGACCGTGGCCTGGTACTTCCGCTGCTCCGCGCCCCGCGCGGACGGCGCCGGCAGGTCGTCGACGGGGCGCCCCGTGGGGGTGCCTTCGCGGAAGCCGCTCGGCGTGAGCTTGTCGGCCACCCCGAAACGCAGGTAGAAGGGGTTGGGCTCGTTCGTGGTGACCTTGACCAGGTCGGCGACCTCGGACTGGTTGAGCTGCCCGCTCAGCGCCGCGAAGAGGTCGATCCGGCCGGTCCCGCCCTGCCCGGGGCGCCCGTTGCCGTTGCCCGACCCCGCGCCCAGCGTGTCGAGCAGCCCGCCCGTCATGCCCGGTACGGCCAGCGGCAGCAGCACGGCCAGTGCCACCCCCACCGCGGCCAGCCGCCGCCCGGCGGCGGCCAGCGGCGACGCCTCCCAGACGTCGACGTCGCGCCCGTCGCCGGTGAACCGCCGGCCGAACCGGCGGACCCGCTCGACGTTGTCGGTGACCAGCAGCCAGAGGAAGCCGGCGGCGCCGACGACGAACGGCACCGCCGGGACGCTGTCCACGTAGACCGCGACGGGCACCGAGTAGATCGCCAGCATCGGCAGCCCGGCCAGCGCCGGGCGACGCAGCCCGACGGCGAGTACGTCGACCACCACGGCCACCCCGCCGATCCCGAGGACCGTGACGAACAGCAGCGGATCGGTGTCGGGCACCTTGACGCCGTAGGAGCGCATGTCCTCCAGCGAGTTGTCGAGCAGTTCGCCGAAGTGCGTGAGGGTCGACGGGGTGGGCACGATGCCCAGCAGCTCGCCGCCGCCGGGAAAGAGCCAGGTCAGGGCCAGCGTCAGGCCGGCCAGCATGCCCAGCGCCTGGCCCCAGAGCGGAACCCGCGCCGCCCGGGCGAGCGCGGCGACGGCGGCGACCACCGCCACCGCGATCGTCGCCTGGATCAGCCACGTCCAGCGTTCGAAGATGGCCGACAGCGGCGCGGCGGCGAGCAGCGTCGCCACGGCGGCCACGAAGCCCAGGTTCCGGTGGGCGATCATGAGGGGACCCTTCCGTTCATCGCATGCCGCCGGCCACCGTCTCGGCCATGGCCGCCCGCAGCGCGAAGCCCTGCGAACCACGGGCCGCCTGCGGCCACAGCGCGGGCAGCAGCGTGCCGTGGTCGACCCCGATGACCCGCCAGCCGCTCTGCAACATGGCCAGCGCGGCGGCGCCGTGCGCGTGTTCGGCCTCGGCCCGGGCCTTGGCGGGCAGGTTGAGCCAGGTGGAGCTGTCGAGCAGGAAGCCGACGCAGGTGGCGCCGTTGCCGCGCAGCCCGGCCAGCAGCTCCGCCTCGGCCGTGCTCACCGAGCCGAACAGCCCGATGATCAGGCCGCCGTCCGCCCGTTGCCGCACCCGCTGCACCAGGGTGGTGAGCTCGCCCTTCTTGTCGAGCCGCACCTCGGCGAGGTGGTCGAGGAGCACCCCGTCGCCGGTCGCCTCGGAGGCGTCCACGTCGGCGCCGGAGCCGGTGACCAGACGCAGCTTGTAGCCGGCCTGCCGCAGGTGCACCGCGATGCTCGCCGCGGCGGAGACCGCCCACTCGAAGGAGGCCGTCGGCCCGTCGCCGCGGTGGCCGTACGCGCGGGTGTCCAGCACGACGGTGGCCCGGCTCTCCCAGGGCTGCTCCTCCCGGCGCACCATCAGCTCGCCGGTGCGCGCGGTCGACTTCCAGTGCACCCGGCGCAGGTCGTCACCCATCCGGTACTCCCGGGTGGCGGCGTCGTCCTCGCCGTGCACGGCGACGGAGCGGGCCCGGCTGTCGCCGCTGCCGGCGTACTCGCCGGGCAGACGCACCGAGGGCAGCGGGGTGACCTGCGGGATGACGGTCAGGTGATCGGTGCTCGGGAACGCGCGGCTCAGCTCGCACAGCCCGAACGGGTCGGTCATCCGAACCACCAGCGGGCCCACCTCGTAGCGCCCCCGCACGTCGGCGCGCACCGTGTAGGCCACCGAGCTGGCCTGGTGGGCGCCGAGCCGCTCCAGCACCACGCGGGGCCGGCTGCCCAGCGCGTACGGCAGCCGGTCCTCCAGCAGCAGGGTGCCGGTGGGCAGCCGGGACATGTTCTGCAACCGCAGCACCACCCGGGAACTCGCCCCGACGGGCACCCGGTGCGGGTCCAGCGACCGGTTGCAGGCCAGCTTGTAGCGGCTGCGCCCGACGTAGGCCGCCGCCAGCAGCGGCAGGATGGCCAGCAGCACGGCCACCCGGAGCAGGTCCTTCTCGCCGAGGATGCCGGCCGAGACCGCCGCCGCGACCGCGGCCGCCAGGAAGGAACGGCCGCGGGTGGTCAGCCCTCGCAGCCCGTCGCGCACGTCACCGCCCCCGCGGCTCGTACGTGGCTCGGCCGTTGCCCTCGCCCGTCGGGCGGGTGTCGTACGGGGAGCGCCCGCGGTCGTGCGGCAGCGGCAGCCGGTGCACCAGCTCGGAGACGATCGCGTCGGTCGTACGCCGGGCGAGCTGGGCGTCGGCGGTGGGGATGATCCGGTGCGCGAGCACCGGCACGGCCAGCACCTGGAGATCGTCGGGCAGGACGTAGTCGCGCCCCTCCAGGGCGGCCACCGCGCGGGCGGTGCGCAGCAGCTGGAGGGTGGCCCGGGGGGATGCCCCGAGGCGCAGGTCGGCGGCCTCGCGGGTGGCGGTGACCAGGTCGATCGCGTACTGCTTGACCGCGTCGGCGACGTGCACCTGGCGGACGTGGCCGATCAGCTGCCGCACGGTGTTGGCGTCGGAGACCGGCCGCAGCTCGTCCAGCGGGTCCGTGGCGCCGTGCCCGTCGAGCATCGCCAGCTCGGCGCGAGGGTCCGGGTAGCCCATCGCGATGCGGGCGGTGAACCGGTCGCGCTGCGCCTCGGGGAGGGGATAGGTGCCCTCCATCTCGATCGGGTTCTGCGTCGCGACGACCATGAACGGCGTCTGGAGGTGGTAGGTGACGCCGTCGACGGTGACCTGGCGCTCCTCCATGCACTCCAGCAACGCGGACTGCGTCTTCGGCGAGGCGCGGTTGATCTCGTCGCCGACGACCAGGTTGGCGAAGACCGCGCCGGGGCGGAACTCGAAGTCGTGCGTCTCCTGGTTGTAGACGCTGACGCCCGTGACGTCGCTGGGCAGCAGGTCGGGGGTGAACTGGATGCGGCGCACGGAGCAGTCGATCGAGCGGGCCATGGCCTTGGCGAGCTTGGTCTTGCCGACGCCGGGCACGTCCTCGATGAGCAGGTGGCCCTCGGCGAGCAGGACGGCCAGGGCGAGCCGCACGGTGGCGGTCTTGCCCTCGATGACCTGCTCGATGTTCGACACGATGGCTTCGCTGGCGGCGCGGAACTCGTCGTGCGGCAACAGGCCGCCCACCTCGTCCCAGGTCTGTTGTGTCACGGGCCTCCTCCTCGTCGCCGGACGGCAGCTCTGTATAGAGCAGCTGGACCCGCCGTAGGGTTCGCGACGCCGAGCCTCGTCTGCCGCAGAAATCTCACTGGTCTCTCAGGCTAACCATGTTTGTCGCTGCCGCCGACCCCCGCAGGTAGACGGTCGGTTACGCACCGAATATTCGCCGGGTCGGGGGAATCGGTGGTCGCTCTCGGTGCGATCCATGATCACGAAGGGCTGCCGTGACGCGTACGCGCCGGCCGTCCGTCCCGACCCGTGGTGGCGGGCCACGTGCGGGAGCGGACGGCGGGGTACACTCCCGGTCATGGCCGGATTCTTCCTGCTTCTTACCGGGCCGTGCTGATGCGCTGACGCGCGACAGCACGGCGGCCCCTCCTGCGCGAGGGGCTTTTTTGTGCCCTCCGCCGGACGCCCCGGCGGTCGGCCCCGGCACCGGCGCCGGCCCTCGGGCGGCACGGCGCCGGGTGCGGACAGGACCGAGCCAGACCGACATGACCGCGCCGAGCGAGGTCAGCACCCAGCCCGGCCGTGGCGTGGCCGGCGGCGACGAGCGAAGCGAGGAGACGCCATGAGTGAGGCAGCACCGGCCGACATTCCCCCGTTCCGGTACACCGCGGCCCTGGCCGAGGAGATCGAGCAGCGCTGGCAGGACGTCTGGGCGCGGGAGGGGACGTTCCACGCCCCGAACCCGACCGGCCCGCTGGCCGACCCCGGTCACCCCCGCGCCGGGGCGGAGAAGCTGTACGTCCTGGACATGTTCCCGTACCCGTCGGGCGCGGGCCTGCACGTCGGGCACCCCCTGGGCTACATCGGCACCGACTGCTTCGCCCGCTACCAGCGGATGGCCGGGCGCAACGTGCTGCACGCGATGGGCTTCGACGCGTTCGGCCTGCCCGCCGAGCAGTACGCGGTGCAGACCGGCACCCACCCGCGCACCACCACGGTGGCGAACATCGAGCGCTACAAGGCGCAGCTGCGCCGGCTGGGCCTGGCCCACGACGAGCGCCGCTCGGTGGCCACCATCGACACCGACTTCTACCGCTGGACGCAGTGGATCTTCCTGCAGGTCTTCAACTCCTGGTACGACACGGACGCGAAGCGGGCCCGCCCGATCGCCGAGCTGATCGCCGAGTTCGAGGGCGGCAACCGGCCGACCCCCGACGGCCGGCCGTGGGCGGAGCTGTCCGTCGCCGAGCGCCGGGCCGTCGTCGACGACCACCGGCTGGCGTACGTCTCGCAGGCGCCGGTCAACTGGTGCCCGGGGCTGGGCACGGTGCTGGCCAACGAGGAGGTCACCGCCGACGGCCGCTCCGAGCGGGGCAACTTCCCGGTCTTCAAGCGCAACCTGAAGCAGTGGATGATGCGGATCACCGCGTACGGCGACCGGCTGCTGGACGACCTGGACACGCTGGACTGGCCCGAGCCGATCAAGCTGATGCAGCGCAACTGGATCGGTCGCTCCACCGGTGCGCACATCGACTTCCCGACCACCGTGGAGCCGATCCGGGTGTTCACGACCCGGCCGGACACGATCTTCGGCGCCACCTACATGGTGCTGGCCCCCGAGCACGAGCTGGTCGACGCGCTGGCGCCGGCCGCCTGGCCCGAGGGCACGAAGGACGCGTGGACCGGCGGGCACGCCAACCCGCGCGCCGCCGTCGAGGCGTACCGCAAGGCGGCGGCGGCCAAGACCGACGTCGAGCGGCAGGCCGACACGAAGGAGAAGACGGGCGTCTTCGTCGGCGCGTACGCCACCAACCCGGTCACCGGCGGGCGGGTCCCGGTCTTCATCGCCGACTACGTGCTGGCCGGCTACGGCACGGGCGCGATCATGGCGGTGCCCGGCCAGGACGAGCGGGACTGGGCCTTCGCCGAGGTCTTCGAGCTGCCGATCGTGCGTACCGTGCAGCCGGCGGAGGGCTTCGACGGCAAGGCGTACACCGGGGACGGGCCGGTGATCAACAGCGCCGCGCCCGAGCGCGGCCTGGACCTGGACGGCCTGGGGGTCGCCGAGGCCAAGGCGGCGACCATCGGGTGGCTGGAGGCCAACGGGCACGGCACCGGCGCGGTGACCTACCGGCTGCGGGACTGGCTGTTCAGCCGGCAGCGCTACTGGGGCGAGCCGTTCCCCATCGTGTACGACGAGACCGGCGCCGCCATCGCGCTGCCGGAGGAGATGCTGCCGGTCGAGCTGCCCGAGGTCGACGACTTCTCGCCGCGCACGTTCGACCCGGAGGACGCCGACAGCAACCCGGAGACGCCGCTGTCGCGCCGGCGCGACTGGGTCGAGGTGGAGCTGGACCTGGGCGACGGCCCGAAGCGCTACACCCGCGAGACCAACGTGATGCCGCAGTGGGCCGGCTCCTGCTGGTACGAGCTGCGCTACCTGGACCCGACCAACTCGCAGCGCTTCGTCGACGCGGAGAACGAGGCGTACTGGATGGGGCCGCGCGGCGAGGGCGACTGCGGTGGCACCGACCTGTACGTCGGCGGCGCCGAGCACGCCGTGCTGCACCTGCTGTACGCCCGCTTCTGGCACAAGGTGCTGTACGACCTGGGGCACGTCTCGTCGTTCGAGCCGTTCCGCAAGCTGTTCAACCAGGGCTACATCCAGGCGTACGCGTACACCGACGCCCGGGGCGCCTACGTGCCGGCCGAGGAGGTCACCGAGCGCGACGGTGGCTTCTACCTGGGCGACACCCAGGTCAACCGCGAGTACGGCAAGATGGGCAAGTCCCTGAAGAACGTGGTCACGCCGGACGAGATGTGCGCCGCGTACGGGGCGGACACGTTCCGCGTCTACGAGATGTCGATGGGCCCGCTGGAGGTGTCCCGCCCGTGGGAGACCCGTGCGGTCGTCGGGTCGTACCGGTTCCTGCAGCGGGTCTGGCGGGCGGTCGTCGACGAGCAGACCGGCGCGCTGCGGGTCACCGACGCCCCCGCCGACGACGCGACGCGGCGGCTGCTGCACAAGGTGGTCGACGGGGTCCGCGGCGACATGGAGGCGATCCGGTTCAACACCGCGATCGCGAAGCTGATCGAGCTGACCAACGGGCTGACCCGGCTGGCGGAGACCCCGCGCGAGGTGGCCGAGCCGCTGGTGCTGATGCTGGCGCCGTTCGCCCCGCACGTGGCCGAGGAACTGTGGCGGCGGCTGGGGCACGACACCTCCCTGACGTACGCGGACTTCCCGACCGCCGACCCGGCGCTGCTGGTGGCGGAGACGGTGACGTATCCGGTGCAGATCAACGGCAAGGTGCGCGGCCGCGTCGAGGTCCCCGCCGACGCGTCCGAGGAGACCGTCCGCGCGGCGGCCCTGGAGGCGGTCGCGTCGTCGCTGGCCGGCAAGGAACCCCGCAAGGTCATCGTCATCAAGGGCCGCATGGTCTCCGTAGTGGCCTGATCTTCCTGTGGGTCGATCATGCAGTCGTGGTGGGGGCGAAGTCCCCGGACCCGGATGAGTCGGGCACCACGACTGCATGATCGGCGCGGCCGACCTGGATCAGGGGTCGCGGCGGTGGGTGAGGGTCACGGCCGTCAGGGTCGCGGCCACGGACCAAGCGGCCAGGGTCAGCCAGGAGCCGGTGACGGTGGCCGGGTACGGGTCCGGGTTGAGGACGTCGGGGTGCACCTCGATCAGTCGTAGCCAGGCGGTGAGCGGCAGGGCGTTGTACGCCTCGGCGATCCACCGGTGCTCGTCGCTGTCCACCGCCATCGGCACCAGCACGAGCACCGCCGTGGCGGCGGCCACGGCCCCGGCGGCGTGCCGGGTGAGCGCGCCCAGACCCATCCCGACCAGCGCGCACACGGGCACCAGCACGGCGCTCGCCGCGACGGCGCGCAGCACGCCCGGCTCGCCGATCGACCAGCCGGCGCCCCGGTCGGCGAGGATCGCCTGGGACACCCAGAACGAGGTCGCCGCGGTGACCGTGCCGAACACGAGCATGACCCCGGCCAGTACGGCGGCCTTCGCCGCGACCACCGCGCGGCGGGCCGGGACGGCGGCGAACGTGGCCCGGATCAGCCCGCTCTGGTGCTCGCCGACGATCGTCAGCGCGCCGACGGTGGCCGAGACGAGGATCAGCAGCAGGTAGCCGGCCTCGGGGAAGGCGTCGCGCACCGGCCCGTACAGGCGGAACATCTCCCGGCGCCCCTCCGGGTACGCCGGCCAGTTCCGGTGGTCGGCGAGGCTGGCGTTGACGCTGACCCCCACCACGAACAGGAGGACCAGGGGCAGCGTCCAGCGGGTCGAGCGCAGCGACCACAGCTTGATCCACTCGGCGGCCAGCAGGTCGCGGAACCGGGCCGGTGGCCCGGTCACGGTCGGTCGGCGGGTCGCCCCGGTCACGGCGGTCATCGGATCCCCTCCCCGGCGAGGTACTCCACGCTGTCGGCGGTGAGCGCCATGAAGGCGTCCTCCAGCGAGGCCGTGCGGGTGCTCAACTCGTGCAGCCCGATGCGGTGGGCGAGCGCGAGGTCGCCGATGCGCGCGGCCGTCAGGCCGGTCACGATCAGCGCGCCGGCGTCGCCCGGCCGCACGTCCGCGCCCTCCGCCGCCAGCACGGCGGCCAGGCCCGCCGCGTCGGGCGTACGGACGGACACGCCGGCCCGGGTGCTCCCGGCGGCGAACTCGGCGAGACTCTGTTCGGCGATGAGCCGGCCCCGGCCGATCACCACGAGCCGGTCGACGCAGTTCTGCATTTCGCTCATCAGGTGGCTGGAGACGAAGACCGTGCGCCCCTCGGCGGCCAGCCGCCGGAACAGGTCCCGTACCCAGCGCACCCCCTCCGGGTCGAGGCCGTTGAACGGCTCGTCGAAGAGCAGCACGGGCGGGTCCCCGAGCAGCGCGGCGGCGATCCCGAGCCGCTGCCGCATGCCGAGGGAGAAGCCGCCGATGCGCCGCCGCGCGGCGGCCGACAGCCCCACCTCCCGCAGCACCTCGTCGACCCGGCCACGCGCGATGCCGTTGCTGCGGGCCAGGGCCCACAGGTGCGCGACGGCGCTGCGCCCGCCGTGCACGTCGCCGGCGTCCAGCAGCGCGCCGGCGTGACGCAGCCCGCGCGGTCGGTCGGCGAACCGGACCCCGTCCACGGTGACGGTGCCGCTGGTCGGTTCGGTGAGCCCGATGATCATCCGTAGCGTGGTGGACTTGCCGGCCCCGTTGGGGCCCAGGAACCCGGTCACGTGGCCGGGGCGCACGGTCAGGGTGAGGTCGTCGACGGCCGTCGTGCGGCCGTACCGTCTCGTCAGGGCGTTCAGTTCGATCACTTCACCCACGCTGCCGGGTGACGGCCGTCGCGGCGTCGCCCCGGCGGGCACATCCGGCGGCCGGCGACCCGCCCCGGGGCGTACGCCCGCGGGCCGATGCCCGGGCGGCGGTGGGCTGGCTACCGTGTGCGGCATGGATGCGACCGCGCCGCCGCCGCGCCGCGCCCCGGCGTCGGCGCGGGCGGTACTGCCCTGGCTCGGCGTCGCGGTGCTGCCGGTCGCCGTGCTGATGGCCCCGGTCGTGGCGTCGAGCCGCAACGGCGTGGGGTTCGGCGACTGGTGGCTCGCCGAGCGCTACCTGGTTCCGCTGCTGGCCGTGGCCCCGCCCGCCGGCCTGCTGCGGCGCCGGCCGGTGCTGGCCCTGGCGCTGATGCTGGTCGCGGCGTGCGTGGTCACCGTGGTCGTCAACGTCCCCGAGGACGGCTACCTGACCGACATCTGGTACGCGCAGTTCCTGGCTGTCGACCTGGTGGTGGGGCTGATCGCGGCGGGGAGGTCCCGCCGCGTCTCGGTGCCGGTGGCCGTCGTGGCGCTCGCCGTGCAGATCACCGCGAGCTTCGTGAACCCCTCCACCGACCCGGTGAGCCGGGCCACGCTCTCCGTGTTGGCGGTCGTCACCGCGTGGACGGTCGGTAACTCCGTGCGGGCCCGGCGCGGCTACGCCGAGGCGCTGCGGTCGCACGCCGCCGCCGAGGCGGTCACCGCCGAGCGGCTGCGCATCGCCCGCGAACTGCACGACATGGTCGCCCACAGCATCGGGGTGATCGCCATCCAGGCCGGCGTGGGGGCCCGGGTCATCGACACCCAGCCGGCCCAGGCGCGCGCCGCGCTGGCCACCATCGAGGCGACCAGCCGCGACACCCTGGCCGGCCTTCGGCGTACGCTCGGCGCGCTGCGCCGCCCCCAGTCGGAGTCGGCGTCGCTGGATCCGACGCCCGGGCTGGCCGACCTCGACCGGCTGGTCACGGCCGCCGCCGACGCCGGGGTGCGGGTGGACCTGCGGCGCGGCGGCGAACGGCGGCCGGTCCCGGCCGAGGTCGACCTCGCCGCGTTCCGCATCGTGCAGGAGGCGCTCACCAACGTGGTACGACACGCGGGCAGCGACCGGTGCCGGGTCACCGTCACGTACGGTCCCGACGAGGTCGCGGTGGAGGTCGTCGACGACGGCCGGGGCGGCGCGGTCGGCGGCGAGGGACACGGCATCGTCGGCATGCGGGAACGGGTCGCCCTCACCGGCGGGCGGTTCCACGCCGGGCCGCGCCCGGCGGGCGGCTTCCGGGTGGCGGCGTGGCTGCCGACGCCGACGGCGGCATCACCGGCGGGGCTGCCGGGGCCGACGGCGACGGCGGCGACGGCGGCGACGGCGGCATCACCGGTGTCGCCGGCGGCGGTGGAGCCGGCCGGGTCGCGGACCGGGGCGGGGGAGCGGTGAGCGTCCGGGTGCTGCTCGTCGACGACCAGCCACTGGTCCGCGCCGGCCTGCGGGTGCTCATCGCCGACGCCCCCGACATCGACGTCGTCGGCGAGGCGGGCACGGGGGCCGAGGCGGTACGGCTGGCCCGCGAGGTCGTGCCGGACGTGGTGCTGATGGACCTGCGGATGCCCGGCATGGACGGCATCCAGGCCACCCGCGCGATCACCGCGCACGGCGGCGTCACCCGCGTCCTCGTGCTCACCACCTTCGACGACGACGCACACGTGCACGCCGCGCTGCGCGCCGGCGCGAGCGGGTTCCTGGTCAAGGACATGGCGCTGGACGACATCCTGGGCGCCGTCCGGGTGGTCGCCGCCGGGGACGCGCTGATCGCCCCGGGGGTCACCCGCCGGCTCATCGCCGAGTTCGCCCGCCGACCGGCCCCCGCCGCCCCGACCCGGGCTCTCGACGGCGTCACCGAGCGGGAGCGCGAGGTGCTGACGCTCGTCGGCCGGGGCCTGTCCAACGGCGAGATCGCCGCCGAGCTGGTGATCAGCGCGGCCACCGCCAAGGCGCACGTGGCCCGGCTGTTCAGCAAGCTGGGCGCCCGCGACCGGGTGCACCTCGTCATCGTGGCCTACGAGGCGGGGCTGGTCTCCCCGGCGGGATGAGGCGAACCGCGGGCGACCTGCCCCCGCCCCCGCCCCGCCGCCGTGCGGCGTCCGCCCCGCGCCCGATCTTGCGGCCCAGCGCGGGGCGGTGCGGGGGGCCTCAGCTCGGCCCGAGCCGGCGCTGCCGCTCGGCGCGCCACCAGCGCCGGATCAGCACGACGCTGGCGACGAGGCCGAGCGCGGCCGGCGCTGCGCCGAACCAGTTCATGTCGCCCGGGGAGGTGACCGCCGCGCCCACCGCCGCGTAGCCGAACGCGGTGGGCGCGGACGCGATCACGCTGCCCGCGAGGAACGGCACGACCCGGGCGCCGGTGGTGCCGTAGCCGTAGCTGACCAGCCCGAAGCCGGCGATCGGCAGCAGCCGTACGGTGATCACGCCGAGGACGCTCTGCCGGGCGAACCAGCCGTCCAGCCGGGCCAGCCGGCCGCGTACCCGCTCGGCGACGAACTCCCGCCCGAGGAGGCGGCCGACCGCGAAGCCCAGCGCCGCCGCGAGCAGGGCGGCGCCCAGCGCGTACGCGGCGCCCTCCAGCGCGCCGAAGATCGCCCCCGAGGCGAGCGTGATGAAGGTCCGGGGGACCAGTGCGACCAGCAGCAGCGCCCCGCCGAGGATCGCCGCCACGGGGGCGAGGGCGCCCATCCGGTCGGCCAGCCGGGGCAGTTGGTGCGCCTCGGGCAGGTCGACGATGAGCAGCACCGCCCCGAAGGTGACGAGCAGGAGCAGCAGCAGGGCGAAGCGGACGGCCGACGGCTGGCGCAGCAGCCGCCGGACGGCCGGGATCATGCCCTGGCGGCGGCCACCGCGGCGCGGCGCTCGGCGCGCAGCCGGTCCGACCAGGTGTCGTCCAGCGGCGGGAGCTGGTGCACGCCCGTGGCCCAGCGCAGCAGCAGGTCCGCCAGCGCGGGGTTGCGGGCCAGTGCCGGGCCGTGCGAATACGTGCCGAGCAGCTTGCCCCGCCACGCCCCCTCGGTGGCGCCGTCGTTGCCGACCCCGGCGGTGACCCGGGCCAGCGGGGAGACCCCCGGGCCGAGGTGGGTACGCCCACCGTGGTTCTCGAACCCGGTCAGTGCCGGTACGCCCAGCCGCGGGTCGATCTCGCCGGCCAACTCGCCGACGGCGCGCGTCGGCCCCCGGTCGGAGGAGAGGTCGAGCAGCTCCAGCCCGGCGCAGAGGGTGCCCTTGGCGAAGAAGGAGGTGCCGAGGAGCTGGTAGCCGGCGCAGACACCGAACACGACCGAGCCCTGGGCGACGGCCCGGTGCAGGCCGCCGTCGGCGAGCAGCCGCTGCGCGCCGAGCGCCTGCGGGCCGTCCTCGCCGCCACCGATGAGGTAGATGTCGGCGGTGGAGGGCAGGCGCTGGTCGGAGCGCACCTCCAGCACCTCGACCGGGAAGCCGCGCTGGCGCGCCCGGCGGGCGAGGATCAGCGCGTTGCCCCGGTCGCCGTAGGTGGAGAGCAGGTCGGGGTAGATCCAGACGATGCGCAGGCTCTCAGTTGACACGATCCAACTCCGCTCGGATGTCCTGGAACGCGGTGTAGTTCGCGATGACCTCCAGGCGCCCCGGGGGCACCGACCGGACGGCGTCGGCGAATGTCCGCACATGCTGGAAGGGCACGTCGTTGACCTCCAGCCGGACCGCGAGGTCGTACGCGCGGTCGCCGGTGATCAGCACCTGCCGGCCCCGTAGCGGGGCGAAGTCGACGTCGAAGAGCCACGAGGTGTCCAGCCCGTCGGGGTCCCGGGCGTTGATGGAGAGCAGTGTCGGGGCGACGTCGGCCATGTCGAAGGCCTCCAGCCAGCTGGCCGGGTTCTTCGCCAGCAGCAGCCGGATGTTGCGCCCGTCCCGGTCGACCTGGGCGTAGCGGCCCGCGACGGAGGTGACGGAGCCGAGCTGGAGCACGGCGTCCACGGGCCGGACGCCGAACTCGGCGGCGACGGCCAGCGCGGTCGCGGCGTTGCCGACGTTGACCTTGCCGGGGAGTTGGAGCTTGACCTTGTGCCACGCGCCCGTCGGGTCGAGCACGCCGTCGTCCTCCACCGTCCACTGCGGCTCGGGCCGACGCAGCGGGCAGCCGCTGCACCACCACTGGTCGTCGGAGCGCTGGATGGTGGAACCGCACTCGGGGCAGACCCAGGAGTCGTCGTGCCAGCGCTGCCCGGCGCTGAACCAGGTGACGTGCGGCGGGGCGATGCGGTGGTCGTGGTTGGGCGGCGGGGTGGCGGCCCACACCACCATCGGGTCGTCGGCGTTGGCGACGATGCGTACGTTGGTGTGCCGGACCAGCGCGGCGCGCCAGAGCTGCGCCATCATGGCGACCTCCTTGGCCCGGTCGAGCTGGTCGCGGGAGAGGTTGAGCAGCGCCACCACGTGCGGCTCGGTGGCGTCCAGCACCTGGGCGAGGTAGTGCTCGTCGACCTCCAGCACGGCGTAGGGCGTGCTGCCGGCCTTGGCGAGCGCCGAGGTGTGCCCGGTCGGCATGTTGGCGCCGAACGAGTTGGTGGCGACGCGACCGAGCACCCCGACCGCCGCGGCGGTGAGCCGGGTGGTGGTGGTCTTGCCGTTGGTGCCGGAGATCAGGGCGATCGCGCGCCCGGCCGACAGGTGGGCCAGCAGGTCCGGGTCGATCTTCAGGCCGATCCAGCCGCCGATCACCGAGCCGTCACCGCGCCCCGCGGCCCGCGACAGCGCCGCGGCGGTCCGCGACACCGAGCTGGCCACCTTTGCCCGCAGGGGCATCTTCGCGTCCGTCACCCGAGCGAGGTTACCGGACCGGCGACCCCGCCAGATCGCCGCCGACGGCGAACCGTTCGGCCGGGGTGGCCCGGCGGGGCGGTCGGAGCGCGCTCAGCCGGACGGAGTCGATCTATGTCGGAAAGCGGACCGGCCCCGGGACCCCTGCGGCCCTCCACTCCGCTCCACCCCCGTTGACGTGCTGTTTTGCGCGCCGAAACGCCGCGCCACGCGGGCGATTCTGGTTGCGGGTGGAGGGAAGTGGAGTAGAGTGGGGCCCAATGGTGAGGCCGGGAGGGCCCACCGGCCCGGGGGGTCAGCGGCGCCGCGAACGCCGCTCAAGGGCGAGGGGGTTGGGCCGATGTTCCTCGGCACCCACACCCCGCGCCTGGACGACAAAGGCCGGTTGATCCTTCCAGCGAAGTTCCGGGACGAGCTGGCGGGGGGTGTCGTGATAACCAAAGGGCAGGACCGCTGCCTCTACGCCTTCCCGATGCCCGAGTTCCAGCGGATCGCGGAGCAGTTGCGCGCGCAGCCGATGACGAACAAGGCGGCCCGGGCCTACAGCCGGGTCTTCTTCGCCAGCGCGCACGACGAGGTGCCCGACAAGCAGGGCCGGGTGACGATCCCGGCCCACCTGCGGGCCTACGCCGCACTCGACCGGGACCTGGTCGTGATCGGCGCGAGCACCCGGGTGGAGATCTGGGACAAGGCTGCCTGGGAGTCCTACCTCGCAGAGAGCGAAGACGACTTCGCCGACATCGAGGAGGGGGTGCTGCCCAGCGGTCTGTAGGGCGTGACGACGCCCGACGTACTGCGAGATCTCCACCCGCTTTCGAGTTCCTGGCACCCCTTCCCCGGTGCCAGGCGCACGATCCGATCGGAGGGCCGCGGCCTCCGACGGGCGGGAGCGGATGGGGATCTGGCGGTACGACGGCACGGCGTCGTCCGACGACGGACGCATGAAGGACGAGGGTTTCACACCAGTGGGGGTCGACATGGGGGAGCTACGCGGTACGCACGTGCCGGTGCTGCTCGAGCGGTGTCTCGAGTTGCTGGCCCCCGCGCTGGGCCGGGGCGGGCGGACGGTCCACGTCGACGCGACGCTGGGGCTGGCCGGGCACGCCGAGGCGGTTCTCGAGGCGCATCCGGAGACGGTGCTGATCGGGCTCGACCGGGACACCGAGGCGCTCGCCCACGCGCGCGTCCGGTTGGCCCGCTTCGCCGACCGGGTCCACCTGGAGCACGCCGTCTACGACGAGCTGCCGGAGGTGCTCGACCGGCTGGGCTACCCGGGCATCGACGGGATCCTGTTCGACCTGGGCGTCTCCAGCCTGCAACTCGACGCACCCGACCGCGGGTTCGCCTACGCGCAGGACGCCCCGCTGGACATGCGGATGGACCAGACCCGGGGGGTGACCGCCGAGGAGGTGGTCAACACCTACCCGCACCCGGACCTGGCCCGGGTGCTGCGGGTCTACGGCGAGGAGAAGTTCGCGGGCCGGATCGCCTCGGCGATCATCCGCGAGCGCGAGCGGGCCCGGATCACCTCGTCGGCGCGGCTGGCGGAACTGGTCAGGGAGTCCATTCCGGCACCGGCGCGACGAACCGGGGGACACCCGGCCAAGAGAACGTTTCAGGCTTTACGGATCGAGGTAAACAAGGAGCTGGCAGCGCTGGAGACGGCACTGCCAGCCGCGCTCGACAAGCTCAACGTGGGCGGCCGCATGGTGGTCCTGTCCTACCACTCGCTGGAGGACCGGCTCACCAAGGCGGCGCTCAGCGACCGGGTCCGCAGCAAGGGCCCGGTAGACCTCCCGGTCGAACTGCCCGGGTCCGGTCCGACGTTCCGGCTGCTGAGCCGGGGCGCCGAACTGCCCGGGGAGGCGGAGGTCGCCGCGAACCCGCGCGCCGCCTCGGTGCGGCTGCGGGCCGCGGAGCGACTCGACCCGGACGCTGCGCAGCAGGGGCGTACCGGCCGCGAACGGTACCGCCGGCGGGTGAAGGCGATGCACCAGCCAGGGGCGGGGACCGCAGGATCCGACACGGATCCGACGGACCCCGGGGGACGGGACAGGGACGGACGAAGAGGGGGAGGGACATGACGATTGACAAGCGCGACCGCCGGGACGTCACCGGCGGCGGGCAGCGCGCACCGCGGTCGGGGGGCCGGACCGCGGCGGAGCGGGCCACGCGCATCGGGACCGGCACGCCGCGGGCGGACCGCGCGAACCGGCAGGAGGAGACTCGCGCCCGGGGGGCGCGCGAGTTCCCGACCCAGGGCAGCGCCGCGCTGCGGCCGGCCGAGCGGCAGAACGCCGGCGCGGCGCGTCCGCCCCGACTCCGGGTGGCGCCGCCGCCGCCGGTGCGGGTGCCCCGGGCGCCCTTCGCCGCGCTGGTGCTGGTGCTGGTGGTCGGCGGGGTGCTCGGCATCCTGCTGGTCAACACGAAGATCAACGAGAACGCCTTCCGCCTGGAGAAGCTCCAGGAGCAGCAGGCCAAGCTCGACGTGGAGCAGCAGCAGCTGAACAAGGAGATCGCCGACGCGGAGGCCCCGGGCAACCTGGAGGCCCGGGCCCGCAAGCTCGGCCTGGTGGAGGCCGGCGAGCCGGCGTACATCCGGCTGCCCGACGGCAAGGTGATCGGCGTGCCGCAGCCGGCCGAGGGCCAGCCCTCGATCACCAGCCAGCAGGGCGCGGGAGGCTGACGACCGTGCCACCGAGATCGGAGGAACCGCGCCGGGACGCCACAGGCTCCCGGCGCGGTTCGTCCCGCAACGCCGGTGGCCGGGGCGCCGAACCGCGCTCCGGTGAGCCGGGGGTCGGTGGCATCTCCGACGCCCGGGCGTACACCCCGCGCGGGCGCACCGTGCGCGAGCAGCGCGCCGGCGGGCGCGCCGAGCCCGACGCCGACGCCGGCCCCGCCGCCCAGCGCCGCACGCCGCGCAGCACCCGCTCCGGCGACCCGTTCCGCCCCGCCCTCCAGGTGCTCGACGGCGGCCGCGCGGGCGCCGGCCGGGCCGGCCGGCGCGAGGCGGCGGGCCGCGCCGGCGTCGTCCGTACCGTCACGCCGCGTACCCCCCGCCACGACGACGAGCCGCCCGCGCCGCGCCGCCGCACCGCCGCGCGCCCCGCGCGCCGGCCGGACCGCCCGGCCGCCCGGCGACCGTCGCGCAAGCCGCCGAAGCCGCCCCGGCTGGCCGACCCCCGGCGCCGGCTGCGGCTGGGCACCGTGCTCACCCTGACGCTCTTCGCCGTCATCGGCATCCGGCTGGTCGTCCTCCAGACCGTGGAGACCCCGGCGTACGCGGGCGGCGGCGTCGCCGACCGGCTGCATACCGTCACCCTGCCGGCGGCGCGCGGCGCCATCTACGACCGGGACGGCGCCCCGCTGGCGCACAGCGTCGAGGCCCGCTACGTCTACGCCGACCCCACCCAGGTCAAGGATCAGCAGGCCACCGCAAAGGCGCTCTCCCCGCTGCTCGGCATGCCGGCCTCGGAGCTGGCCGAGAAGATGAAGCCGCGCAAGCGCGTCAACGGCGTCGACTCGCAGTTCGAGTACCTCGCCCGGGGGGTCGACATCGACCGGGCCCGGAAGATCACCGCGCTGGAGCTGCCCGGCATCTACACCCACCGCGACGAGCGGCGCGAGGTGCCCGGCGGGGACCTCGCGGCCAACCTGCTCGGCTTCACCAGCCAGGACATGGTCGGGCTGGAAGGGCTGGAGGCCCGCTACGACGACGTGCTGCGCGGCAAGGACGGCAAGCGGGTCTACGAGGTCGGCCTCGGCGACCTGGCCGCCCCGATCCCCGGCGGCTACAGCGAGACGACCAAGGCCAGGCCGGGCAGCTCGCTCCGGCTCACCATCGACCGCGACCTGCAGTTCATGGTGCAGCGGATGCTCAGCCGGCACATGGCGCAGAGCAAGGGCAGCACCGGTGCCGCCGTGGTGATCGAGATTCCCTCCGGCGAGGTGCTGGCCCAGGCCAGCCACCCCACCTACAACGCGGCGAAGCCCGTGCCGAGCGACCCGACCGACCGGGAGGACGCGGCCACCAGCTTCGTGGTCGACCCCGGCTCGGTGCACAAGGCGATCACCTTCGGTGCCGCGCTCCAGGAACGCGTGATCACCCCCGACACCACGCTGCCGATCGCCAACAGCATCAAGAAGGGCGACACCTGGTTCTCCGACACGCACCGCGCCGACGGCAAGCGGATGAGCCTGCCCGGCATGATGGCGTACTCGTCGAACGTCGGCACGATCCACATCGCCGACAAGCTCGGCCCCGAACGCCTCA
This sequence comes from Micromonospora echinofusca, assembly GCF_900091445.1. Lineage (NCBI taxonomy): Bacteria > Bacillati > Actinomycetota > Actinomycetes > Micromonosporales > Micromonosporaceae > Micromonospora > Micromonospora echinofusca. The sequence goes on from NZ_LT607733.1 coordinate 1,486,643, forward strand.
TCGACTACCAGAAGCGCTTCGGCCTCGGGGAGCCGACACGGGTCGGCATGCCCGGCGAGGCCAGCGGGCGGCTGCTGCCGGCCGACGAGTGGAGCGGGTCGTCGGCCGGGTCGGTGCCGATCGGGCACAGCGTGGACGCCACGCCGCTACAGATGGCCGCCGTCTACGCGACGATCGCCAACAACGGCACGTACGTGCAGCCGCGCCTGGTCAAGGAGGTGATCGGGCCGGACGGGAAGCGTACGCCGACCGATCCCCCGGTCACCCGGTCGGTGCTCAGCCCGGAGAACGCCGCCGCCCTGCGGCACATCCTGGAGGCGGTCACCACCGTCGAGGACGCCACCGGCAAGGCCGCGGCGATCCCCGAGTGGCGGGTCGCCGGCAAGACGGGCACCGGCTGGCGGCTGGTCGACGGGCGCAAGCAGCTCGGCGAGGTGGCCTCGTTCATCGGGATGGCTCCGGCGGAGAAGCCGCGCTACGTGATCGCGGTCTTCGCGCACACCGCCTCCGGTGGCGGCGGCGCCATCGCGGCCCCCGCGTTCCGGGACATGATGCAGTTCACGCTGCGTCACTACGGGGTGCCGCCGAGTGGGGAGAAGGCCCCGAAGTTCACGGTCTATCCGCGCTGAGCGGCCACACCGCGACATCATCGGTGAGTGCCGACGAACCACCGGGGCGGCTGTGCGGCCGGAACCGGACGACCGGGTAGGGTCTGACGCCGTGCCCGGCAATCCTCGTCCCCGTACCGTGATCGGTGTCCGGCTCGGCGACCTCGCCGCCCGACTCGCCGTCGAGCCCCCGGAGGGCGCCGCCGAGGTGGTGGTGACCGGGGTGACCCACGCCAGCCAGGAGGTCCGCCCCGGCGACCTGTACGCGGCCCTGCCGGGCGCCCGCCGGCACGGCGCGGAGTTCGCCGCCGCCGCGGCGGCCGCCGGCGCGGTGGCCGCGCTCACCGACCCGGCGGGCGCCGCGGCGGTGACCGGGGCGGGCCTGCCGGCGCTGGTGGTCCCCGACCCCCGCGCGGTCCTGGGTGACCTCGCGGCGACCGTCTACGGCGACCCGACCGCGCACCTGACGGTGATCGGGGTGACCGGCACGGCCGGCAAGACCTCGACGGCCTACCTGGTCGAGTCCGGCCTGCGCGCCGCCGGCCACACCACCGGCCTGATCGGCACCGTCGAGACCCGCCTCGGCGACCTGGCGATCGACAGCGTGCGCACCACGCCCGAGGCGACCGACCTGCACGCCATGCTGGCCGCCGCCCGCGAGCGCGGCGTCACGGCCGTGGTCATGGAGGTCTCCAGCCACGCGCTGGCGATGGGCCGCGTCGGCGGGGTCCGGTTCACGGTCGGCGGCTACACCAACTTCGGCTCCGACCACCTGGACTTCCACGCCGACTCGGCGGACTACTTCGCCGCGAAGGCGCAGCTGTTCGACGGGCGCTGCGCGGTCGAGGTGCTCAACCACGACGACCCCGCGCTGAAGTCGCTGTACCGCCCGACGACGGTCACCTACTCGGCGGCCGGCGACCCGGGCGCCACCTGGTGGGCCGACGAGGTCGGCGGCGAGGGGTACGCGCAGCGGTTCACCGCGCACGGCCCCGACGGGCTGGTCGTGGCGGCCGGCGTGGCGCTGCCGGGCCGGCACAACGTGGCCAACGCCCTGCTGGCCATCGCCGCGCTCGTCGCCGCCGGCGTGGATCCGCGCACCGCCGCCGCCGGGGTGGCCGAGTGCGGCGGGGTGCCCGGCCGGCTGGAGTTGGTGGACGCCCCCGGCCCGGTCCGGGGCGTGGTCGACTACGCGCACAAGGCGGACGCGATCGTCGCCGCGCTGGCGGCGCTGCGGGAATACGGCGCAGGCCGGTTGATCTGCGTGATCGGTGCCGGCGGGGACCGGGACCGGGGCAAGCGGCCGGTGATGGGCGCCGCCGCGGCGGAGGGAGCCGACGTGGTGCTGGTGACCGACGACAACCCGCGTACGGAGGACCCGGCGGCGATCCGCGCCGAGGTGCTCGCGGGCGCCCGGCGGGCCGGCACGACGGCCCGGGTCGAGGAGGTGGCCGACCGCCGGACAGCGATCGACGCGGCGGTCCGGCTGGCCGAGCCGGGCGACGTGGTCGCGGTGCTCGGCAAGGGCCACGAGCGCGGGCAGGAGATCGGTGGCGAGGTGCACCCGTTCGACGACCGCACCGAGCTGGCCGACGCGCTGCGCGTCCGCTTCGCCGACCCGGCAGGTCAGCGGTGATCCCGCTCAGCCTGGCCGAGGTCGCCTCGGCGGTCGACGGGCGGCTCGCCGGCGCCGACCCGCAGGCCCGGGTCACCGGTCCGGTCGAGTTCGACTCGCGCAAGGTGCGCCCGGGCGCGCTCTTCGTCGCCTTCCCGGGCGAGAAGGTGGACGGGCACGACTACGCCGCCGGCGCGGTGGCGGCCGGCGCGGTGGCCGTGCTCGGCACCCGGGAGGTGCCCGGCGTGCCGATGGTGCTGGTCGAAGACGCGCTGGCCGCCATGGGCCGGCTGGCCCGCGCGGTGGTCGACCGGTTGCCCGGGCTCACCGTGGTCGGGTTGACCGGCTCGTCGGGCAAGACCACCACCAAGGACCTGATCGCCCAGCTCACCGCGCGGCTCGGCCCGACCGTCGCCCCGCCCGGGTCGTTCAACAACGAGCTGGGGCACCCGTACACGGCGTTGCAGGCCGGGTCCGAGACCCGCTACCTGGTGATGGAGAAGGGCGCCCGCGGGGTGGGGCACGTGCGCTACCTCTGCGACGTGGTGCCGCCCCGGATCTCCGTGGTGCTCAACGTCGGGGTGGCGCACATCGGCGAGTTCGGTTCGGTGGAGACGATCGCGCTGGCCAAGGGCGAGCTGGTCGAGGCGCTGCCCGCCGACGGGCTGGCCGTGCTCAACGCCGACGATCCGCTGGTCGACGCCATGGCCGCCCGTACGGTCGCCCGGGTCGTCCGCTACGGCGAGGCGGCGCACGCCGACGTGCGGGCCGAGGACGTGACGCTGGACGACCGGGGGCGGCCCGCGTACACCCTCGTCACCCCGGAGGGGACCGCGCCCGTACGGCTCGGGCTGACCGGCCGGCACCAGGTGTCCAACTCCCTCGCCGCCGCCGCGGTGGCCCGCGAGCTGGGCATGCCGCTGGCCGAGCTGGCCATCGCGCTGGGCGCGCTGGGGCTGGTCTCCACCCGCCGGATGGACGTCTTCGAACGCGTCGACGGGGTGACCGTGATCGACGACTCGTACAACGCCAACCCCGCCTCGATGGCGGTCGCGCTGCGCGCGCTGACCGGCATCGGGCGGGAGCGGCGCACCGTCGCGGTGCTCGGCTACATGGCCGAGCTGGGCCCGTTCGAACGCGACGGGCACGCCGAGGTCGGCCGGCTCGCGGCCGAACTGGGCGTCGACCGGCTGCTCGTGGTGGGCGAGCCGGCCGCGCCGATCCACGAAGGCGCGACATCGGTAGGGGACTGGGGAGGAGAGTCGGTGCTGCTCACCGATCAGGCGGCGGCCGTCGAGGTGCTGCGCAGCGAGTTACGACCGGGTGACGTCGTCCTGGTGAAGGGCTCCCGGTACCGCACCTGGGAGGTGGCCGACGCGCTGCGCGCCGACGCCGCCGGGGACGGATCCGGCCCGACGGCGACGGGGGGCGGCGCCGCATGAGGGCGGTCATCGTCGCCATCGGGGTGGCCTTCCTGGTCTCGCTGTTCTGCACCCCGATCGCGATCAAGGTGTTCGCCCGGCTGAAGGCCGGCCAGCCGATCCGATCGAACCTCGGGCTCGCCAGCAACGAGGGCAAGAAGGGCACGCCGACGATGGGCGGCGTGGTCTTCATCCTGGCCACGGTCATCGCGTACGTGGCCGGTCACCTGGCCCTGACGACCCTGCCGGACGCGCAGATCGCCCAGGTCGAGCCGACCATCACCGCGCTGGTGCTGCTGGGGCTGATGGTCTTCTCCGGCGCGGTCGGCTTCATCGACGACTTCCTCAAGGTGCGCAAGCGGCACAGCGGCGGTCTCAACAAGCGCGGCAAGCTGCTCGGGCAGATCCTGGTCGGCGCGGTCTTCGGCGTCGTGGCGCTCTACTTCCCGAGCACCATGACCGACGCCGCGGGGGCCGAGACCAACACCGAGACCGTGGGCAGCACGACGCTCAGCTTCATCCGGGACATCCCGGCGCTGGACGTCACCAAGATCGGCGCGGTGGTCATCTTCATCTTCGTGGTGATGGCCGCGACCAACGGCGTCAACCTCACCGACGGCCTCGACGGCCTGGCCACCGGCGCCTCGGTGATGGTCCTCGCGGCGTACGCGCTGATCGCCTTCTGGCAGTACCGGCACTGGTGCGCCGACCCGAACTACACCCAGGACTACTGCTACGCGGTCCGTGACCCGCTGGAGATCGCGCTGATCGCCGGCGCGGCGGCCGGGGCCTGCGTGGGCTTCCTGTGGTGGAACACCTCGCCGGCACGGATCTTCATGGGCGACACCGGCGCGCTGGGCCTCGGCGGCCTGATCGCCGGCATGGCGATGTCCACGCGGACGATCCTGCTGCTGCCGATCATTGGTGGCCTCTTCGTGATCATCACGATGTCCGTGGTGATCCAGATCATCTCGTTCCGTACCACCGGCAAGCGGGTGTTCCGGATGTCGCCGTTGCAGCACCACTTCGAGCTCGCCGGGTGGAGCGAGGTCAACATCGTGGTCCGGTTCTGGATCATCGCCGGCATCGGGGTGGCCATCGCGTTGGGCCTGTTCTACAGCGAGTTCCTCGCCAACATGACCTGAGCCGGCCGGCAGGTTCCGCCGCGGGGCCCGGGCGCGTGTCGCCCCGGGCCCCGCGGCGCGTCCGGCCCCACGCGGCCCGGCGCAAGCCCGACACGCCGACCGGGCCGTTGCGCCGGTGACGACCCCGGGGAACCGCCATGATGGTCGGGTGGGGGAGGGACGAGGCATCGAGGTCACGGCGGAGGGGACGCCCGGGCGGTCGGCGGGAGGCAGGCGTACGCGCGACGCGCCCGCCGCGACGCGCGGGCCGGACGACCCCGGTCCCCAGGTGCCGCACGGGCTGGACGCCGCCGGCGGGCTGGCCGCGCTGCGCGGTCTGCTGGACCGCCCGTTGGCCTCCTACTACCTGCTGCTGTCCAGCGCCGGCCTGCTGCTGCTGATCGGCCTCACCATGGTCTTCTCGGCGACCAGCGTCCGGGACTACGCGGAGAACGGCAACGCCTCGACGTCCCTGGTCAAGCAGGCGATCTTCGCGGTGATCGGCATCGTCGCGTTCTGGGCGTGCCAGCGGCTGCCGGCGACGACCTACCGGTCCCTGGGCCGGCCGCTGCTGTTCACCGCCGTCGGCCTGCTGCTGGTGCTCAACCTGCTGCTCGCGTACGCCCGGCTGACGAACCAGGACTCCGCCCGGATCGGTCCGGTCGAGGCCCGGCTGCTGTGGCTCTTCGTCGGCGGCATCCAGGTGCAGCCCAGCGAGTTCGCGAAGTTCGCCCTGGTGCTCTGGGGCGCACACGTGATCGCCCGCAAGGGCGCCGCGCTGGGCTGGTGGCGCGAGCTGGCCACCCCCCTCTTCCCGGTGGTCGGCCTGCTCTTCGTCCTCGTCGGCTACAACGACCTGGGCACGATGCTCTGCCTGCTCGCCCTGGTGGTGGGGCTGCTCTGGGCCGCCGGGGTGCGGCTGCGGGTCTTCGCCGCGCTCTCCGCGGTGGGTCTGCTCGGCATCGGCCTGCTGGTCGCGGTGGCCTCGCTCGGCGCCGGCTCCGGCGAGACGGGCGAGAAGAACTACCGGCTGGCCCGGCTGACCGCCTTCATCAATCCGCCGCCGCCGGACCAGTGCAAGCTGGAGGACTGCTACCAGATCGCCCAGGCGCGCTACGCCATCGAGAACGGCGGGTGGTTCGGCGTCGGCCTCGGCAAGAGCAGCCTCAAGTGGCAGTGGCTGCCGGCGGCGGAGAACGACTTCATCTTCGCCGTGGTCGCCGAGGAACTGGGCGTCGTCGGGTGCGTCGTGGTGGTGGCGCTCTTCGCCGTGCTGGCGTACACCGGCCTGCGGATCGCCCGCCGGGTCGAGGACCCGTTCCGCCGGCTCGCCGCCGCGGCGGCGACCGCCTGGCTGGTCGGCCAGGCCGTGATCAACATCGGCGGGGTGGTCGGCCTGCTGCCGCTGACCGGCGTGCCGCTGCCGTTCATCTCCGACGGCGGGAGCGCCCTCGTGGTGACCCTCGCCGCGATCGGCATGCTCGCCTCCTTCGCCCGCGCCGAACCCGACGCCGCCAGAGCGCTGCATGCCCGTCCGCCGGCCCGATGGGTCCGACTACTCTGGGCCCCGTTGCCGCCGCTTCCCGGGCGGCGCCGCCGGCCGGCGGCGTCCCCGGCCGCCCGAGGGTCCGTGCCCCGGGCGCGGGAGCGGCGGGGAGACGACCAGGCCGCACCACGCGGGGTCCGGCTGGCCCGGACCAGGCGTGGGTCGGCGGACGAGAGGAGACGTTGATGGGTCCGCTGCGTTCGGTGGTGCTCGCGGGAGGTGGCACCGGGGGGCACATCTACCCGCTGCTCGCCTTCGCCGACTGCCTGCGCCGACACGACCCCGGCGTCCGGATCACCTGCCTGGGCACACCCAGGGGCCTGGAGAACGAGCTGATCCCGCCGCAGGGCTACGACCTGCGGCAGATCCCGGCCTACCAGCTGCCCCGCTCGGTGAACATGAACCTGGTCAAGACGCCCGGCCGGATGTGGACCGCGGCCCGCGCCGCGGGCAAGGTCATCGACGAGGTGCGCGCCGACGTGGTGGTCGGCTTCGGCGGGTACGTCTCCGTGCCGGCCTACCTCGCCGCCTGGCGGCGTGAGCTGCCGATCGTCATCCACGAGGTGAACGTGCCGCCGGGGGTGGCGAACCGGCTGGGCATGCGGTTCACCAACCACGTGGCGGTCGGGTTCCCGCACCAGCCGGCCCAGGCCGAGGCCCTGCGCGACGCCCGGGTGGTCGGCGTACCGCTGCGCCGGGGCATCGCCGGGCTGGACCGGTTCGCCATGCGTAACGCCGCCAGGGCCCACTTCGGCCTCCGCCCCGACCTGCCGGTGCTCTTCGTCGCCGGCGGCTCGCAGGGCGCCCGCTCGATCAACCTCGCCGTCGCCGGCGCGGCCAAGGAACTCGCCCGCAACGGGGTGCAGGTGCTGCACGTGATCGGCGCCCGCAACGAGCCGGTGCCGGTCCCGACCGACCTGCCGGTCCCGTACGTGACGCTGCCGTACCTGTCCGAGATGGAGGCCGGCTACGCCGCGGCGGACCTGATGCTCGGCCGGGGCGGGGCGATGACCTGCGCCGAGGTGGCCGCCATCGGGCTGCCCACCATCTACGTGCCGTACCCGCACAGCAACCAGGAGCAGAAGCGCAACGCGCTGCCCGTGGTGGAGGCCGGCGGCGGGCTGCTCGTCGACGACGCCGAGCTGACGCCGGACTGGGTCGAGCGGACCGTCATCCCGCTGATCCGCGACCCGCACCGGCTGCACGCGATGGGCGCCGCCGCCGCCGCGTACGGCCGCCGCGACGGCGACGAGGCGCTGCTCAACTTCGTCTACGAGGCGGTGGCCCAGTGATTGGGGGCGCCGCGACGGGAAGGTACGCGTCATGAACACCGCACAGTTCACCCCGGCCGGCACGCTCACCGCCGAGGACCTGGGCACGATCCACCTCATCGGGGTCGGCGGGGTCGGCATGAGCGGGCTGGCCCGGCTCTTCCTCACCCGGGGCATCAGGGTCTCCGGCAGCGAGCTGCGGGAGTGGCCCTCCCTGGCCGGCATGCGCGCCCTCGGCGGCACGATCCACATGAGCCACGAGGCGTCCAACCTCGACGGCGTCGACACGGTCGTCTACTCCTCGGCGATCCCACAGGACCACCTGGAGATGGTGGAGGCGCGCCGGCGCGGCCTGCGCGTGCTGCACCGCTCCGAGGCGCTGGCCGCCGCGATGACCGGCCGCCGGACGGTGGCGGTCGCGGGCACCCACGGCAAGACCACCACCACGTCGATGGTCACGATGGTGCTCCAGCAGGCGGGGCAGGACCCGTCCTTCGTCATCGGCGGGGAGATCTCCGAGGTCGGCTCGGGCGCCCACCACGGCACCGGCGAGTACTTCGTGGTCGAGGCGGACGAGAGCGACCGCTCCTTCCTGATCTACCGCCCGTACGTGTCGATCATCACCAACGTCGAGGCCGACCACCTGAACACCTACGGTGACCTCGCCACGCTGGAGGCGGCCTTCGCCGAGTTCGCCCGGCTCACCGACCCGGACGGCTTCATCATCACCTGCGCCGACGACCCGGGCGGCCGGCGGCTGGCCGAGACGCTGCGCGCGGAGGGCCGCCGGGTGCACACCTACGGCGAGGCGCCCGACGCCGACCTGCGGCTGACCGACATCGCCTCGTCGGCCCGGGGGGTGCGCTACATCGCCAGCATCGACGGGCGCTCGCTCGGCGAGTTCCGGCTGCCGGTGCCCGGACGGCACATGGGGCTCAACAGCGCCTCGGCCGTGCTGACCGCGTACCTGCTGGGGCTGCCGCTGGAGGCGGCCGAGGGCGCGCTCGCGGCGTTCCCCGGCGTGCGGCGGCGCTTCGAGCGCAAGGGCGTCGCGGACGACGTGCTGGTCTACGACGAGTACGCCTACCACCCGACCTCGATGACGCTGGCGTTGCAGACGCTGCGCGAGGTGGCCGGTGACGGCCGGGTGATCGTGGTCTTCCAGCCCTACCGGCTCTACCGCACCCGCGACCTCCAGGCGGAGATCGCCGAGTCGTTGGCGATCGCCGACGAGCTGGTGCTGCTGGAGGTCTTCGGCCCGGGCGAGCTGCGCGAGCCGGGGGAGGGGTCGGCGGCGCTGATCGAGGCCGTGCCGCTGCCGGTGGAGCGGAAGGTCTTCGTGGACTCGTGGGAGGCCGCGCCGGTGGAGGTGGCCCGGCGGGCCCGCCCCGGCGACGTGGTGGTGACCATGGGCGCCCCGCCCATCTCGCTGATGGGGGACCAGCTGCTGGCCGCGCTGTCGGCGCGTACCGCCGATCCGGCGGCGCCGGCGGGGACGACGCCCGGCGGCGACGCGGGCGGGACGACGAGCATCGGTGGCACCGTCCCCGGCGCCGGCGGCGCGGTCCCGGACGGCGCGGCGCCCGCGGCCGGATGAGTCCCGGCCCGGCGCGGGGGCGCACCACGGGCGCGGACGGCGGCGGCCGGCGCGGGCCGCAGCGGCGGTGGCAGTTGGTCCGGGCCGGCAGCGACGCGGTGCCCGCCTCGACCCGCCGGTTCATGGCCCGGGCCCGGCAGCGTCGGATGCGCGCGGCGCTGCCGTGGGCGGTCGCCGCGGGCGTGCTCGCGGTGGCCGGGCTGGTCGCCTGGACCGTGCTCGGCACCGGCCTGTTCGGGGTGCGTGAGGTTCGCGTCGAGGGCGCCGAGCTGGTCACCACCGTGCAGGTCCGCGACGCGGTCGCGGTGCCCGACGGCGCCCCGCTGGCCCGGGTGGACCTGGCCGCCACGGCGCGGCGGGTCGGCGGGCTGCCGGCGGTGCAGCGGGCCGTCGTGACGCGCGACTGGCCGGACACGCTGGTGGTGCGGGTGACCGAGCGCACCGGCGTGGCGGCGGTGCCGCGCGGCGAGCAGTTCGTGGTCATCGACCGGGCGGGCGTGGTGTTCCGGACGGTGCCCCGGGCGCCGGACGGCCTGCCGCTGGTCCGGCTCGCCGAGCCGGGGCCGGACGACGGGCCGACCCGGGCGGCGCTGGAGGTGCTCGGCGCGCTCACCCCGCAGCTGCGCGCCGAGCTGGTGGACGTGACCGTCGAGGGGCTGGCCCGGATCACGCTGCGGCTACGTGGCGACCGGGTGGTGGTCTGGGGGGACGCGACCCGGGGCGCGGACAAGGCCCGGGTGGCCAGCGCGCTGCTCGACCGGAAGGCCGACACCATCGACGTCAGCGCGCCCGACGTGGTGACCCTGAGGTGACCCGCCGCTCAACCGGCGACGTGACCCGCCCCGCTAAGGCGGCGACACGCCGAGCGGGTCCTTGGCTCATCGCGTGAGGGCGCTTACGTTGCCCCGAAGGGGATCAGTGGTTGACATAACAGTAAGCCTCTAGTAGAGGGTGAGGGTTTGACCCTGATCCTCGCTGGAGACAGCTCTCGTCGGCCGCTGGTCTGGCCAGGCCTTACCCGGTCGGCCCATGCCAATCTCGAAGGGAAAGGACCGGAGATGACACCTCCGCACAACTACCTGGCGGTCATCAAGGTCGTCGGCATCGGTGGCGGCGGCGTCAACGCCGTCAACCGGATGATCGAGGTTGGGCTCAAGGGCGTCGAGTTCATCGCGATCAACACCGACGCGCAGGCGCTGCTCATGAGCGACGCCGACGTGAAGCTCGACGTCGGTCGCGAGCTGACCCGCGGGCTCGGCGCCGGCGCCAACCCCGACGTCGGCAAGAACGCCGCGGAGGACCACCGCGACGAGATCGAGGAGGTCCTCAAGGGCGCCGACATGGTCTTCGTGACCTGCGGCGAGGGCGGCGGCACCGGCACCGGCGGCGCGCCCGTGGTGGCGAACATCGCCCGCAAGCTCGGCGCGCTGACCATCGGCGTGGTGACCCGGCCGTTCTCGTTCGAGGGCAAGCGCCGTCAGGTGCAGGCGGAGTCCGGAATAGACGAGCTGCGCAACCAGTGCGACACGCTCATCGTCATCCCCAACGACCGGCTGCTGGCGCTCGGCGACCGCAACATCAGCATGATGGACGCGTTCCGCACCGCCGACCAGGTGCTGCTCTCCGGTGTCCAGGGCATCACCGACCTGATCACCACGCCGGGTCTGATCAACCTGGACTTCGCCGACGTCAAGAGCGTGATGAGCGGCGCGGGCAGCGCGCTCATGGGCATCGGCAGCGCGCGCGGCGAGAACCGTGCCGTCGAGGCGGCCGAGGCGGCCATCTCCAGCCCGCTGCTCGAGCAGAGCATGGACGGCGCGCGCGGCGTGCTGCTCTCCATCGCCGGCGGGTCGGACCTGGGCCTGTTCGAGATCAACGACGCGGCCCAGCTCGTCACCGACGCGGCCCACCCGGACGCCAACATCATCTTCGGCGCCGTCATCGACGACGCCCTCGGCGACGAGGTGCGGGTCACCGTCATCGCAGCGGGCTTCGACGGGGGCGCACCGGCGTACAAGGCGGCCGAGCCGCCCCGCAAGAGCAACCAGAACCAGCCGGCACAGCCGAGCACCCCGGTCGCGCCGCCGGCCACCATGCCGGCCCCGCAGCAGTCGCCCCGCCGGGTGCTCTTCGACGACGTCGACGTGCCCGACTTCCTCAAGAACGGTTCCTGAGTACCGCCGATGACCGACAGCCCAGCCACGGTGCGCCCGGACCGGCGCGCCGAGATCGCGGCCGGCCTGGCCCGCGTACGGTCCCGGATCGTGGGCGCCTGCGCCGACGCGGGACGGGACGAGTCCGAGGTCACCATGATCGCGGTGACCAAGACCTACCCGGCCGGGGACGTGGTGGCCCTGGCCGGGCTCGGCGTGACCGACGTGGGGGAGAACCGCGACCAGGAGGCGTCCGCCAAGGCGGCCGAGGTGGCGGCTGCCGGGGTGACGCCCCGGTGGCACTTCATCGGGCAGTTGCAGCGCAACAAGGCCCGCTCGGTGGTCCGCTACGCCGACGTCGTGCACTCGGTCGACAGTGTCCGCCTGGCGCGGGCGCTCGACGCGGCGTCGGCGTCGGCGCGCGACCGGCCGCTGGAGGTGCTGGTCCAGGTCAGCATCGACGGGGACGCGGCCCGGGGCGGGGCGCTGCCGGGCTCGGCCGACCCGGGCGCCGGGCTCGACGCGGTGGCCGGGGCGGTCGCCGGCGCGGAGGCCCTGAGGCTGGCCGGCCTGATGGCTGTGGCGCCGCTGGGCTGGGAGCCGGAGCGGGCGTTCGCCCGACTGGCCGAGGTGGCCGCCGCGTTCCGGGCGCTCCACCCGGGAGCCACCGCGCTCTCCGCCGGGATGAGCGGCGACCTGGAAATCGCGATCCGGTATGGCGCGACACATGTCCGCGTCGGCAGCGCGTTGCTCGGAATGCGTCCCACGCTGCGGTAGCCTGACCGCGGGAAGCAAATTACATCTGTGTTGTTTGAGGGATCGGCGTCCCGTTGTCGGGGGTCGTGGCACGCGACGCGAATCGCGTGCCAGAGGATTGCCGATCCGCTCCAGTGGGCAAGTGGTCCACTCGCGACAAGCGACACGGGTACGGGGGCGCGTGCCGCACGGCGGACGGGAAGGGCGCGGGATGGGTGCACTGCGCAAGGCGGGGGTCTGGCTCGGTCTGGTCGAAGAGGACGACGAGCGGGCCTACGACGACGGTGGCTACGACAAGGGCGGCTACCGCGACTCGCGTTACCGGCAGAGCCGGTACTCGGAGGAGTTCGCCGACGACGACGAGGACGACTCCGAGGAGCCGCCGGCGCCCCGGTCCCGGCTCGCCGACCGTGGCCGGCTCTCGGAGCGCGCCGCAGCGCGGGCGGCCGATGCCGAGCGGGGCGACCCCGACCGGCCGGAGCGGGCCGAGCGCTCCAGCGTCCGCTCCATCACCCGGCCGTCGGCGGGCGACACCTCGGGCGCGTTGACCTACCACACCCGCGACAACCTGGCGTTGGCGCCGCAGGCGCAGCCCCGGGAGCGCGCGGTGATGGCGGAGGAGGAGCAGCGCTACCAGATCACCACGCTGCACCCCACGACGTACCGGGAGGCGCGCACCATCGGTGAGCACTTCCGCGACGGCGTCCCGGTGATCATCAACCTCACCGAGATGGACGAGGCGGACGCGCGTCGACTTGTCGACTTCGCCGCCGGCCTCGCGTTCGGGCTGCGGGGTACGATCGAGCGCGTGACCAATCGGGTGTTCCTGCTCTCACCGGCCAATGTCCAGGTCACCGCGGAGGACAAGGCCAAGATCGCCGAGGGCGGCTTCTTCAGCCTGAGCTAGCCCCGCCCGACCCGAGGGACGTCGCCTGCCGTGTTGTCGATCGTGCTGCAAGTGCTGTACCTGGTGCTCTACTTCTTCCTGCTCGTCCTGCTGGCCCGGTTCGTCCTGAGCGCCGTGCTCCAGTACGGCCGCCGCTGGCAGCCGGGGCGTGGGGCATCGGTAGGGCTGGAAATCGTGTGGAGCGTCACTGATCCCCCTCTCAACGCGTTGAGGCGTGTGATCCCTCCGTTGCGAATTGGTACCGTGAGCATCGACCTGGCCTCACTTGTGCTCCTGGTTATCCTGTTCGTGCTGATGGAGTTCGTGTTGAGGCGGTCGATCATCGGCACCGTCTGATGAGCGACGCGCTTTCGCGGCCGCAACTGACCCGAGGAGTTTCGATGCCGCTGACCCCGGCCGACGTCCACAACGTCGCCTTCAAAAAGCCGCCGATCGGCAAGCGGGGCTACGACGAGGAGGAGGTCGACGCTTTCCTCGACGAGGTCGAGCGTGAGCTTGCCCGTCTCATCGAGGAGAACAACGAGCTGCGCGCCCAGGTGGAGCGCGGCGGCCGTGGTGGGGCCCCCGCCGGCCCCGGCGGCGACGCCCGTCTCGCGGCGGAGCTCAACGACGTCAAGGCCCAGCTCGACCGGGTGCAGCGCGACAAGGCGGCGGCCGAGCAGGCCGCCCGCGCGATGCAGGCCGAGCTGGAGCAGGTCCGCTCCGCCGGCGGTCCGGCCGTCGGCGGCGCCGACGGCGAGCAGCAGGCGCTGCGGGTGCTGATGATGGCCCAGCGCACGGCCGACGACCACGTCTCCGACGCCCGTCGCGAGGCCGACCAGCTGCTCTCCGAGGCCCGTTCCAAGGCCGAGGAGGTCACCCGCGAGGCCCGCGCCAAGGCCGACGCCCTGGAGCGCGACGCCCGCCAGCGGCACCAGGAGGCCATGGGCGGCCTGGACGCCAAGCGCACCGCCCTGCAGAAGCACATCGAGGAGCTCAAGCAGTTCGAGCGCGAGTACCGCACCCGGCTCAAGGCCTACCTGGAGAGCCAGCTGCGTGACCTCGACGGTCGCGGCCAGGGCCTGGAGGTCGAGATGACCCGCGGTGGTGAGGGCACCCGTGCCGCCGGCAGCGGCAACGGGCTGGCTGCCGCCGGTCTCGCCGGCTCCTACGGTGGCGGTCGCTCCGGCGCCCTCGAAGCCGGTCGCTGAACCATCGGTCGGCGACCGTCGTCCTGACGGTCGCCGACCTCGCCTCATCAGCACGACGCGGCGGGGGTGAGCCGTGATAGTCGCCAGTCTCCTGCTCATCCTCGTCGCGGTGGTGCTGCTGGTGCTCGGCCTGGCCGGTGGCTCCAGCGTTCTCCTGACCATCTCCATCGCGGCCAGCCTGCTGGCCGCCGTCGCGCTGGTCGCGGGCGCCCGCCAGGCGGCCGTGAACCGGGCGGCGGCGGATCCCGGCGGGCCGGGATGGCGGCCCCGTCAGGCGACCCGCCCGGCCGAGCCGGCCTCCGCCGGCGGGCGGTCGGCGGATCCGGAGATCCCCGTCCAGCACGTTCCTCCGACGGTCGGCCCCGACGGCACCGGGTGGCGGCAACCGCCCGAGCCGCCGGTGGTCAACGGCGACGTCCCGGCCGCCCCGCCCGGGGTCGGCCCGGCCGTGCCGTACGACGACGAGCCGCCCGCGCAGGACGTCACACCGGTCGAGGCCGCCCGGGTGGCCCGCCTCGACGCCGAGGTGCGGGTGGTCGACGGGCGGCCCCGCTACCACCTGTCCGACTGCGCCTACCTGGCAGGTCGGGAGCACGAGCCGCTCCCCGTCGCCGAGGCCGTCGAGCTCGGCTTCACCCCCTGCTCCCGCTGCGCGCCCGACACGACCCTGCTCGCCGACGCCGGTCGGTTCTGAGCGGGGCGACGGTTGTCGATGGATGCCACGCTGACCGTCGCGGTCCGGGTGAAGCCCGGCTCCGCCCGGGCCCGCGTCGGCGGCCGCTTCGACGGGCCCCACGGGCCCGCTCTCGTGATCGCCGTGAACGCCCCGGCCGTCGACGGGCGGGCCACCGAGGCGGCCCGCCGCGCCCTGGCCGGCGCGCTGGGCGTACGGCCGGCGATGGTGTCGCTGCGCGCCGGCGCGGCCAGCCGCGACAAGCTCTTCCTGGTCGAGGGCCCCGCCCCGGAACTGACGGAGGCGCTGCGCCGGCTGCGTGACGGGGCCGCCGGGTGACCGACGCCGGGGCCGGACGGCGGTGACGCCGGGGCTGGATCTCGCGCTCCTGCTCGGCGCGGCCGTCCTGCTGGTCGCGGTCGGCGCGGTCCGTCTCTCGACCCGCCTCGGGGTGCCGAGCCTCCTGGCCTACCTCGCCCTCGGGGTGGCGATCGGGGAGGCGGGGCTGGGCATCCGCTTCGACGACGCCGAGCTGACCCGCACCCTGGGCTTCTGCGCGCTCATCGTGATCATCGCCGAGGGCGGGCTGACCGCCCGGTGGAGCACCCTGCGCCCGGTGCTGGGGCTGGCCGCCCTGCTCTCCACGGTCGGGGTGGTGGTCAGCATCCTGGTCGTCGGCCTGGTCGTGCACCTGCTGCTGGGGCTCGACTGGCGGCTGGCGCTGCTCTACGGCGCCGTGCTCTCCTCCACCGACGCGGCGGCGGTCTTCGCCACGCTGCGCCGGCTGCGGCTGCCGCCCCGCCTGGTGGCCACCCTGGAGGCGGAGTCGGGGATGAACGACGCCCCGGTCGTGCTGCTGGTGGTGCTGCTCTCGCGGGAGGGGGTCGCCCACCCGTGGTGGTACGAGATCTCCCTGGTCAGCTACGAGTTGGGCGTCGGCGCGGCGGTCGGTGCCGCGGCCGGCGTCGGCGGGCGGTGGGCCCTGCGGCGGGCGGCCTTGCCGTCGGCGGGGCTCTACCCGATCGCGGCCGTCGGGCTGACCGTGTTCGCCTACGCCGCCGGGGCGGTGCTGCACGCCTCCGGTTTCCTCGCCGTCTACGTGGCGGGCGTGATCCTCGGCAACGCCCGGCTGCCGCACCGGCAGGCGATCCTCGGCTTCGCTGACGGGCTGGCGTGGCTGGCCCAGATCGGCCTGTTCGTGCTGCTCGGACTGCTCGTCTCGCCGGGCCGGCTGGGTTCGGCGGTGCTGCCGGCCGTGGTCGTCGGGCTGGCGCTGGTGCTGCTGGCCCGGCCGCTGTCGGTGGCGGCGTCCGCGCTGCCGTTCCGGTTCGGCCTGCGTGAGCAGGCGTTCCTGTCCTGGGCCGGGCTGCGCGGGGCGGTGCCGATCGTGCTCGCCACGATCCCGCTGTCGGAGCGGGTGCCCGGCGCCGACCGGCTCTTCGACGCGGTCTTCGTCCTGGTGGTGATCTTCACGCTGTTGCAGACCGGGACGTTGGGCCCGGTGGCCCGCCGGCTGCGGGTGACCGCGCCGGCCGAGGCGACCGAGATCCGGGTGGAGACGGCGCCGCTGGAGCGGATGGGCGCGGATCTGCTCCAACTGGAGGTGCCGCCCGGGTCCCGGCTGGCCGGGGTGCACGTCGACGAGTTGCGGCTGCCGCTGGGTGCCTCGGTGACGCTGGTGCTGCGCGACGGGGCGGGCGTCGTGCCCGGCCCGGACTTCCGGCTGAAGACCGGCGACAGCATGTTGATCGTGGCCACTGCAGGGGTGCGCGACGAGGCGGAGCGGCGCCTGCGGGCGGTCAGCCGGCGGGGGCGGCTGGCCCGCTGGTTTGGCGAGTACGGCCGGGGCCGCGACGCCTGATCTGCTAGCGTTCCTTTTGCCCGGTTAGGGATGACTAGGGGCCGAACGCCGGTGCGTCGGAGCGGCACGTTGTCGTGCGCCTGTACGTTCCGTATTCTTGCGAATCTCCGGAGTGCGCGGCCCCGTCGCCGCGCGCCCCTTTTGTACCTGGGGGCGCCGATGCCGGCGGCCCCTGTCCAGGTGCCGCGGACCGCCGCGGTTCCGCGGCCGAGGGAGCGACGATGGCGAAGCCAGCCGACACCAGGACCGCCGGCCGGAAGCCGGTGGCGAAGGCCACCCGCACCGCTGCGGAGACCGAGAAGATCCGGGCGGCCCTGGCGGCGCGGCGTGACGAGTTGCGCGCCGAGTACGATCAGACGCTGAGCGAGATCACCGAGCTGCAGCGCGACCGGCTGACCGACTCGGCCGGGGACGACCAGGCCGACACCGGGACCAAGACGTTCGAGCGTGAGCAGGAGATCTCACTCGCCAACAGCATCCTGGAACGGATCACGCAGGTCGAGCGGGCGCTGGAGCGGCTCGACGAGGGTGGCTACGGCTGGTGCGAGCGGTGCGGCAACCCCATCCCGGTGGAGCGGCTCGCCGCCTTCCCGTCGGCCACCCTCTGCGTGACGTGCAAGCAGCTGGAGGAGCGGCGCTGAGGCCCGCTCCCCGGCGGCCATGGGAGGCGGCGCGGACGCGTCGCCGCGAGCGTCGATGGGGAGCAGATGTCCGAAGCACCGTCCGCCGGGTCCGGCGGCGCTGAGCCGGGTGCCGGCAGCGTCGAGTCGAGGGCCGGCGCGCCCCACCGCCGGCCCGTCGCGATCCTGTTCGGTCTCGCGCTGACCGTGCTCGCCGCCGACGCCCTCACCAAGCACCTCGCTCTGGACGCCCTGGAGGACCGGGAGCCGGTCAGACTGCTCGGCGGTGCGGTCTACCTCAGCCTCACCCGCAACAGCGGCGCGGCGTGGAGCATCGGCGCGGATCACACCTGGGTCTTCCCGCTGATCACCCTCGGGGTGGTCGGTTGGATCGTCTGGATGGCGCTGCGCCTGCGCTCGCTGCCCTGGGCGATCTCGCTGGGCCTCGTGCTGGGCGGGGCGCTGGGCAACTTCGTCGACCGGGTCTTCCGCGCCCCGGGCTGGTTCGTGGGGCACGTGGTCGACATGGTCAGCGTCTTCGCCCCGTACGGCCGGGTGTTCCCCGTGTTCAACCTGGCCGACAGCGCCTTGGTCTGCGGCGTGCTGCTCGCCCTCCTGCTGGAGCTGACGGGCCGGCAGCGCGACGGCAGCCGGATCGGCCACGGCGAGCCCACCGACGAGGCGGCGGCCCAGGCCGACGCCGGGCAGCGGGAGCGGGCATGACCGCCGCCTTCGTCGCCGGCGGCGACCACCGTTCCCTGCCCGTTCCCGACGGCCTCGACGGCCAGCGGCTCGACCAGGCCGTCTCGCGGCTGTTCGGGCTGTCCCGCACCGCCGCCGCGGCCCTGATCGACGCCGGCGACGCGCTGGTCGACGGCGTCGCCCGGCCCAACTCCCACCGGGTGAAGGCCGGCTCCTGGCTGGAGGTGACCCTGCCCGCGCCGGTCGCCCCGCCCACCGTGGTGCCGCAGGCGGTGCCCGGGCTGCGGGTCGTGTACGCCGACGACGACATCGTGGCGGTGGACAAGCCCGTCGGCGTGGCGGCCCACCCGAGCCCCGGCTGGACCGGCCCGACGGTGATCGGTGCGCTGGCTGCCGTGGGGCACCGCATCTCGACCAGCGGCGCCGCCGAGCGGCAGGGCGTGGTGCACCGGCTCGACGTGGGCACCACGGGGATCATGGTGGTGGCGAAGAGCGAGCAGGCGTACACCGCCCTGAAGCGCGCGTTCAAGTACCGCGAGGTGGAGAAGCGCTACCACGCGGTCGTGCAGGGGCACCTCGACCCGCTGCGGGGCACCATCGACGCCCCGATCGACCGGCACCCCACCCACGACTACCGCTGGGCGGTGGTCTCCGGCGGCAAGCCGAGCATCACCCACTACGACACCGTCGAGGCGTTCCCGGCGGCGAGCCTGGTCGACGTGCGGTTGGAGACCGGGCGTACGCACCAGATCCGGGTGCACTTCTCCACGCTGCGGCACCCGTGCGTGGGTGACCTCACCTACGGCGCCGACCCGACCCTGTCCGCCCGGCTCGGACTGAGCAGGCAGTGGCTGCACGCCCGGTCGTTGAGCTTCCTGCATCCCCGCACCGGGGACGAGGTGCACTTCGAAAGCGACTACCCTGACGACCTGGACCGCGCGCTCGGGATCCTCCGCGACTGAGCGTCGGTGGGCGAAACGTCGGAACCCGCACCCGACGTGACGGCTGCGCCACCGGGCTCGACCGGGCGGGCGCCCACGCGACGCCGCCGGTGGAGCTGACCACCTCGGCAGACGCCGGCACCGGCGGCGCGCCGGGGCCGGCGCCGTGACGACAGGAGGAACCGGAGGTGCGTAGACGGGTGTGGTCCGAATAGGGTTTCGTTCGTAGCCTGTCAGACGGGTATCGATGGCGCTGGGAGGGCGGGCCGTGGAGGGCAGCGAGACCGGCTGGGGGCGGCCGGCCGAACCAGCACCGCGGTGGCGGGCGCTGCTCGACCGGGCCCGGCACGGCGGTCGCGCGGCCGAGCAGGCGGAGGCCGACCGACACGCCGATCCGCCGCCCCTGCCGCCGGAGCCGCTGCCCCGCCGCTCGTCGGGCAACGGCTACGCGGCGCGGGTGCCGGCCATCGGGCGGGCGCCCGAGCCGCCGTACGCGCCGGAGCCCGGCCCGCCGCCCTACGGCGCGGAGTACGGCCGTCCGGTCGACGCGGGCTACCGGGCCGAAGCTACCTACCGGGTGGAGCCGGCCTACCGGGTGGACCCCGCCGAGCCCGCCTACCGGGTGGAGCCGGAGTACCCGCCGGAGCCCGCCTACCGCTCCGAGCCGATCGAGCCGTCCTACCGGTCCGAGCCGGTCGAGCCCGTCTACCGCTCCGAGCCGATCGAGCCGTCCTACCGGTCCGAGCCGGTCGAGCCCGTCTACCGCTCCGAGCCGATCGAGCCGTCCTACCGGTCGGAACCGGTCGAGCCCGTCTACCGTGCGGATCCGATCGAGCCGTCCTACCGCGCCGAGCCCGACTACCCGGCCGAGCCGGCGTACCGGGTCCCGGCCCAGGCTCCGCCGCCTCGCGTCGAGTCCGAGCCGCGCCACGGCCCGGGGCCGGCCGAGTCGCGCTACGCCCTGCTGGACAACGGCTACCGGCACGAGCCGCCCCCGGCCCGGTCCCGCTACGCGGTGCTCGACAACGGCTACCGCTCCCAGGCGCCGCCACCCCCGCCACCCCCGCCACCCCCGCCGGCCACGCCGCCCCCGCCCCCACCGGCCACGCCGCCCCCGCCCCCCGCCGCGCCGGTGGCCGCCGACCTGGGCTACCCGGCGCGCGTCGAGTGGCGCCCACGCGGCACGGAGAACGAGCTGGAGCGCGCCGCCGGGGTGCTCCGCCGTGACCTGGGCACCCCCCGGGTGCTCGCGTTCGCCAACCCGAAGGGCGGCGTGCACAAGACCACCGCCACCGTGCTGGCCGCCGCGACCGTCGGCAGCGTACGCGGGCGCGGCGTGCTGGCCTGGGACGACAACGAGCTGCGCGGCACGCTCGGGCTGCGCGCCGGCAGCGCCCGGCACGCCCGCACCATCCGGCACCTGGTCAGCGATCTCGCACACGTCGAGATCAAGGAGGGTCCCGAGCTGCTGGAGCACCTGGACGACTACCTGCGGCACGCCTCCGACGGCTCGTACGACGTGCTGGCCGGCGAGGAGAGCCCGCGCTTCGCCCAGCGCCTCGACCAGTTCACCGTCCGGCGGGTGCTGGAGCTGCTGCGGCGCACCCACGACGTGGTCTGCGTGGACACGGGCAACAACGTGGAGAGCGCCAACTGGCGCACCATCATGCAGGCGGCTGACCAGCTCGTGGTGACCACGGTGCCGCGTGAGGACGCCGCGTTCAGTGCCGACTGGATGCTGGACCTGCTGCACGAGGTGGGGATGGGGGAGCTGGCCGACAACGCGGTCACCCTGATCTCCTGCCCCACCCCGGGCCGCTCGCCGTTGCAGGACGACCTGGAGCGGCACTTCGCCACCCGCACCCGGGCCGTGGCCGTGGTGCCGTACGACCCGGCGCTGGAGACCGGCTCCTCGATCGAGTACCACCAGCTCCAGCAGGAGACCCGGCAGGCGTGGCTGAAGGCCGCCGCCGTGATGCTGGAGCCGTTCGCCCGGTGAGCGGGTGTGCCGCCACCGGCCGCCCACGCCGCCCACCGGCCTGAGAGGATCACCGGGTGAGCGCGGACACCCCCGAACCCGACCGGACCGACCGCCGGCCCGACGAGCCGGGGGCGCCGGCCGCCTGGGCGGAACCCGACCCGCCGGCCCGCGTCGGTCCCGCCGACCCGTACGCCGCCCGGGAGCCCGCCCCGCCGCGCGACCCGGCGACCGGCGTGCCGCCGTACGCCCCGACCGGTGACCCGTGGCACGCGCCGCCGCACGACGGGCCCGTGGGGTACGCGCCCGCCAACACCGACCTCGGGTACGCCGCCGGCTATTCGCCCGTGCCGGTGGAGCCGGACCTGCCGCGCGGGCGGGCGGTGCGCCTCGCCCTGCTGGCGGCGCTCGTCGCCAGCGTGCTGGGGGTGCCGCTCGGGCTGCTCTGGGCGGCGCTCGCGCCGGACACGCCGGTGCTCAAGGTCGCCGACGGGGCGATCTACGCCGAGCCGCAGCCGGAGCAGCCGGTCGCCGCCGACGGCTGGTTCAGCCTGCTGGGGCTGGGCTTCGGGGTGCTCGTCGCGCTTGCGCTGTGGTTCCTGCTGCGCCGGGTACGGGGGCCGGTCGGCCTGCTCGCCGCCGTGTTCGGCGCGTTCGGCGCGGGATTGACCGCCTGGCAGGTCGGCCGGCGGGTGGGGCTGGCCGGCTACGAGCGGCTGCTGGAGAGCGCGCCGGTGGGACGGGCCTTCGACAAACCGGCCGACCTGCGGGCCGGCGGGATCGACTGGGTGCTCGGCGTGCTGCCGGTGCCGCACGGCAACCTGCTGCTGCCCGCGTTCGGCGCCGCCGTGGCGTACACCCTGCTGGCCGGCTGGTCGCGCTGGCCGTCGCTGCGCCCGGAGCGCGAGCCCGACGTCAGTTGGGGGTCGGCGGGGACGCCAGCTCCGCCAGCGGCACCGGAACCGCCCGCACCTGGCGCAGCAGCGCCGCCTCACGGTTGAGCAGGCGCAGCTCCGCGCGTAGCCGGGCGGCGGTGTCGTCGATGGCGAGCAGCCGCTGCCGGTCCGCCACGGTCAGTACGGCCGTCGCGGCCACCAGGTGCGACAGCACCGTCGGGTCCTCCGGCAGCTGCTCGGAGAGCCCCTCGTCGTCGGCGCGGATCAGGCCCAGGTACTGCCGGAAGACCGAGATCACCCGAGCGGCGAGCAGGTCGGCGACCTCGTCGGGACCGCCCGGCTCGGGCAGCCACTCGACGTCGGCGGTGAGGTAGGGCTCGGCGTCCCGGTCGACGTCGGCGACGCGGAACCGGCGCTTGCCCACCGTGACGATGTCGAAGCCGCCGTCGGGGCGCTCGGTGACCTGCCGCAGCTCGGCGGTGCAGCCCACCTCGTGCAGGGTGACGTCGCCGCCGGGCAGCGGCTGGCCGTCCGGCCCGGTCGGGGCGACCTCCCAGCCGGCGCGGATGGCCACCACGCCGAACTCGCGCGGGGCGTCCTCGGGCAGCGAGAGCAGGTGCCGGACCAGGGCGCGGTAGCGCTCCTCGAATATGTGCAGCGGCAGCACCAGACCGGGAAAGAGGACCGTTCCGAGCGGGAACACCGGCAGCCGCGCAGTCACGTCGTCGAGCGTAGCCCGATCCCGGCGCGACGGCGTGTCCCGGCTCACCGTCCCGGCGTACGGGCGGCGCCGGTCGCCGTCCGGACGGGCCGCCTAGACTCGCAAGGGTGTTGAACCGGATCGACCTGCGCGGCGGCGTTCGCGACCCGCGCCGTCTGCTGCCCCGTGCCCAACTCGACGTCTCCGTGGCCGTCGAGCGGATCCGCCCTCTCGTGGAGGCGGTCCGGGAGCATGGTTACCCGGCGATCCGGGAGGCCAGTGAGCGCTTCGACGGGGTCTCGCCCGAGGTGCTGCGGGTGCCCGCCGAGGCGATCGCCGAGGCGGAGGGCACCCTCGACGCGGGGGTGCGCGCCGCGCTGCTGGAGTCCATCACCCGGGCCCGCAAGGTGCACGCCGACCAGCGCCGCACCGACCACACCACGCAGGTGGTGCCGGGCGGCACGGTGACCGAGCGCTGGGTGCCGGTCGACCGGGTCGGCCTCTACGTCCCCGGCGGCCTGGCGATGTATCCGTCGACCGTGGTGATGAACGTGGTGCCGGCCCAGGCGGCCGGGGTGCGCTCGCTGGTGGTGGCGAGCCCACCGCAGCAGGACAACGGTGGCCTGCCCGACGCCCGGGTGCTCGCCGCCTGCGCCCTGCTCGGCGTCGACGAGGTCTACGCCGTCGGCGGCGCCCAGGCCGTGGCGATGCTCGCGTACGGCACCGCGGTCGACGCCGAGGGCAGCGCCCACTGCGACCCGGTCGACATGATCACCGGTCCGGGCAACATCTGGGTCACCGCCGCCAAGCGGCTGCTGCGCGGCGTCGTCGGCATCGACGCCGAGGCCGGCCCCACCGAGATCGCCATCCTGGCCGACGACACCGCCGACCCGGCGCACGTCGCGGCCGACCTGATCAGCCAGGCCGAGCACGACCCGCTCGCGGCCAGCGTGCTGGTGACCTGTTCGGTCGAGCTGGTCGAGGCCGTCGAGCGGGAGCTGGCCCGGCAGGTGCCGGCCACCAAGCACGCCGAGCGGGTCACCACCGCGCTCACCGGCGAGCAGAGCGGCGTCGTCCTGGTCGACGACCTCGACGCCGGGCTGCGGGTGGTCGACGCGTACGCGGCCGAGCACCTGGAGATCCAGACCCGCGACGCCCGCGAGTGGGCGCTGCGGGTGCGCAACGCCGGGGCGATCTTCGTCGGCGCCTGGTCGCCGGTGTCGCTCGGCGACTACTGCGCCGGCTCCAACCACGTGCTGCCCACCGGCGGCTGCGCCCGGCACTCCTCCGGCCTGTCGGTGCAGTCCTTCCTGCGCGGCATCCACCTGGTCGAATACACGCAGGAGGCGCTGCGCGAGGTGGCCCCGCACGTGGTCACCCTCGCCGGCGTCGAGGACCTGCCGGCGCACGGGCAGGCGGTCAGCGTGCGTTTCCCGGGGGCCGCGTCGTGAGCGGGCCCGACCCCCGCCGGCCGCAGGCCGGCGTCGGGCGGAACGGGGTGGCCGCGTGACGACCCTCGACGACCTGCCGATCCGCGACGACCTGCGCGGGCTGTCGCCGTACGGGGCGCCGCAGCTCGACGTGCCGGTGCGGCTGAACACCAACGAGAACTCCCACCCGGTGCCCGAGCCGGTGGTGGACGCGATCGGCAAGGCCCTCGCGGCGGAGCTGCGCGACCTCAACCGCTACCCGGACCGCGACGCCGTGGCGCTGCGCGCCGACCTGGCCGGCTACCTGGGCCACGGGCTCACCGTCGAGCAGGTGTGGGCCGCCAACGGCTCCAACGAGATCCAGCAGCAGTTGCTCCAGGCGTTCGGCGGGCCGGGGCGCAGCGCGCTCGGCTTCGTCCCCGCGTACTCGATGCACCCGCTGCTGGCGCTGGGCACCGGCACCCGGTGGGTGCCGGCCCGGCGGGGCGTCGACTTCGGGCTGACCGCCGACGAGGCGGTCGCCCAGGTCCGCGAGCACACCCCGGACGTGGTCTTCCTCTGCTCGCCGAACAACCCGACCGGCACCGCCCTCGACCCGGCGGTGGTTGCCGCGGTGCTCGACGTCGCGCCGGGCATGGTGGTCGTCGACGAGGCGTACGCCGAGTTCGCCCGGCCCGGCACGGTCAGCGCCCTCGCCGTGCTGCCGGGGCACCCGCGGCTGGTGGTGACCCGGACGATGAGCAAGGCGTTCGGGTTCGCCGGCGGCCGGCTGGGCTACCTGGCCGCCGATCCGGCCGTGGTGGCGGCGGTGCAGCTGGTCCGGCTGCCGTACCACCTCTCGGCGCTCACCCAGGCCGCGGCCCGGGCGGCGCTGGCGCACCGCGACGCCCTGCTCGGCACGGTGGCCGCGATCTGCGCGCAGCGTGACCGGATCGTGACGCGGCTGCGCGAGCGGGGGCTGCGGGTGGCCGACAGCGACGCCAACTTCGTACTGTTCGAGGTCGGGGGCGACCAGGCCGTCGCCTGGCGCACCCTGCTGGAGCACGGCGTGCTGGTACGCGACGTCGGCCTGCCGGGCTGGCTGCGCGTCACCGCCGGCACCGCCGCCGAGACCGACGCCTTCCTCGCCGCCATGGAGAAGATCTAGTGGGAGCGCGAGGAGCGAGCTTGCGAGCCCCGCAGTCGCGACCGAAAGGCAAGCAATGAGCCGGACCGCCCGCGTGGAGCGGATCACCAAGGAGACGAAGGTCCTCGTCGAGATCGACCTCGACGGCACCGGCCGCGCCGAGATCGGCACCGGCGTCGGCTTCTACGACCACATGCTGCACCAGATCGCCCGACACGGCGGCTTCGACCTGACCGTGCGCACCGTGGGCGACCTGGAGATCGACGCCCACCACACGATGGAGGACACCGCGCTGGCCCTGGGCGCCGCGTTCGACCAGGCGCTGGGGGACAAGGCCGGCATCCGGCGGTACGGCTCGGCCACCGTCCCGATGGACGAGGTCCTCGTCCGGGCCGCGGTCGACCTGTCCGGCCGCCCGTACGTGGTGCACGACGAGCCGGCGCTGGCGCCGTACATCGGGCCGGTCTACCCGACCAGCATGACCCGGCACATCTGGGAGTCCTTCGGTCAGGCGGCCCGGATCACCCTGCACGTCGACGTGCTGCGGGCGGCCCGCCCCGGCGGCCACCCGGACGCCCACCACGTGGTGGAGGCGCAGTTCAAGGCGGTCTCCCGCGCGCTGCGCGAGGCCACGGCGATTGACCCGCGCGCGGCGGGCGCCATCCCCAGCACGAAGGGGGCCCTGTGAGCGTGAGCGCGAGGAACGCTGCGCAGCGGAGTCCCGCAGTCGCGAGCGGAAGGCGGTTCTGATGGGCGGGGTGTTGCCGTCGTTGCTGCTGATCCTGGCCGGCGTGCTGGTCGGCGGGGTGTGGTCGCTGCACAGGCAGGGCGCGCCGCGCGGGGCCGTGGTGGTCACCGCGCTGCTGGCCGTGCTGGCGACGGCCGCCGGCGTGCTCTGGATGCTGCCGGGGGAGGGCACGTGAGCGCGCGGATCGTCCGACGGCGTCGCGGCGCCGCCGACCGGAGGGTGGTGACGGCGTGAGCCGCGTGGTGGTGCTCGACTACGGGTCGGGCAACCTGCGCTCGGCGGAGCGGGCCCTGGCCCGGGCCGGCGCGGACGTGACGGTGACCGACGACCTGTCCGCCGCCGCCGAGGCGGACGGGCTGGTGGTGCCTGGTGTGGGCGCGTTCGCCGCCTGCATGGCCGGGATCGAGGCCCTCGGCGCCGGCCCGGTGATCGCCGAGCGCGTCGCCGCCGGCCGGCCGGTGCTGGGCATCTGCGTGGGCATGCAGGTGCTCTTCGAGCACGGCGACGAGCACGGGGTGGTCACGAAGGGCCTCGGGCTGTTGCCCGGCGGGGTGACCAGGCTGGCGGCCGCCCGGCTGCCGCACATGGGCTGGAACACGGTCGCGGCACCGGCGGGTTCGGTGCTCTTCGCCGGCCTGCCCGCCGACAGCCGGTTCTACTTCGTGCACTCGTACGGGGTGGGGGACCCGGGCGCGCTGGTGGAGGCCGGCGCCACGGTCACCACCGCCCACCACGAGACGGACTTCGTGGCGGCCGTGGAGCGGGGCCCGCTCTGCGCCGCGCAGTTCCACCCGGAGAAGTCCGCCGACACCGGTGCCGCGCTGCTGCGTAACTGGCTCGCCACGCTCCCCACCGGTGACTGAGCGCCGCCCCGCTGCGGCGGGCCCGCTCCGGCCCGCCGCCGGCCGTCCCTCCGCCCGCCCACGGTCGACCGGATTGCCGCGCCGCGTGTCCGGCGGCGTCCGGCAGTTCCAGGCGGGCGTCGGGCCAGACCTGCGCCGGCGGGGCACGACGTGAGCAAGGAGCGGGCCCGGCGCCGGGCGGCCCGGGAGGCGGAGGCCGCCCGGCAGCGGGTCGTCCGTGAGCGGCGGGTGGCCCGGCGGTCGCGACGCCGGGCGCTGCTGCGCCGGATGACGCCGTCGTTGCGCCGGGGGCGGACGGGCCGGCTGCCCCGGCACAGCCGCGGCGAACGCGCCGCCATCGTGCTGCTGACCCTGGCGGCGATGATGCTGATCTGGACGTTCGTCGACGACCTGGCGCTGCGGATCGCGCTGGTCGTGCTGTTGCTGCTCGTACTGCCGGCGATCGTGGTGATCGCCCTGGACCGTCGCACTTGATATTTCGAGGAGAAATACCGTGAGCCTCACCCTGTTGCCCGCCGTGGACGTCGCCGACGGCCAGGCCGTCCGACTCGTGCAGGGCGCCGCCGGCAGCGAGACGACGTACGGCGACCCGCTGGAGGCCGCGCTGGCCTGGCAGCGGGACGGCGCCGAGTGGATCCACCTGGTCGACCTCGACGCCGCCTTCGGTCGGGGCTCCAACGCGCACCTGCTGGCCGAGGTGGTGCGGCAGCTCGACGTGAAGGTGGAGCTGTCCGGCGGCATCCGCGACGACGAGTCGTTGCACGCCGCGCTCGGCACCGGCGCCGCCCGGGTCAACATCGGCACCGCCGCCCTGGAGGACCCCGTCTGGTGCGACCGGGTGTGCGGGGAGTACGGCGACCGGGTGGCGATCGGGCTGGACGTGCGGGGCCGTACCCTCTCGGCCCGGGGCTGGACCCGCGACGGCGGCGACCTGTTCGAGGTGCTGGAGCGGTTGGACAAGGCGGGCGCGACGCGCTACGTCGTCACGGACATCACCAAGGACGGCACAATGCGCGGGCCGAACCTGGACCTGCTGCGCGAGGTCTGCGCCCGCACCGACGCCCCGGTGATCGCCTCCGGCGGCGTCTCCACCCTGGACGACCTGCGGGCGCTGGCCACCCTGGAGCCGATCGGGGTCGAGGGCGTGATCGCCGGCAAGGCCCTGTACGCGGGCGCCTTCACGGTGGCGCAGGCG
This sequence comes from Micromonospora echinofusca, assembly GCF_900091445.1. Classification (NCBI taxonomy): domain Bacteria; kingdom Bacillati; phylum Actinomycetota; class Actinomycetes; order Micromonosporales; family Micromonosporaceae; genus Micromonospora; species Micromonospora echinofusca. The sequence goes on from NZ_LT607733.1 coordinate 1,514,564, forward strand.
CTGGAAACCCTGGCGACGGCGTGACCGTCACGCGGCTCGGCTCGGGCGGCCCGTGGGAGTCGGTGTACGGCTACTGCCGGGTGGTCCGGGCTGGCGACCTGGCCTGGACGGCCGGCTGCACCTCCACGGTGGACGGCGCGGTCACCCACGTCGGCGACGCGGCGGCGCAGACCGCCCAGGCGCTGCGGATCGGGCTGGACGCGTTGGCCGAGGTGGGCGCGGAGCCCGGCGACGTGGTGCGCACCAGGATGTACGTGACGGACCGCACGTACGCCGACGAGGTCGGCCGGGCGCACAACGCGGTCTTCGGCGCGGTCCGTCCGGCGGCCACGATGGTGGTGGTGGCCGGTCTGCTCCACCCGGACCACCTGGTGGAGGTGGAGTTGGAGGCGTTTCTCGGCGACCGCTGAGCCGGCGGGCGCGGCGGTGGCGGCGGTGCAGTCGCGGCCCGCCGTGGCGGCGGTGGCGCGGGTCACCGCGCGCCCCGGTCGGTTGTGTGCAATCTAATTGCGCGCTACGTTTTTCCGGTGACCGACCATCTGGTGCTGCGCCGGCAGGTGTGCTTCGCGCTCTACGCCGCGTCGCGCGCCCTCACCGACGTCTACCGGCCCGTCCTCGACGAGTTCGGCCTGACCTACCCGCAGTACCTGGTGCTGCTGGTGCTCTGGGAGCGCGACGACGCCCCCACGGTCTCCGAGCTGGGCGCCGCGCTGCGGCTGGATTCCGGCACGCTCTCGCCGTTGCTCAAGCGGTTGGAGGGGGCGGGGCTGGTCGTCCGGACGCGCTCGGCGCGCGACGAGCGGCGGGTGGAGGTGGGCCTGACCGGCGACGGGCGGGCCCTGCGGCAGCGGATGGAGGAGGTGCCGCTGCGGGTCGCCCGCGCCACGGGCCTCACCGACGCGGAGCTGGTCGAACTGCGCGACACCCTCACCCGGGTCACCGAGACGATCCACCGACAGAAGGAGCAGTGACCATCATGCAGGTGCTCTACACCGCGTCCGCCCGGGCCACCGGGGACGGTCGGGACGGCCACGTCCGCACCTCCGACGGCACCGTCGACCTTGACCTGGCCGTGCCGAAGGAGATGGGTGGCGCCGGCGGCGCCGCCAACCCCGAGCAGCTCTTCGCGGCCGGTTACGCCGCCTGCTTCCACTCGGCGCTGCGCCTGGTCGCCCGCAAGGCGAAGGTCGACGTCTCGGGCTCGGTCGTCGAGGCCGAGGTCGGCATCGGCGCCAACGGCAGCGGCGGCTTCGGGCTGGCCGTCACCCTCCTGGTCGACCTCCCGGCCGTCGAGCGGGCCGCCGCCGAGCAGGTCGTCGAGCAGGCCCACCAGGTCTGCCCCTACTCGAACGCGACCCGCGGCAACGTCGAGGTCGCCCTCACCGTGCGCGAGGCGCTGTGAGCACCCGCAACCGCGAGATCCACCTCGCCTCCCGCCCGCAGGGCTGGCCGACGGCCGACAACTTCCGCCTCGTCGAGACCGACGTGCCCACCCCCGGCCCGGGCCAGGTCGTGGTCCGCAACCGGTACATGTCGGTCGACCCGTACATGCGGGGACGCATGAACGACGTCAAGTCGTACGTGCCGCCGTTCGCGCTCGACGCGCCGCTGGACGGCGGGGCGGTCGGCGAGGTCGTGGCCGGTGGGACCGAGGGCCTGCGGCCCGGCGACACCGTGCTGCACGGCCTCGGCTGGCGCGAGTACGCGCTGCTCGACGCGAAGGCCGCCCGGAAGGTCGACCCCGACCTCGCCCCGGTCACCGCCTACCTGAGCGTGCTGGGCATGACCGGCCTGACCGCGTACGCCGGGCTGCTGGACGTCGCCGGGATGAAGCCCGGGGAGACGGTCTTCGTCTCCGCCGCCGCCGGCGCGGTCGGCAGCCTGGTCGGCCAGATCGCCAGGCTGCGCGGCGCGGGGCGCGTGGTCGGCAGCGCAGGCTCGGCGGCCAAGGTCGAACGGCTGCGGGCGCTCGGCTTCGACGCCGCGTTCGACTACCACGACGGGCCGGTACGCGACTCGCTGAAGGCCGCCGCGCCCGACGGCGTCGACGTCTACTTCGACAACGTCGGCGGGGACCACCTGGAGGCGGCGATCTCCGCGATGCGGGTGCACGGTCGGGCCGCGATCTGCGGCATGATCGCGCAGTACAACGACACCGAGCCGCCGGCCGCGCCGCGCAACCTGGCGCTGGTCATCGGCAAGCGGCTCACCTTGCGCGGCTTCCTGGTCGGCGACCACGGCCACCTGCGCGGCGAGTTCGTCCGCGAGATGGCCGGCTGGCTGCGGGACGGGAAGGTCTCCTACGACGAGACGGTCGTCGACGGCATCGAGAACGCCCCGGAGGCGTTCCTCGGCCTGCTGCGCGGCGAGAACCTCGGCAAGATGCTCGTCCGGGTGTGAGCGGGGGCGTCGCTGCCGGCGCCCCCGGGACCCCGACGCGGTGGCCGGCCTCACCGGCCGGTCACCGCCGGGGCCGGGAAGGATAGGCTCGCGGCATGACGGTGGCGGTACGGGTCATCCCGTGTCTGGACGTGGACGCCGGTCGTGTGGTCAAGGGGGTCAACTTCCTCGACCTGCGCGACGCCGGCGACCCGGTGGAGCTGGCGGCGGCGTACGACCGCGCCGGCGCGGACGAGCTGACCTTCCTCGACGTCACCGCCTCCGCCAGCGACCGGGGCACGATGCTCGACGTGGTCCGCCGCACGGCGGAGTCGGTCTTCATCCCGCTCACCGTCGGCGGTGGCGTCCGGCAGGTCGCCGACGTCGACACCCTGCTGCGTGCCGGCGCGGACAAGGTCGGGGTGAACACCGCCGCCATCGCCCGCCCCGAGCTGATCGCCGAGATCGCCGACCGCTTCGGCCGGCAGGTGCTGGTGCTCTCGCTCGACGTCCGGCGGGCGCCCGGGGGCGGCACGCCCAGCGGGTTCGAGGTGACCACCCACGGCGGTCGACGCGGCACGGGGCTCGACGCGGTCGAGTGGGCCCGTCGCGGCGCCGAACTGGGCGCGGGCGAGATCCTGCTCAACTCGATGGACGCCGACGGCACCAAGGCCGGGTTCGACCTCGAACTCATCGGCGCGGTGCGCCGGGTGGTCGACGTGCCGGTGGTGGCCAGCGGCGGCGCCGGCGAGGTGGCGCACTTCGCGCCGGCGATCGGCGCCGGCGCGGACGCGGTGCTCGCCGCCAGCGTCTTCCACTTCGGCGAGCTGACCGTCGCCGAGGTCAAGGACGCGCTGCGCGGCGCCGGGCACCCCGTGCGCTGACCGTCGCCGCACCGGACACCCGTGCGCTGGCCCTCCGCCGCCGCACCGGACACCCGTGCGCTGACCGTCCGCCGCGTTGGCAGCCCGACCGGGCGGCTGGCCGGCCGCCGGGCGCGGCGGCACCCGGTGTCAGTCGCGGCGTGGGCGGTTCTCGGGCGAGCGCCGCGGCGCCGGGATCGACCGCACCACGTATTCCTGGACGGCGGCGGCGTGGTCGGCCTCGTCCAGGTGCCACTCCGCGCTGACCGGGGGGTGCCGCCGTACCAGCACGCCCTGCACGGTGTCCACGGTGGTGGCGAGCCCGGCGTTCGGCCGGGTGCGCCAGAGGCGCTCACCGTCGGCGGTGATCCGGAACCAGCCGTCGGTGACGCTGACCAGCCCGGCCCCGACGAGGCGACGGACCGCCGCCTCCACCTCGTGCCGCTCGGGGATCGCCTGGTTGAGGTGGTCGGCGGTGGAGAGCACGTCGGCGAGGCGTACGCCCTCGGGGCGGCGGCTGGACGCCGCGCGGCGGTGCCGTCCCGCACCACTGGCGATCACCACCGACACGAAGATCCAGGCATCGCTCCAGCGCCATCCGCAGTCCCCCATGCGAGGATTCTGCCGGGCGTGGCGTCCGAAGGGAACACCGGCGTCGGGCCCGCGTCTCCGGGACAGGGGTCACCCGGGACGTGGCTCGGGGTGGTGCGGGGCGGGCCGGGCAGCGGCGCGACGGGCGTCCGCGCCGACCTCGATCACGCCGAACTGGTCGGCCCCGGGGCGGGATCCGCTCAGAGCGTGGGGAGCGGCGTGACCGGGCCCGGGGCGGGGCCCCTCGGCCCGGCGACGGTGAACGGCGGCAGGAAGAGCTGGGTCAGCGGGCCGATGGCCAGCGCGTAGGCGACCGTGCCGACGCCCACGGTGCCGCCGAGCAACCAGCCCAGCGCCAGCACCGTGACCTCGATGGCGGTGCGGACGAGCCGGATCGAGCGGCCGGGCCGGCGGGCGACGTAGCCGGTCATCAGACCGTCGCGGGGGCCCGGCCCGAGGCGGGCGCCGAGGTAGAGGCCCGTCGCCGCCCCGTTGGCGACGATGCCGGCGACCAGCATCGCGCCCCGTACGCCCAGCGACCCGCCGGTCGGCAGCAGTGCGAGCGCCGCGTCCACCACCAGCCCGATCACCAGGACGTTGCTGACCGTGCCGAGGCCGGGGCGCTGGCGCAGGGGTATCCAGAGCAGCAGCACCAGCGCGCCGACCGCGATGGTGACGGTGCCGAAGGAGAGGCCGGTCAGCTCGGACAGGCCCTGGTGGAACACGTCCCACGGGTTCAGGCCGAGCCCCGAGTTGATCATGAGGGCCATGCTCACGCCGTACAGGACGAGGCCCGCGTAGAGCTGGGTGAGCCGCCGCGCTGGACGGTGTCGGAGATTGCCAATCGGTGTCACCCATGCCACGCTAAAGGCCAATTCGCGCAGCGTAAGAGCCAATCCGGGAGGAGTGGCCATGACCAGTCAGGTTCGGGGTGCTCAATTGGCCCGGCTCCTCGGTCAGTGGCATGCCCTTCCCGGCCGCCGCCGCAACCCCGACTACGCCGCCCTGGCCGGCGCCGTACGCGGGCTGCTCGCCGACGGCCGACTGCCGCTGGGCGTACGCCTGCCCGCCGAGCGGGAGCTGGCCGAGGCGCTGAAGATCAGCCGGACCACGGTCACGGCCGCGTACCGGGAGCTGCGGGAGAGCGGGCATCTCGCGAGCCGGCGGGGCGCCGGCAGCTGGACGATGCTCCCCGGCACCCACCGGGTGGCGAGCACCGGGCTCTGGACCCCGCTGGACGACCGCGACATGATCGACCTCGGGGTCGCCGCGCTCGCCGCGCCGCCCGAACTGCTGCCGGCAGCCCGCGCGGCGGCCGAGGACCTGCCCCGCTACCTGGGCGGCGCCGGCTACCACCCGACCGGCATCATCGAGCTGCGCGAGGCGGTGGCCCGCGCCTACACCGACCGGGGCCTGCCCACCTCGCCCGACCAGATCATGGTCACCAACGGCACCCAGCACGCCCTCGACCTGGTGCTCCGGCTGGCCCTCGCCCCCGGCGGGAACGTGCTGGTCGAGGCGCCCAGCTACCCGAACGCGCTGGCCGCGCTCGCCGCCCGGCGGGCCCGGATCACCACCCACGGGCTGGCCGTCGAGGAGCCCGGCTGGGACGCGGACCTGCTGCTCGGCGGCCTCCGGCAGGCCCGGCCCAAGCTGGCCTACCTGATCCCGGACTTCCAGAACCCGACCGGTCACCTGATGCCGGCGGCGCTTCGGGAGCGGGTGGTGGCCACGGCGCACGCCGTCGGCACCGACCTCGTCGTCGACGAGTCGTTCGTGGACCTGCCGCTGGACGGGACCGTGTTGCCCCCGCCGACCGCCAGCTTCGACCGGCACTCCCGAGTGATCACCATCGGCGGCATGAGCAAGCCGTTCTGGGGCGGCCTGCGCATCGGCTGGGTCCGGGCCTCCGCCCCGCAGGTGCAGCGGCTCGCCGCCGCCCGCGTCGGCGTCGACATGGCCAGCCCGGTCCTGGACCAGCTGGTCGCGGTCCACCTGCTCGCCGACGCGCCGGGCATCGTCGCCGCCCGGCAGGCCCAGCTGACCGCCCAGCGCGACGCGCTGCTCGCCGCGCTCGCGCAGCGCCTGCCCGAGTGGCGGGTCACCGTCCCGCACGGCGGGGTGACCCTCTGGGCCGAGCTCGACGGGCCGATCTCCAGCGCGCTGGCCCGGGCCGCCGAGGAGGTCGGCGTACGCCTGGCGCCCGGTCCCCGCTTCGGCCTGGACGGCACGCTGGAGCGCTTCCTGCGGCTGCCGTTCACCCTGCCGGCCGCCGACCTGGTCGAGGCGGTCGGTCGCATCGCCGCCGTCCGCTACGACCTGGACCGGGGCGGCCGGTCGCAGTGGCGGGAACCGGCGGTCATCGCCTGAGGGCCGGGCCGGCGTGCCGGCCGGAACTCGCGGCCCCGTCGGTCAATCGCGCCTGCGCGACGCCCCGCGGCTGGGAGACTGCGCAGGTGGGGGACGCGCGGGGGATTCGGTGGCCGCGCGCGATCCTGCCGAGCGCACCGGGCTCCCGCACCACCCGGCTCGAACTCTTCTACGACCTCGTCTTCGTCTTCGCCTTCCTCAACGTGACCACGGCGACGGCCGGCAACCCGACCCCGCGAGGGCTGGTCCAGTTCCTGGTGGTGCTCGCCCTGCTCTGGTGGTGCTGGAGCGGCTTCGCCGTGGTGGGCAACGTGGTCCGCACCGACCAGGGGATCGCGCCGTTGGTCGGGTTCGCCGTCTCCGCCGCCGTCTTCGTGCTCGCGCTGAGCCTGCCGAAGGCGTTCGTCGACCGCCCCGGCGGGCTGCCCGGCCCGGTGGTCTTCGCCGTCTGCTACTTCCTGGTCCGCGCGACCCAGGTGACGGTCTTCCTCTGGGCCGTACGCACCGACCCGGCGGTGCGCCGGCGGATGCCCGTGCTGGCCCTGCCGTTCCTGATCGCCACGGGGCTGATCCTGGCCGCCGCGATGGTGCCGCAGCGACTCTTCGACGGCACAGCCGAGATCGCGCTCCGGCTGGCGTTGTGGCTCGCCGCGCTCGGTGTCGAGTACGGCTCCGGCCTGGTCCAGCAGCGCGCGGGCTGGACGGTGCTCTCGGCGGGGCACTGGGCGGAACGGCACGCGCTGATCATCATGGTGGCGCTCGGTGAGTCGATCATCGCGTTGGGGATCGGACCCGGCACCACCGCCGCCCTGCCGCTGACCTGGCCCGTGATCATCGCGGCGTTCCTCGGCATCGCGGTGGTCGCGGCGCTGTGGTGGGCGTACTTCGACACCCTCGCCCTGGCCATGGAGCAGGTGCTGCACCGCACCCGGGAGCGGCGCACCCGCGCCGGGCTGGCCCGGGACGTGTACACGTACCTGCACCTGCCGCTGATCACGGGCGTGATCCTGTTCGCCCTGGGCCTCAAGGGGCTGATCCACGAGGGCGCCGACCCGGCGACCCCGACCTGGGGGGTGCCGCTGCCCGGCTTCGACATGCTGGCCCTCTTCGGCGGGGTCGCGCTCTACCTGCTCACGCTGGTCCTGCTCGGCAGCCGGATGCTGGGCGCGGCGCGCTGGCCGTCGATCGGCGGGGTGGTGCTGCTCGCCGCGCTGACCCCGGTGGCCACGCGGCTGCCGGAACTGGTGGCCCTGGCCATGCTGGCGGTGGCCGCCATGCTGACGGTCTCGGCGCAGACGGTCGTCGACGCGCCACGGCGGCGGCGCGTGCGGCAGGTGGCGCTGGAGGAGCAGCTCGCCTCCGAGGCCGAGCAGACCCGGTGGCGGGGCCACCACCTCTGAGGGATCCGTCCCCGGCGTCCGCCGCCCCGCACCCAGCCCTGCCCGACGCCGGTGACCCCACGCCGCAGCGCGGGGTCACCGGCGTCGCGTGCTCAGAGCTCGGCCAGCGTGCCCGCGTACAACTTCTCGATCTCGCCGGCGAAGTTGCTCTCCACGCCGCGACGCTTGATCTTGAGCGACGGGGTGATCTCGCCGTCCTCGATGGTCAGGTCGCGCGGCAGGATGGCGACCTTCTTGATCGTCTCCCAGCGGTTGAGCTTGGCGTTGAGCTCGGCCACGTACCCCTCGACCATGGCCTTCGCCTCCGGCGAGGCGACGATCTCGGCGTAGTCGCGGCCCTCCAGCGGGGTGCCGGCGGCCCAGCCCTTGATCGCGTCCGGGTCCAGCGTGACCAGCATCGTGCAGTAGTTGCGGGCCTGGCCGATCACGACCGCCTGGGAGGTGTACGGGCAGGTGGCCTTGAACATCCCCTCGATGTGCGAGGGCGCGATGTACTTGCCGCCCGAGGTCTTGACCAGGTCCTTCTTCCGGTCGGTGATCTTGAGGTAGCCGTCGGCGTCCAGGGTGCCGATGTCGCCGGTGCGGAAGAAGCCGTCCTCGGTGAACGCGGCGGCGGTCTCCTCGGGCAGGTTGTGGTAGCCGCGCATCACCGGCCGGCCACGCACCAGGATCTCGCCGTCGGTGTCGATGCGGCACTCCAGGTCGCCCATCGCCTTGCCGACGGTGCCGATGCGCAGCCCGTCCGGCGGGTTGACGAAGTTGCCGGCGCTGGTCTCGGTAAGGCCGTAGCCCTCGGAGATCGGCAGGTTCGCCGCGGCGAAGAAGGTGGCGATCTCCGGGCTGAGCGGGGCGGCGCCGGAGACGAGCACCCGGATCCGACCGCCGAGGCGGGCCTGGAGCTTGCTGAACACCAGCTTCTCGGCCACCGTGTACTTCAGCTTCAGCCCCGTCGGGACGGGCCTGCCGGCCTGCTCCAGGGCGACCTTCTCCTTGCCGACCCGTACGCCCCAGGCGAAGATCTTCGCCTTCGCGCCGCCGCCGGCCTGCGCGGTGGTCACCGCCTTGTTGTAGACCTTCTCGAACACCCGGGGCGCGCCGCACATCAGCGTCGGCCGGATCACCGAGAGCAGGTCGACCAGCTTGTCCACCCGACCGTCGACGTACGTCGGCAGGCCCACGTGGATCGCCCCGCAGAGCAGGGTCTTGCCGAACGAGTGCGACAGCGGCAGCCAGAGATATTGCAGGTCGTTCTCGCGCAGCAGCCCCAGCTCGGCCTGTGCCACGCCCTCCCAGCACCAGCCGCCGTGCAGCAGCTCGACGCCCTTCGGGCGCCCGGTGGTGCCGGAGGTGTAGATCAGGGTGGCCAGGTGGTCGGGGCCGATCTGGGCGACCAGCGTGTCGATCAGGTCGGGCTCGGCAGCCAGCGCGCGGGCGCCCTGCTCCTCCAACTCGGCGAGGGTGAGCTGGGGGACGGCGGCGGCCGGGTCGGCGGCGCCGTCGAAGAGCACGACGTGGGTCAGCGCCGGCAGGTCCGCACCGGCGATCTTGGCGGCCTGGGCCGGGTTCTCGGCGAACAGCACGCGGGAGCCGGAGTCGGCGATGATGTAGGTCGCGTCGTCGGGCTCCGTGGTCGGGTAGACGGTGGTGGTCGCGCCGCCGGCGCACATGATGCCGAGGTCGGCGATCACCCAGTCGAGCCGGGTGTTCGCCAGGATCGCGACCGGATTCTCCAGGCCGACACCGAGGCCGTGCAGCCCGGCGGCGACCGCCTTGGCGCGACGGGCCATCTGCTCCCAGTTCAGCCAGACCGGCCCGGAGTCGTCGGGGGCCGGGTGGGCGAAGGCGTCGCGGTCGGGGGACGCCGCCACGCGCTTGAGGAACATGTCGGGGATGGAACGGTACGGTACATCGAGAGCCATCGCTGTAGCCGCCTTCGGGGGTGGAGACGTGACCACGGTCACGTCGGCGTTCGTTACCGAAGGGTATTGCCTGCGCCCGGACATCGGCTAGCCCTGTCGATCACGGCTGGGCCACGTCTCGGAGGATGGACACCCGGCTCAGGCGTACCGGGCCGCCCGCAGCGACCAGTCGTAGGTGGCGCGGATCCAGTTGCGCCGGGCCGTCAGGGCGGACCGCAGGCCGGCGTCGCCGGTGGCGAGCAGCGCCGTCTCGGCCGCCAGGTACGCCGAGAGGGCCCCGTTGAACCGGTCGGCCGCCGCCCGCAGGGCCGCCGACTCGTCGCCGTCCGCCCGCCCCGCGGCGATCACCGCGACCAGGTTGTGCACGTCGGGCTGGGTGAGGTGCTCCTTGCGGTACGAGAAGACGTCGTTGCACCAGCAGACCAGGTCGGCGGCGAGCAGGTCGAGGGCGACCAGCGACGGCTCGGTGCGGTGGGCCGCGCCCGGCAGGGTGCCGCCGGCCAGTTCGGTGAGGGTGAAGCTGGGGTGGACCGCGCCGGTGTGCCGGCGCATCTGGGCGTACTCGGCCAGCCCCGGCACGCGCCCGTGCTCCCGGTTCGCGGCCTCCCAGAGCAGCGCCAGCAGGTACTCCCGCACGTCCCCGACGAAGCGCAGCAGCGCCGCGGGCCCGCCAGCCGCGTGGGCCCGCCGGCACAGGTCGGCCAGCGCCTCGCCGAGCGGCCCGGCCACGGTGGCCGGCCCGTCGGTCGGGCTCCCCTGCCCGTCGAGCACGTCCAGCAGGGCGGCGACGGTCGGCGCCAGCCGGGTGGGGGAGTCGCCGAGGCCGTCCTCGTCGCAGGCGTCGTCCATGACGAACAGCCAGGAGATCAGGTCGGTGAGCAACCGCAGCCCGTCGACCGGGCTCTCGGGGCAGGCCCGCCCGGCCAGCCCGGCGGCGTCGGCCCGGCGCAGTCGGTGCAGCCGGTGTCCGTCACCGATCAGCCCATGGTCGAGCGCCCACTCGGTGCTCTCCCGTGCCACCCGCTCGGTGGCGTCGTGCTGGCGCTCGGGAAAGGGGGGTTCCCGTAGCGCCGAGACCGCAAAGGTCCGCATGGTGCCCCCTGTCGCGCCGTTCCCGGACGGGACGGTGCGGCACAGCGTACGGGAACAGGGATCGGCCGTTATCGTTGGGGCGTCCGGCCCCGCGGCCTGCTCCGTGACCGTTTGCGCGCAGTCGGTCACATGCCCAGGCTGGCGTCCCGGAGCCGCTCGGACAGCGTCGCGGGCCCGTCGATCTGCACCCGGGACACCCGCTGCCGGCCGCTGAGGAACAGGGCCAGCTCGCCCGGCGCCCCCACCACCCGCACGGGTTCGCCGCCCCGGCCGACGGAGAGTTCGCCGTAGCCGGGGGCCTGGATGAAGACGTCGGCCGGGAACCGGCGCAGCGCCAGCCGGGCCAACCCGGCACACCGCTTCCAGAGCGCCGCGTCCAGCCCCGCCGACAGGTCGCGCGGCAGCCAGCCCGGACGGGCGCGGCGGACGTCCTCGTGGTGGATGAAGAACTCCAGCGTGTTGGCCAGCTCGTCGGTGACCGGGTTGCTCACCGGGCTCCACAGCGGCGGGCGGCGCACCTCGTCGAGCAGCCGCGGCCAGGGGCGCGCGGCGACGCGCAGGCGCACCCGCTCGGCGTAGCCGCGTAGCGGCGGGAGCAGGATCCCGCCGGCGGCGTCGGGCCGGCGTTCCCGGAGCACCAGGTGGGCGGCGAGGTCGCGGATGTCCCACCCCTCGTTGACCGTCGGCGCCTCCGGTCCCAGCGTCTGCATCAGGTCGGCGAGCGCCTCGCGCTCCGATCGGGCGTACCGCGGCATGGCCCGATCGTAGGCGCGTACGACCCGATCGGCGCGCCGAGTGGGCCGCGGGCCGCCGTGACGGCGGACATAGCGGACCGGGGCGGCGGAGCTGGCTCCGACCGGTAAGGATGAGGAAGATAATTGCGGCTTACGGCGGGGGAGAGTGTGGCGAGCAGGACAAGTCGGGACGTGCTGGTTCGGGGCCTGGTCGTCCTGGGGCGGGCGATCCGGGAGGAGCCCCGCATCTTCGCGGTCGCGGTGAGCGGCAGCGTCCTCTTCGGTGCCATGACGGTGGCCAGCGCCTTCGTGGTGGGTGCCGTGGTCGGCGACGTGGTGGTGCCCGCGATCGAGCGCGGCGCGGTCGGGGTCGGGGGGCTCGCCCTGGCCGCCGTCGCGCTGTTCGGCATCAGCGTGCTGCGGGTGGCCGGCATCTTCGGTCGCCGGCTCGGCGCGGGCTACATGCAGTACCGTCTCCAGGCCGCCTACCGGCGCCGGGTGACCCGCCGCTACCTGGAGCTGCCGCTGGCCTGGCACCACCGCAACGCCACCGGCACGTTGCTGTCCAACGCCAACTCCGACGTCGAGGCCGCCTGGTACCCGATCGCTCCACTGCCGTTCGCGGTCGGCACCCTGGTGATGCTGGTCGGCGCGGTGGCGTCGCTCTTCGTCACCGACTGGGCGTTGGCGCTTGTCGGTCTCGCGGTCTTCCCGGCGCTCTTCGCGCTCAACGTCGCCTACTCCCGGCGGATGGCGCCCCGCCAGGCCCGGGCCCAGCGGCTGCGCGCCGAGGTCAGCGGCATCGCGCACGAGAGCTTCGACGGCGCCCTGGTCGTCAAGACGATGGGCCGGGAGGCGCAGGAGACCGACCGGTTCGCCGCCCGCGCGGGCGAGCTGCGCGACTCGCTGGTGGCGGTCGGGCGGCTGCGCGGCGTCTTCGACCCGCTGCTGGAGACCCTGCCCAGCCTCGGCACCCTCGCCGTGCTGGTGGTCGGCGCGATCCGGCTGCGGCAGGGCGAGATCAGCGTCGCCGAGCTGATCAGCGTCGCCTTCCTCTTCACGGTGCTGGCGTTCCCCGTCCGGGCCATCGGCTGGGTGCTGGCCGAGCTGCCGCGCAGCGTCGCCGGCTGGGACCGGGTCAGCCGGGTGCTCGACGCCACCGGCGAGATGCCGTACGGCGACACCACGCTCGACGTGTCCGAGCCCCGCCCGGCCAGCCTCGCGTTCTCCGGCGTGCGCTTCGGCTACGAACCGGCCGAGGCGCACCTGCCCGGCACGGAGGTGTTGGGCGAGGTCTCCTTCACCGTGCCGGCCGGGAAGATCGTCGCCCTGGTCGGGCCGACCGGCTCGGGCAAGTCGACGATCGCCGCGCTGGCCGTACGGCTGGTCGACCCCCTGGCCGGCACGGTGTGCCTGGACGGGGTCGACGTCCGCCGGCTCACCGCCGCCTCGCTGACGGGCACGGCCGCGCTGGTGGCCCAGGTGCCGTTCGTCTTCGACGACACGGTGCGGGCCAACGTCACCCTGGACCGGCCGGGCATCGGCGACGACGACGTCTGGGCCGCGCTGCGGCTGGCCGAGGCGGACGGTTTCGTCGCGGCCCTGCCCGAGGGGCTCGACACGATGGTCGGCGAGCGGGGCACCTCGCTCTCCGGCGGTCAGCGGCAGCGGCTCACCCTGGCCCGCGCGCTCGCCGGCCGGCCGCGCCTGCTGGTGCTCGACGACGCGACCAGTGCGGTCGATCCCCGGGTGGAGGCGGCCATCCTGGCCGGGCTGCGCTCGTCGGCGGGCGAGGCCGGGGCGCCGGCCGCGTCGATCCTGGTGGTCGCCTACCGGCGGGCCACCATCGCGCTGGCCGACGAGGTGGTCTACCTGGAGCAGGGCCGGGTGGTGGCCCGGGGCCCGCACGCCGAGCTGCTGGCCACGGTGCCGGGCTACGTCGACCTGGTCACCGCCTACGAGCAGGCCGAGGTCGACCACACCAAGGACGAGACGTACGACGAGGTCGCCCCGCTGACGTCGGGCCTGGAAATCGAGGTGGACCGGTGAGTGCGAGGAGTGCAGCGGAGCGGAGCCCCGCAGTCGCGAACGAAAGGCCAGCCCGGTGAGTGCGAGGAGTGCAGCGGAGCGGAGCCCCGCAGTCGCGAACGAAAGGCCAGCCCGGTGAGTGTTGCCACTACCGCGGGAACGGCGCGGAAGCCCGCGACCGACGAGCCGCCCGAGAACCCCGAGACGACCTGGCAGACGCTGCGTCGTGGCCTGGCTCTCTCCCCGGAGCTGCGGGTCGGCCTGGCCGGCACGCTCGGCCTGGCCCTGGTCTACATGGTCGGCCGGGCGGCCGTGCCGGTGGCGGTCCAGCAGGGCATCGACAACGGCCTCGTCGGCGGCCTGGACCTGGGCGTCGTCTGGACGGTGGTCGCCGCGACCGCCGCGGTGCTGGTGGTGACCACGATCTGCGGGTACCTGATGATGCGCCGGCTCTTCACGGTCAGCGAGACCGCGCTGGCCAACGTGCGGATCCGGGCGTTCCGGCACGTGCACGACCTGTCCATGCTGCACCAGCAGTCGGAGCGGCGCGGTTCGCTGGTCTCCCGGGTGACCAGCGACGTCGACCAGATCACCCAGTTCCTCCAGTGGGGCGGCGTGATCCTGGTGATCAACCTCGGCCAGTTGGCGGTCACCACGCTGGTCATGTTCGCGTACTCCTGGCAGTTGACCCTGGTGGTCTTCGCCGCCTTCCTGCCCGCCGTGTTCCTGATCCGGCTGCTCCAGCGCCGCCTCGCGGGGGCGTACGGGGTGGTCCGGCAGCGTACGGGGGCGCTGCTCGGCGCGATCGGGGAGAGCGTGGTCGGCGCGCCGGTGATCCGGGCCTACGGGATCGCCGGGCGGACGGCCCGCCGGCTGGACGAGGCGATCGACGGCCAGCGCCGGGCCCAGCAGAAGGCGATCAGGATCAGCATCATGGGCAGCTCGGTCGGTGAGCTGGCCGCCGGGCTGGCGCTGGCCGGCGTGGTGGTGCTGGGGGTGACCCTCGGCGCCGACCGCACCCTGAGCATCGGCGAGGTGACCGCCTTCCTCTTCCTGGTCACGCTCTTCATCCAGCCGGTGCAGATCGCCACCGAGGTCCTCAACGAGGCGCAGAATGCCATCGCGGGCTGGCGTCGGGTGCTGGACGTGCTGGACGTCGAGCCCGACGTGGCCGACCCGGGCGAGCAGGGGCGGGACCTGCCGGCCGGTCCGCTGGACATCCGCTTCGCGGGGGTGCGCTTCGCGTACCCCGGCGGTCCGCCCGTGCTGCACGACGTGAGCCTGGAGATTCCGGCGAAGAGCCGGGTGGCGGTGGTGGGGGAGACGGGCAGCGGCAAGACCACCTTCGCCAAGCTGCTGACCCGCCTGATGGACCCGACCGCCGGCCAGGTGCTGCTCTCGGGCGTGCCGCTGGAGCGGGTCCGGTTCGCCTCGCTGCGGTCGCGGGTGGTGATGGTGCCTCAGGACGGTTTCCTCTTCGACGCCACGGTGGCGGAGAACGTCCGCTTCGCCCGCCCGGAGCTGACCGACGAGCAGCTCGCGGCGGCCTTCACCGAGCTGGGGCTGGCCGACTGGCTGGACGGGCTTCCGTCGGGCCTGCACACCCCGGTGGGGGAGCGCGGCGAGGCGCTGAGCGTGGGGGAGCGGCAGCTGGTCGCGTTGGCCCGCGCGTACGTGGCCGACCCGGACCTGCTGGTGCTGGACGAGGCGACCAGCGCGGTCGACCCGGCCACGGAGGTGCGGCTGCAACGCACCCTGGACGCGGTGACCCGGGGCCGTACCACCCTCGCGATCGCACACCGGCTCTCCACGGCGCAGGCCGCAGACGAGGTGATCGTGGTGGACCGGGGCCGGATCGTCCAGCGCGGGCCGCACGACGAGCTGGTCCGCGACCCGGAGTCGGTCTACGGCCTGCTCTACGCCTCCTGGCTGGAACAGACCCGCTGAGCCGACCCGTCGCGCCGGCGGCGCGCGGCCCGGCGGTGCGCCGGGCCGCGCGGTGGTCAGCGGGAGTAGAACTGCACGACGAGCTGCTCGTCGCAGATCACCGGCACCTCGTGCCGGGCGGGCTCGCGCAGCAACGTGGTGCGCAGCTCGGCCAGCTCCACCGACAGGTACGGCTGGCCGGGCCCCTCGGTGGCGTTGGCGCCCGTGGCGGCGAGCTGGACCGGCAGGGCGGCGCGGCTGCGTTCGCGGACGGCCACCACCTGTCCGGGCCGCAGCCGGTACGACGGCCGGTCGACCTTGCGCCCGTCGACGGTGAAGTGGCCGTGGGCGACCAGTTGCCGGGCCTGGTAGATGCTGCGGGCCAGGCCGGCCCGGTGCACCACCGCGTCGAGCCGCCGCTCCAGGAGCGCCACCAGGCCGTCGCCGGTCTTGCCCGCGCCCCGGGCGGCCTCCTCGAAGACGTGCCGCAGCTGGGTCTCGCTGACGTTGTACTGGTGGCGCAGGCGCTGCTTCTCCAGCAGCCGCACCTGGTAGTCCGAGGTCTTGCGGCGTTGCCGGCCGTGCACTCCCGGCGGGTAGGGGCGTCGCTCGACGTACCGCACGCACTTGCGGGTCAGCGGGATGCCGAGGGCGCGGGAGAGGCGGGCCTTGGGCCTGGGTTGGGTCACGCTGGACGTCTCCGATCCGGTGCTCTAGTCTCCGAGTTAGGTAAGGCTAACCTACGAAGGAGTCGTCCATGCGGCCCAGCCCGGCGGAGATCGTCCGCACCCTCGTCGCCGGCCGGCTGCCCGGCATCGCCCACGTCGCGCACCGGCCCGGCCCGCACCAGGTCCGGCACGTGACCGACCCGGACGGCCGGGTGCTGCTGCTGGTGCCGGTGGTCAGCGACCTCGCCGCCGCGCTGCGTCCCGCCGGCGGCGACTCCGAGGTCGCGCTCGTGCTGGACGTGCTGGACCTGCCGCCCGCGGCCGGCGCGCCGAGCCTCGGCCGGGCCTGGGTCTCCGGCTGGGCGGCCCGACTGGACGGGGACGAGGAGCGCCGCGCCGCGCTGGACTTCGCGGCCGTGGAGCCGACCGGTGACCTGCTCGACGTCGGCACCCGGTTCCGGCTGCACCGCTTCGAGGTGGTCGAGGCCCGCTGGGAACGCGGCGACACCGTCCGCCGCATCGACCCCGAGGCGTACGCCGAGGCGGAGGCCGACCCGCTGCACGCGGTCGAGGCCGAACTCCTGACCGACCTCGCCGACCACCACGGCACCGAGGTGGCCGGCTACCTGTGCCGTCAGCTCGGCCTCGCCGACGACGCCGGCGACGCCGCGCCCCGGGTGGTGCGCATCGACCGGTACGGCCTGCTGGTCACCCACGGCCGACCCGGCGCCCGGCGGCGCGTCCGGCTGGCGTTCCCGCGCCCGTTGCAGTGCCAGGCGGAGTTGACCCGGCTCCTGCACCCGCTGGTCGGCCGCCACGCCTCATCGCCCCGGCACGCCGACCACGCCTGACCGGGTGCCGCCGCCCCGGCCGTCCGGTCAGCCGGCGAAGACCTCGGCGAGGTCGCCCGTCAGGTAGCGCTGCACGGTGGGGCCGACCGCCGCGACGAGCGTCTCCGGGGCGGCCGAGGCGACCGGTTCCAGCCGGACCACGTGCCGCATCATGGCCAGCCCGATCAGCTGGCTGGCCACCAGCGAGCCGCGCAGCGGCAGCTCGGCCGGGTCGACGTCGAGCTGGTCGAGGACCCTGCGCAGCACCTGGGTGACCAGGAACTCCCGCAGCAGCCGGGCGGTCCACTCGTTGCTCACCGCCGAGCGCAGCAGGGCCACGCCGGCGGTGCCGGCCGGGGAGTCCCAGACGCCGAGGAAGGTGCGCACCAGCCGCTCCCCGAGCCCCACGCGGTCGCCCGCGAGCACCCTCGGCAGCAGCTCGGCCGGGTCGACCGGCGCGTGCATCGCGGCCAGGAAGAGCTGGTCCTTGCTGCCGAAGTAGTGGTGCACCAGCGCCGGGTCCACCTCTGCGGCGGCGGCGACGGCCCGGATCGAGGCCGCGTCGAAGCCCCGCTCGGCGAAGGCGGCGCGGGCCGCGTCGAGGATGGCCTGCCGGGTGTCCGGGTTGCCGGGTCGTCGTCCGGTCCGCCGCGCCATCGTCGCCCTTCGCTCAGCCGCTGCGTCGCCGGAGGGTGGCCGCGGCGAGCACCAGCGCCAGCGCCGCCGCGCCGGCGACCACCGCCACGTCCCGCCACATCGTGCCGGTCGGCTCGGCGTGGGCGCCGACCTCCTGGAGCGCCTCGACGGCGTACGACAGGGGCAGCGCGTCGCTGACCGCCTGCAACCAGCCCGCCATCTCGCCCCGGGGCACGAAGAGCCCGCAGAGCAGCAGTTGGGGCACGACCACGACCGGCATGAACTGCACGGCCTGGAACTCGGTGCGGGCGAAGGCGCTGCAGAATAGCCCGAGCGCGACGGCGAGCACGGCGTTCAGCGCGGCGACCAGGACCACCAGCCCGCTGTTGCCGGCGGTGTCCAGCCCGAAGACCCCGTACGCCACCACGGTCGCGACTGCCGCCTGGAGCACCGCGGCCAGCCCGAACGCGATGCCGTAGCCGAAGAGCAGGTCGAGCTTGCCCAGCGGGGTGGTGAGCAGCCGTTCGAGGGTGCCCGTGGTGCGCTCGCGCAGCATCGCGATGCTGGTCACCAGGAACATGACCACGAAGGGGAAGAAGCCGAGCATCACCAGGGCGACCCGGTCGAACGTCGACGGCTGGTCGACGTACATGGAGTGGACCAGGGCGAGCAGCGCCGACGGGACCACCAGCAGCAGCGCCACGGTGCGCCGGTCGTGCCGCAGCTGGCGCAGGATGCGGCCGGTGGTGGCGGCCAGGATCCGGGGGTTCACGACGCCTCCCGTCCGGCGGCGCCCGCCCTGATCAACCGCAGGAACGCCTCGTCCAGGTCGTCGGTGCCGGCCGCGGCGCGGACCGCGTCGGGGGTGTCGTCGGCGATCAGCCGCCCCTCGCGGATCAGCAGCAGCCGGTCGCAGCGGGCCGCCTCGTCCATGACGTGGCTGGAGACCAGCAGGGTGGTGCCGGCGGCGGCCATGGCGTGGAACCGGGCCCACAGGTCGGCCCGCAGCACCGGGTCCTGACCGACGGTGGGTTCGTCGAGGACGAGCAGTTCCGGTTCCCCGACCAGGGCGCAGGCCAGCGACGCCCGGCTGCGCTGCCCGCCGGAGAGGGTGCCGACCAGTTGGCCGGCGGCCGACCCGAGCCCGACCTCGGCGACCGCCCGGTCGGCCTCGGCCCGCCCCCGGCCGTGCAGGGCGGCGAAGTAGCGCGCGTTCTCCCGCACCGTCAGGTCGGCGTAGACGCTGGGCGCCTGGGTGAGGTAGCCGACGCGGTGGCGCAGCTCCGGCGACCCGGCGGGGCGCCCCAGCACGGTCACCGAGCCGGCGCCGACCACCTGCACGCCGACCACCGCCCGCAGCAGCGTGGTCTTGCCGCTGCCGCTCGGGCCGAGCAGCCCGGTGACCACACCGCGCGGCACGGACGCGCTGACACCGTGCAGCACCCGCCGCCCGCCCCGCTCGACGACCAGGTCGCGAACGGCGATCGCCTCGTCCACCGGCGCCTCCGGGGAAACTCATCATCCGTTGAACTCACGCTAGTGGGGATGTCCGCCGGAGCGCAACGGTCGACTTCCGGGCGCTCGAACGGCAGGTCAGCGCCGGCGTCGGCGGCGAGCCGGGTCGGCGCGCACGCTGCACCGCCCCGGCGCGATCGCCGAAGCGCGTACCCCGGGGCGGCGATGCGGTTGGTCGGGCATTAGCCTTCGGACCGGACAGCGGGTCCGGCAACGGGCATCCGGCGCGGCAGCGGGCATTGCGCCCTGATCGGACGTACGGCACGATGGCGCCGTGGGTCACGCTGCGTCACCGGACGAGAGGTTCCTCGGCGAATGGGCGGCCCGGCTGCGGGCCGGTGCCGAGCAACCCGTGGTCGGCATCATGCTGCGCGGCAGCCATGCCCGGCGGGCCGCCACCGCGCACAGCGACGTCGACGTCGACGTGCTGCTCGCCGGCGCCCCGTACGCCGCCCGCCAGGCCTTCCTGGCCGAGCACGGGGGCCGGCTGACCCACGTCTCGGTGGCCGCCCGCGACGTGCGTTCCTGGCTGGCCCGCCTCGGCGAGCCCGCCGACTGGGCGTTCGGGCTGCCGGTGGCGGCGCCGGCCCGGCTGCTGTGGGCGGATCCGCACTGGCGGCCCCGGATCGACCTGCCCGTGCTGTGCCAGCCCGCCGGCGAGCCGCAGCTGGAG
Organism: Micromonospora echinofusca; assembly: GCF_900091445.1. Taxonomy (NCBI): domain Bacteria; kingdom Bacillati; phylum Actinomycetota; class Actinomycetes; order Micromonosporales; family Micromonosporaceae; genus Micromonospora; species Micromonospora echinofusca. The sequence goes on from NZ_LT607733.1 coordinate 1,534,188, forward strand.
GAGCTGATCGCGACGCTCGGTAAGGTGGCCGGCGCGCGGGACGCCGACGACCACCTCGGTGTCCGGCTGGCCGCCGCCGACCTCGCCCGGCTCTGCCCGTCCGTGCTGCGGCTGGCCAACCCCACGGTCCGGGTGGCGTCCCGCCGGGGTGCCTTCGCCGCCGCCCTCGACCTGCCGGTGGCGCCCCCGAACTACCGCGATGACCTGCTGCTCTGCCTCGGCCTGCGGCCCGGCTCCGTCGGTCAGCTCTGCGCCGCCGCGGCCCGCCTGGTCGCCGGCGTGCTGCCGCTGATCCGCCCGTACGCCGCCGAGGTCGCGCGGGTGGCCGGGGCGGACCTCGCCGCCGCCCTGACCGACGGCCGGCTGGACCGCTACGTCGACCAACTGACCCGGCCCGCCCACCTGCCCCCGCGACCCCGGCGGGAGCCGTCGCCCGTGCCCGCGCCGCGTGCGGGACAATTGGTCACTGTGCCCGTACCTGACGCGCCCGTGACCGGCGCCCACCCCAGTCCGCAGGAGCCCGCGGCCGACGGCACCGCCCGCTCCTCCCGGCTCGACCCGGCCATCGCCGCCCGGCTGCGCCGCACCCCCGACGGCCTGGTGGCCGCCGTGGTCCGCCAGCACGACTCCGGCGAGGTGCTGATGGTCGCCTGGATGGACGACGAGGCGCTGCACCGCACCCTGACCACCGGCCGGGCCACCTACTGGTCGCGCAGCCGCCGCGAGTACTGGGTCAAGGGCGCCACCTCCGGGCACCACCAGTACGTCCGGGCGGTGGCGCTGGACTGCGACGGCGACGCGCTGCTCGTCGACGTCGACCAGGTCGGCGCGGCCTGCCACACGGGGCACCGCACCTGCTTCTTCACCGAGCTGCCCGTCGGCGGCGAGGGGGCGGGGGCCCGGTGAGCGCGTCGCGCGCGACGCCCGGCGGGTCCCGCACCGACGGCGCGGTCAGCCCGGACCTGGCCACCTTCACCGAGCTGGCCGCCCGCTGGCGGGTGGTCCCGGTCACCCGCCGGCTGCTCGCCGACGCGGAGACCCCCGTCGGCGTCTACCGCAAGCTGGCCGGCGGCCCCGGCACGTTCCTGCTGGAGTCCGCCGAGCAGGGCGTCGGCTCGGCCGGCCTGGCCTGGTCGCGCTACTCGTTCATCGGCGTACGCAGCAGTGCCACGCTGACCGAGCGCGACGGGGCCGCGGTGTGGACGGGGCGGCCCCCGGCCGGCCTGCCGACCTCCGGTGACCCGGTCCGGGTGCTGCGCGAGACCGTCGAGGCGCTCGCCGGCCCGGCGTGGGACGCGGCCAGTGGCATGCCGCCGCTGACCGGGGGCATGGTCGGCTACCTGGGCTACGAGCTGATCCGGCGCTTCGAGCGGCTGCCCGAGCTGACCGAGGACGACCTGGGCGTGCCCGAGCTGGGCATGATGCTCGCCGCCGACCTGGTGGTGCTGGACCACTACGACGGCTCGGCGATCCTCGTCGCCAACGCGATCCTGCCGCCGCTGGACGAGCCGGACTCCGACGCGGAGGTCGCGGCGGCGTACCACCACGCGGTCGGGCGGCTCGACGCGATGACCACCGCTCTGTCCCGGCCGATCCCGCCGATGGTCTCGACCGTCGAGCGGCCCCCGGCGGGCGAGGTGCGCAGCCGTACGCCCGAGGGCGGCTACCCGAAGGCCGTCGAGGCGGCGAAGGAGGCGATCCGGGCCGGCGAGTGCTTCCAGATCGTGCTGGCCCAGCGGTTCGAGCGGGACACCCACGCCGACCCGCTGGACGTCTACCGCGTGCTGCGCACGACGAACCCCAGCCCGTACATGTACCTGCTGCGCTTCGACGGCTTCGACATCGTCGGATCCTCCCCGGAGGCGCACCTGAAGGTGACCAGCGACGCCGAGGGGCGGCGGCGGGCGCTGCTGCACCCGATCGCCGGCACCCGGCCGCGCGGCGGCACCCCCGAGGCCGACGCCCGCCTCGCCGCGGAGCTGCTCGCCGACCCCAAGGAGCGCGCCGAGCACGTGATGCTGGTCGACCTGGGCCGTAACGACCTGGGCCGGGTCTGCCGCCCGGGCACCGTCGAGGTGCCGGAGTTCGCCACCATCGAGCGCTACAGCCACGTCATGCACATCGTCTCGACCGTGGTCGGCACGCTGCGCGAGGACCGTACGGCCTTCGACGCGCTCGCCGCGACCTTCCCGGCCGGCACCCTCTCCGGCGCGCCTAAGGTGCGGGCCATGGAGATCATCGAGGAGCTGGAGCCGGTCCGGCGGGGCCTCTACGGCGGCACCGTGGGCTACTTCGGCTTCGGGGGCGACCTGGACATGGCGATCGCGATCCGCACCGCGCTGATGCGCGACGGCAGGGCGTACGTGCAGGCCGGGGCGGGGGTGGTCGCCGACTCCGATCCGGCCGCCGAGGACCAGGAGACCCGCAGCAAGGCCGCCGCCGTGCTCGCCGCCATCGCCGCCGCCGAGACCCTCCGGCCCGCCCGGTGACGGCCGCCGAGCCGCAGGGCCGGGAGCCGGCGACGACTCCGGCGGGCCGGTCCGACCCGGGCCGGCGCGAGCTGACGTACGCCGTGCTGCTCTGCGTGGCCGGCGCGGGCCTGGCGCTGTGGGCGTCGACCCGCACCTGGGCGGTCGAGCTGACCGCCCGGCCCACCCCGCTGCCGCCGGTACGCGACGCCCGCACGGGCGCGGGTCTGCTGCCCTGGCTGCCGGCGCTGGCGCTGGTCGGGCTGGCCGGTGGCGGCGCCGTGCTCGCCACCCGGGGCCGGGCGCGGCGGCTGCTGGGCGGGCTGCTGTGCGGGCTCGGCGTGGCCATGGCGGCCGGCGGCGGTTACGGGCTGGTCGCGGCGTTCGACGGCGAGGTCGCCCGGCACTGGCCGGCGCTCTGCCTGCTCGGCGGAGTGCTCGCCACGGCGGGCGGGCTGCTGACGGCGCTACGGGGCCGCCGGTGGCCGGCGATGGGTGCCCGCTACGAGCGGCGGCCGGCGGGCGACGCCGCCCCGGTGGCCCGGGGCGACGGCGGCCGGGTCACCGGCCGGCGCACCACCGAGGCGTGGGACGCGATGGACCGGGGAGAGGACCCGACGGTCAGCTGACCGGCTGGCGCTCGCGGGCGGCGGCCCGGGCCGCCGCCAGCTCCGCCACCAGGCGGTCCAGCTCGGCCCGCTGCTCCGCCCGGGCCCGGTCGGCGCAGACCGCCTCCCAGGCGTTGCCCCGCGCGGTGCGCATCCGTGCCTCGCCCACCACGGCGCGCTCCAGCGTGTGGACGACACCGACGGCGAGCGACGCGACGGTACGCGAGACGGTCGTCAGTCCGATGGGCTGGTGCGGCTCGACAGTGTTCATGATCACCCCGCAGAGATCGTTGGTGACGGAGGGGCAGACGCGTCATCGAGTCTGCCCGAGGACGATGCTGGCTGGTTCACGTTTCGCCGTGGTGACCGACACGTCAACTTTGCTTCCGGGGCCGTGACCTGGGAAAGGGCCGTTCGGCCTTGAGGTAGGTCACACGCGCGCCCGGCACCGGCGGCGACCGGGGCAACACGCGGCCGTGGGGCTGGCGGACGGCGCGGCGGTGGCGGTGAAGCGCACCGGCGGCGGCGGTCGAACCGGGCGGCCGGTCGCGTCAGCGGATAGGATCACGTCGATGACCGGGAGGGCGGAGGCGTGGTGTTCGCGTGGCGTTCGTCGATGGGCGTGATCGCCCAGCGTGACATTCCGTTCACCGGAGGTCGGCCATTATGCCCGAGCCCACCTCGTGAGGCACGCCATACCCCCGGCGCCCGTCGCCAGGTGGCGCCCCCTAGCATCGGCCCATGACACCCGGAGAGGGGAGTCCGTTGGTGACTGCTGAGCATGCGCACGCGGAGGGGGACGAGGCCGGTCCGGCGGCGTCCGTAGGCGTGCTCGACGAGATCCTGGCCGGCGTACGTGAGGACGTCGCCCGGCGCCAGGAGCAGATTCCGCTGGAGCGGATCCGCGAACTGGCCGCCGCCGCGCCGCCGCCGCTGGACGCGTACGCGGCCCTGCGTAAGCCGGGCGTCGCGGTGATCGCCGAGGTGAAGCGCTCGTCGCCGTCCAAGGGGCGGCTGGCCGAGATCGCCGACCCGGCCGACCTGGCCGGTGACTACGCCGCCGGTGGCGCGCGGGCGATCAGCGTGCTCACCGAGGGCCGCTGGTTCGGCGGCTCGCTCGACGACCTCGCCGCCGTCCGCGCCGCCGTCAGCATCCCGGTGCTGCGCAAGGACTTCGTGGTCTCCAGCTACCAGGTGCACGAGGCCCGCGCGCACGGCGCCGACCTGGTGCTGCTGATCGTCGCCGCCCTGGAGCAGAACGCGCTCGTCGGGCTGCTGGAGCGCATCGAGTCGCTGGGCATGACCGCCCTGGTCGAGGTCCACGACGAGGAGGAGGCCGACCGCGCCCTGGAGGCCGGTGCCCAGGTGATCGGGGTCAACGCCCGCAACCTGCGTACCCTTGAGGTCGACCGCTCGGTGTTCGAGCGGATCGCGCCCGGCCTGCCCAGCAGCGTCGTCAAGATCGCCGAGTCGGGGGTGCGCGGCCCGCACGACCTCATCCGGTACGCCTCGGCGGGCGCCGACGCGGTCTTGGTCGGCGAGGGGCTGGTCACCCAGAAGAGCCCCCGCGAGGCGGTGGCCGAGCTGGTCAACGCCGGTAACCACCCGGCCACGCCCCGCCCGGTGCGCTGAGGCGCACCGGCTCGTCCACCGAGAGGATTCCGATGAGCGCCGACGCCCTGGCCGCGGAGACCGGTCCGTTCCCCGACGCGGCGGGCCACTTCGGCCGCTTCGGCGGCCGGTTCGTGCCGGAGGCGCTGGTCGCGGCGCTCGACGAGCTGGACGCCGCGCACCGCGCCGCGATGGCCGACGAGTCGTTCCGGGCCGAGTTCGCCGCCCTGCTGCGCGACTACGCCGGCACCCCGTCGCTGCTCTACGCGGCCGAGCGGTTCTCCGCCAAGGTGGGCGCGCGGGTGCTGCTCAAGCGGGAGGACCTCAACCACACCGGGGCGCACAAGGTCCGCAACGTGCTCGGCCAGGCGCTGCTGACCAGGCGGATGGGCAAGCGTCGGGTGATCGCGGAGACCGGCGCCGGCCAGCACGGCGTCGCCACCGCCACCGCCGCCGCGCTGTTCGACCTCGAGTGCGTGGTCTACATGGGCGAGGTCGACACCGAGCGGCAGGCGCTCAACGTGGCCCGGATGCGGATGCTCGGCGCCACCGTCGTCCCCGTCACGAACGGCTCGCGCACCCTCAAGGACGCGATGAACGAGGCGATGCGCGACTGGGTCGCCAACGTCGACGAGACCCACTACCTGATCGGCACGGCCGCCGGGCCGCACCCCTTCCCGGCGCTGGTGCGCGACTTCGTCCGGGGCATCGGCGACGAGGCGCGCCAGCAGTGCCTCGACCTGACCGGCGCGCTGCCCGACGCGGTGACCGCCTGCGTCGGCGGCGGCTCCAACGCGTTGGGCATCTTCCACGCCTTCGTCGGCGACCCCGACGTGCGGCTCTACGGCTTCGAGGCCGGCGGCGACGGGGTGGAGACCGGCCGGCACGCGGCCAGCATCACCGGCGGCTCCGCCGGGGTGCTGCACGGCACCCGGACGTACGTGCTCCAGGACGACGACGGGCAGACCTGCGAGTCGCACTCGATCTCCGCCGGGCTGGACTACCCGGGCGTCGGGCCCGAGCACGCCTGGCTGCACGACAGTGGGCGCGCGACGTACCTGCCGGTCACCGACGACGAGGCGATGGCCGCGTTCGAGCTGCTCTGCCGCACCGAGGGCATCATCCCGGCGATCGAGAGCGCGCACGCGCTCGCCGGCACCCTCCAGATCGCCCCGAGGCTCGCCGCGGAGCTGGGCCGGGAGCCGACGATCGTCGTCAACCTCTCCGGCCGGGGCGACAAGGACGTGCACACCGCCGGTGACTACTTCGGCATCCTCGACAAGGAGCAGTGAGAACGTGAGCCGGATCGGGGTGGCCTTCGACAAGGCCCGCGCCGACGGGCGGGCCGTGCTGGTCGGCTGCATGCCGGCCGGGTTCCCGACCGTCGAGGGCAGCATCGCCGCGATGACCGCCATGGTCTCCGCCGGCGTCGACGTGATCGAGGTGGAGATCCCGTACTCCGATCCCGTGATGGACGGTCCGGTGATCCAGAGGGCCAGCGACATCGCCCTCGCCGGCGGCGTACGCACCCGCGACACGCTGCGCGTCATCGAGGCGGTCGCGGCCACGGGGGCGCCCGTGGTCACCATGACCTACTGGAACCCGGTGGAGCGCTACGGCGTCGACGCCTTCGCCCGGGACCTCGCCTCGGCCGGTGGCACCGGCCTGGTCACCCCGGACCTGATCCCGGAGGAGGCCGGCGAGTGGCTCGCCGCCTCCGACGCGCACGGGCTGGACCGCACCTTCCTGGTGTCGCCGTCCTCGACCGACGCGCGGCTGGCGATGACCGTCGAGCACTGCCGGGGCTTCGTCTACGCCACCGCGATCATGGGAGTCACCGGCGCCCGCGCGCAGACCTCCGACGCGGCGCCCGTCCTGGTGTCCCGGGTACGGGAGGTCACCGATCTGCCGGTCGGCGTCGGGCTGGGCGTCGGCACGGGCGCGCAGGCCGGCACCGTCGCCGGGTACGCCGACGGCGTCATCGTCGGCAGCGCCCTGATCCGCTGCCTGCTCGACGCGCCGGACGAGGCGTCCGGGCTGGCTGCCCTGCGCGCGCTGAGCGCGGAACTCGCCGAGGGCGTACGCAACCCGACCCGCTGACCGGTCGGCCGCCGCGAGCGGCGAACGGTGGACCGGGGTGCCACCGGAGGGGCCCACGGCGGTAGCGTGTGCACCCGTGACCTACGCCTCGCTCGCTCCCCAGGCGGCCCTACCCAGCCCCAGCACCGCCGTCTGGCAGCTCGGACCGGTGCCGATCCGGGCGTACGCACTGTGCATCATTCTCGGCATCGTGGTGGCCTGCTGGGTCACCGAGCGGCGGTTGCGCCAGCGCGGCGTCGCCCCCGGCGCCGTTCTCGACATCGCGGTCTGGGCGGTGCCGGCCGGCATCATCGGCGCCCGCATCTACCACGTGATCACCTCGCCGGAGAAGTACTTCGGCACCGGCGGCGACCCGATGAAGGCGTTCGCCATCTGGGAGGGCGGTCTCGGCATCTGGGGTGCGGTGGCCGGCGGCGCCGTCGGCGCGTGGCTCGCGGCCCGGCAGCTCGGCATCCCGTTCGCGGTGGTCGCCGACGCACTGGCCCCCGGCCTGCCGCTCGCGCAGGCGATCGGCCGGCTCGGCAACTGGTTCAACAACGAGCTCTACGGCGGTCGGACCAGCCTGCCCTGGGGGCTGGAGATCCACCGGATGGACCCGGACAATCCGGGTCACGCGCTGCGCGACGACGCCGGTGAGCCGATCCTCGAACCGGGCCTCTACCACCCGACGTTCGCCTACGAGCTGCTGTGGAACCTGGGCGTGGCCGCGCTGGTGCTCGTGCTCGACCGCAAGCTGCGCCTCGGCCGGGGGCGGGCGTTCGCCCTCTACGTGATGGGCTACACGGCCGGGCGGTTCTGGATCGAGCTGATGCGCACCGACGAGGCGAACACCATCCTCGGCGTACGCCTCAACGTCTGGACCGCCGGCCTGGTCTTCCTCGGCGCCCTGGTCTACTTCGTGCGGGTGCGCGGCCCCCGGGAGTACCTGATCCCGGTCGGCGCCGCCCCGGCGCCCGAGCCGGTCGCCGACTCCGACGTCTCGCAGGTCGACCTGTCCGCGCGGGAGGCTGGCGCGCAGCCGGCCGCCCCCGAGGGCTACCGCGTGGTGAGCGAGGAGCAGTACCGGCACTGGCGGGAGACCGGCGAGGAGCCGGCCGGGGAGACCTCGCCCGGACCGGACGGCACGACGGCCGCCACCGCCGGCTCCGCCGCTGACGGCGCCGCGCCGGACGGGCCGGACGCCGACGGGCCGGACGCCGACGGGCAGACCGCGCAGGACCGGGCAGGGGCCACGGGCACCCGGCCCGCCGAGCGCGACAGCTGAGAAGGAGCACCCATGCGTAGCGCGGTCGTGGTCGGCGCCGGGATCGGCGGCCTCGCGGTCGCCGGCGCGCTGGCCCGCTCCGGCTGGCGGGTCACCCTCCTGGAGCGGGCCGACCGCGTCCGCCCCGAGCCGACCGCCGTGGCGCTCTGGCCCAATGGCGTACGCGCGCTGCGCGCCCTGGGCCTCGGCGCCGGCCTGGAGGCGATCGCCACGCCGCTCGCCGACGGCGGCGTGCGCCGCCCGGACGGGCACTGGCTGGTGCAGCCCCGCCCCACCCCGGCCGACCGGATGCCGGTGGTGGTGCACCGGGAGGACCTGCACGACGCGCTGATCGCCGGTCTGGGCGACGAGGTCGAGCTGCGTACCGGGGTGACCGTGCGGACGGTCCGCGCCGTGTCCGGGGAGCGGCCCTCGGTCGGCGACGGCCGGCACACCATCGAGGCCGACCTGGTCGTCGCCGCCGACGGCACCGACAGCGAACTCCGCCGGCAACTCGCCCCGGAGTCCGGCGTGGTCAGCTCGGGCTGTGCCGCCTGGCGGGCGGTGATCCCCTGGTACCGGGCCCCGAAGCTGCCCGCCGACCGACCCGTCGGCGGCGAGGTGCTCGGTGCCGGCTACCGGTTCGTGTCCGCCTCCCTCGGCGAGCGCGGCTCCTCCGGCGCCTCCAGCCGGGGTGGCATCTACTGGGTGGCCACCGCCGTCGGCGCGCCCCGCCCGGAGCCGCCGGAGACCCAGCTCGCCCTGCTGCGCCGCTGGTACGCGGGCTGGCCCGCGCCGATCGCCGACCTGCTCGACGCCACCGACCCGACGGATCTGGTGCAGCACGAGATCCGCGAGCTGCGGCCACTGCCCAGGTCGTACGGCTTCCCGGTCGGCCCGGGCGGGGTGGTGCTGCTCGGCGACGCCGCGCACGCCATGCCCCCGCACCTCGGCCAGGGCGCCTGCCTCGCCTTCGAGGACGCGGCCACCCTCGCCTCGCTGCTGCGCGAGTCCCGGCTGCCCGACGCGGTGGTCGCGTACGACCGGGCACGTCGGCCCCGCGCGGCCACGGTGGTCCGCCAGACGCGCCGGATGTCAGCGGTGCTCAAGGCCCGGGGCCCGCTGGCGCTGCGCGCCCGCGACGCCGCCCTGGGTGCCCTGAGTCCCCGCCTGCTCTCCACGGCGGCCACCACGGCCGCCCAATGGCGCCCCCCAACCTGACTCACCCGACCCCCGCGCCTACGGCTCGCGTGGCCCGCAGCCGCAAGGTGACGGTCAGTCAGCTAGCCGATGAACAACCGCCGCCGCGACGCTGATACCTCAGAGGCATGAAAATGCCTGTGTGGTATCGGAGCGTGCGGACACCACCGCCGTCGTCAGGGGGTTACCGGGGCGGGCTCGGCTATGCAGGCGGTGCCGATGCGGCGGAAGCCGACCCGCAGGTAGACGCGCGCGATGTCCTCGCTGCCGGCCGAGAGGAAGACCAGGCCGGTGCCGGCGGCCAACAGCTCGCGGGCCAGCGTGGCGGTGACCGCCGCACCCAGGCCACGCCGGCGGGCGGACGGCAGGGTGGCCACCCCGGCGATCTCGGCGACGTCGCCGACCCGCATCGCTATCCCGCTGGCCAGCGCGCCCTCGGTCGGCGTCTCCGCCAGCACGGACAGCCGCCGGCCGTCGGCGGCGCGGGTGCGCTCCTCGTCGAGCGCCGCCTCGTCCAACTCGGCCATCGCGGCGTCCCGCTGGGCGGGGCCGGCCTCGCCGGGTCCGGTGCCGGGCGCGGAGAACCCGACGTCGGCGACCGCCCGCCGCGCCGCGACGTCCGTCGCGAAGTCGGGCGCCGCCGCGTCGAGCACCCGCAGCGGTACGTCCGTGAGGGTGCCCGGGTCGGGCAGGGCGGCCGGGTCGAGCACCATCAGCGGCGCCTGAAGCACCGCCAGCCCCGCCGAGCGGGCCACGGCCAGCAGGTCCGGGGTGGTCTCGTGCACCCACTCGAGGGCCTCGGGCAGGCCCAGCTCGCGCTGCCGCTCGCGTACGGCAGCGACGTCCGCCAGCGACGGCGCCGCGCCGGCGTCGAGCCGGGGCCGGGCGTAGAACGGCCAGCCGGGGCCTTCCCGGACGAACAGGACGAGGCCGCCGTGCTCCTCCGCGCGGGCTCCGTCCCGGGGCACCGCATCGTAGAAACGCTCCAACCGGCCGAACAGGTCCTGGCGCAGAAAATCCACCGCGCGAGACTACACGTCCCAGACTCTGGAAGGTGTGATCAATCTGCACTGGCCTTGCGCGCCGGACCCTAACGTAGACTCAATAGACCCTTGAGGGCCGACGTCGTCCCGATCGAGATCCACCCTGAGCGACGACAGGAGGCCCGGTGGCCTTTCCGTACCCTCACAGCAGCCCGAAGCAGGCCCCGCACCTCGGCCCGGGAGCGCCCGCGGCCGGTCTCTACGACCCCGCGCAGGAGCACGACGCGTGCGGCGTGGCCTTCGTGGCGGACCTGCACGGACGGCGCTCGCACGCGGTCGTGGCCAACGGCCTCGACGCGCTCTGCCGGCTGGACCACCGGGGAGCCCGGGGCGCGGAACCGAACACGGGCGACGGCGCGGGCATCATGATCCAGATTCCGGACGCGTTCCTGCGCGCGGTGGTGGACTTCCCGCTGCCGCCCGCCGGCGAGTACGCCACCGGCCTGGTGTTCCTCCCCGACGACGACGCCGACGAGGCCCGCGCCCGCCGCGTGGTGGAGAAGTACGCGCTGGTGGAGGGCGCCCACCTGTTCGGCTGGCGAGACGTGCCGGTCGACCCGAGCGGGCTCGGCGAGACCGCCCTGGCGGCGATGCCCCGGGTCCGGCAGCTCTTCCTGGCCGCGCACCGGCTCACCGACTCGCCGGCCGGTCCGGCCGGGTCGCCGCTGCGCGGCATCGAGCTGGAGCGGGTGGCGTTCTGCGTGCGTAAGCAGGCCGAGCGGGAGAGCGCCGAGCGGGGCGTGCCGGCCTACTTCCCGTCGCTGTCGGCGCGGACCATGGTCTTCAAGGGCATGCTGACCCCCGGCCAGCTGCCGGCGTTCTATCCGGAGCTGACCGACGAGCGGGTGCAGAGCGCGATCGCGCTGGTGCACTCCCGCTTCTCCACCAACACGTTCCCGTCCTGGCCGCTGGCGCACCCGTACCGGCTCATCGCGCACAACGGCGAGATCAACACGATCCGCGGCAACCGGAACTGGATGCAGGCCCGCGAGGCATTGGTCCGCACCCCGAACATCCCCGGCAACATCCGCCGGGTCTTCCCGGTCTGCACCCCCGCCGCCTCCGACTCCGCGAACTTCGACGAGGTCCTGGAGCTGCTGCACCTGGCCGGGCGCAGCCTGCCGCACGCGGTGCTGATGATGATCCCCGAGGCGTGGGAGAACGACCCCGACATGGCCGCCGACAAGCGCGCCTTCTACCGCTTCCACGCGAGCCTCATGGAGCCGTGGGACGGGCCGGCGTCGGTCGCCTTCACCGACGGCGACGTCGTCGGCGCCGTGCTGGACCGCAACGGCCTGCGTCCGGGCCGCTGGTGGCGTACGGACGACGGGCTCGTGGTGCTCGGCAGCGAGGCGGGCGTGCTCGACCTCGACCCGGCCCGGGTGGTCGCCAAGGGCCGCCTCCAGCCGGGGAAGATGTTCCTGGTCGACACCGTCGCCGGCCGGATCGTGCACGACGAGGAGATCAAGGCCGAGCTGGCGGCCGAGCAGCCGTACGCCGACTGGCTGCACGCTGGCCTGATCGAGCTGACCGACCTGCCGCCGCGCGAGCACATCGTCTACACCCACGACTCGGTACGCCGCCGCCAGCAGGCCTTCGGCTACACCGAGGAGGAGCTGAAGATCCTGCTCGCGCCGATGGCGCGCACGGGCGCCGAGCCGCTCGGCTCGATGGGCACCGACACCCCGATCGCCCCGCTGTCCACCCGGCCCCGGCTGCTCTACGACTACTTCCATCAGCTCTTCGCGCAGGTCACGAACCCGCCCCTGGACGCCATCCGCGAGGAGCTGGTGACCAGCCTGGCGTCGACCATCGGGCCGGAGGGCAACCTGCTCGACCCCGGCCCGGCGAGCTGCCGGCAGATCGTGCTGCCGTACCCGGTGATCGACAACGACGAGCTGGCGAAGATCCTCTCCATCGACGAGGACGGCGACCTGCCCGGCTTCAAGGCCGTCCGGGTCTCCGGTCTCTACCGCCTGCGCGAGGGCGGCGCCGGCATCAAGGCCCGGCTGACGGAGATCTGCCGGCACGTCTCCGAGGCCATCGAGGACGGCGTACGCATCCTCGTGCTGTCGGACCGCGACTCCAACGCCGACCTCGCCCCCATCCCGTCGCTGCTGCTCACCGCCGCAGTGCACCAGCACCTGGTGCGCGAGCAGACCCGCACCCAGGTGGCGCTGATCGTCGAGTCGGGCGACTGCCGCGAGGTGCACCACGCGGCGGTGCTGATCGGCTACGGCGCGGCGGCGGTCAACCCGTACCTGGCCTTCGAGTCGGTGGAGGACATGATCTCCACCGGGGCGCTCGTCGGCGTCGAGCCGGTGAAGGCGGTCCGCAACTACGTCAAGGGCCTCGGCAAGGGCGTCCTGAAGATCATGTCCAAGATGGGCATCTCGACGGTGTCGTCGTACTGCGGGGCGCAGGTCTTCGAGGCCGTGGGGCTGGACGCCAAGCTGGTCCAGCGCTACTTCCGGGGCACCCCGAGCAAGATCGGCGGGATCGGGCTGGACGGCATCCACGTCGAGGTCGCCGCCCGGCACGCCGTGGCCTGGCCGCCGCCGGGCGCTGAGCCCACCGACCGGCTGGAGGTGGGCGGCGAGTACCAGTGGCGCCGCGAGGGCGAGCTGCACCTGTTCAACCCGGAGACGGTCTTCCTGCTCCAGCACGCCACCCGCAGCCGCCAGTACGACGTCTTCCGCCAGTACACGGCCAAGGTCGACGAGCTGGCCGCGAAGGCGGGCTCGCTGCGCGGCCTGTTCACCCTGCGTACGGGCGTGCGGCCCCCGGTGCCCCTCGACGAGGTCGAGCCGGCCACCGAGATCGTCAAGCGGTTCGCCACCGGCGCCATGTCGTACGGGTCGATCTCGGCGGAGGCGCACGAGACCCTCGCGATCGCGATGAACCGCCTCGGCGGCAAGTCCAACACCGGCGAGGGCGGCGAGGACGTCGAGCGGCTGCACGACCCGGCCCGCCGCTCCGCAGTGAAGCAGATCGCCAGCGGCCGGTTCGGGGTGACCAGCGAATACCTCGTCAACGCCGACGACCTTCAGATCAAGATGGCGCAGGGCGCCAAGCCCGGCGAGGGCGGGCAGCTGCCCGGCAACAAGGTCTGGCCGTGGATCGCCCGTACCCGCCACGCCACCCCCGGCGTGGGCCTGATCTCCCCGCCGCCGCACCACGACATCTACTCCATCGAGGACCTCGCGCAGCTCGTACACGACCTGAAGTGCGTCAACCCGTCCGCGCGGGTGCACGTCAAGCTCGTCAGCGAGGTGGGCGTCGGCACGGTGGCGGCGGGCGTGGCCAAGCTCAAGGCCGACGTCATCCTGATCTCGGGCCACGACGGCGGCACCGGCGCCTCGCCGCTGAACTCGCTCAAGCACGCCGGCACCCCGTGGGAGCTGGGGCTGGCCGAGGCGCAGCAGACGCTGCTGCTCAACAAGCTGCGCGACCGGGTCACCGTGCAGGTCGACGGGCAGCTCAAGACCGGCCGGGACGTGCTGGTGGCGGCGCTGCTCGGGGCCGAGGAGTTCGGCTTCGCCACCGCGCCGCTGATCGTCGAGGGCTGCGTGATGATGCGCGTCTGCCACCTCGACACCTGCCCGGTCGGCATCGCCACCCAGAACCCGGTGCTGCGGGAACGCTTCACCGGCCGGCCGGAGTTCGTGGAGAACTTCTTCCTGTTCCTCGCCGAGGAGGTCCGCGGCTACCTGGCCGAGCTGGGCCTGCGGTCGATCGAGGAGGCCATCGGGCAGGCCGAGCTGCTCGACGTCGCCCCGGCGATCGCGCACTGGAAGGCCGGCGGGCTCGACCTGACCCCCGTGCTGCACCTGCCGGAGCTGCCCGCCGGGGCCGCGCGCCGGGGCGTACGGGCCCAGGACCACGGCCTGGAGCTGGCGCTGGACAACGAGCTGATCGCACTGGCCGCCCCGGCGCTGCGCGACCGTACGCCGGTGCGGGTGGCGGTGGCGGTGCGCAACGAGCACCGCAGCGTCGGCGCGATGCTGGGCGGCGAGGTGACCCGCCGCTTCGGCGGGGCGGGCCTGCCCGCCGACACGATCGAGTTCACGCTGCGCGGCACCGCCGGCCAGTCCTTCGGCGCGTTCCTTCCGCACGGGGTCACCCTGCGGCTGCACGGCGACGCCAACGACTACGTGGGCAAGGGCCTCTCCGGCGGTCGGCTCATCGTGCGGCCGGACGCCGCGGCCCCCTTCCTCGACGGCGACGCCGCGCCGGGGCAGCGGGCCGAGGACCAGATCATCGCCGGCAACACCATCCTCTACGGGGCCACCGCGGGCGAGTTGTTCCTGCGCGGCCGGGTGGGGGAGCGGTTCGCGGTGCGCAACTCCGGCGCGGTGGCCGTCGTCGAGGGCGTCGGTGACCACGGCTGCGAGTACATGACCGGCGGGACCGTGGTGGTGCTGGGACCGACCGGCCGCAACTTCGCCGCCGGCATGTCCGGCGGTACGGCCTTCGTGCACGCGCTGGACCGCCGGCGGGTGAACGCGGAGCTGGTCGACCTGGCGCCGCTGTCCGAGCCGGAGCAGGCAATGCTGCACGAGCTGGTGCAGCGGCACTTCGCCGAGACCGACTCGGCGGTCGCCGAGGGGCTGCTCAAGCGCTGGCCGGAGGCGGTGGCGGAGTTCACCGCCGTGGTGCCCCGCGACTACCGCCGGGTGCTGGAGATCATGCGGGCCGCCGAAGCCGCCGGCCGCGACGTCGACGACGCGGTGATGAGCGCACTGGCGGGCCCTGCCGCCTCGGCAGCGCAGCCGGCGCCTTCCGCTTCGTCTGTGCCGACCCTGCCCGCCTCGCGGGTGACGGTCCAGGAGGTGGCTCGTGCCTGACCCGAACGGTTTCCTGCGCTACAACCGGCGGCTGCCCGCGCGCCGCCCGGTGCCGGTGCGGATCAGCGACTGGCGCGAGGTGTACCCGCCGGCCGGCGAGGAGCTCATCCGCGAGCAGGCCACCCGCTGCATGGACTGCGGCATCCCGTTCTGCCACGACGGCTGCCCGCTGGGCAACCGCATCCCGGACTGGAACGACCTGGTCCGTACGGGCAACTGGGACGCCGCGGTGGACTCGCTGCACGCCACCAACAACTTCCCCGAGTTCACCGGCCGGCTCTGCCCGGCGCCCTGCGAGGCGGCCTGCGTGCTCGGCATCGGCGGGGGCGAGCCGGTCACCATCAAGCAGGTCGAGGTGGAGATCGCCGACGCGGCCGTCGCCCGGGGCGGGCTGTCGCCGCGCCCGGCGTCGACGCCGACCGGCCGTTCGGTCGCCGTGGTCGGCTCCGGGCCCGCCGGTCTCGCCGCCGCGCAGCAGCTCGCCCGCGCCGGTCACGCCGTCACGGTGTACGAGCGCGACGACGCGATCGGCGGCCTGCTGCGGTACGGCATCCCGGACTTCAAGCTGGAGAAGGTCCACATCGACCGGCGCCTGGCCCAGCTCTCCGCCGAGGGGGTGCGCTTCCGCACCGGGGTGGACGTCGGCGTCGACGTCACCGCCGAGCAGCTGCGCGCCGAGCACGACGCCGTGCTGCTCGCCTGCGGCGCGCTTCAGGGCCGGGACACCCCGCAGACCCCGGGCCGCGGGCTGCGCGGCGTACACCAGGCGATGGACCACCTCGTGGCGGCCAACCGCGTGGTGGCCGCGGCGGCGGGCGGGCGGCCCGACACGGCGGTGCTGCCCGACGGGGACCCGATCGACGCGGCCGGCAAGCACATCGTGATCATCGGTGGCGGCGACACGGCGGCGGACTGCCTGGGCGTGGCGCACCGTCAGGGCGCGGCCGGCGTACACCAGCTGGACCTCTACCCGCAGCCGCCGCAGGCGCGCGACGAGACCCGGGACCCGTGGCCGACCTGGCCGTGGCTGCTGCGCAGCTATCCGGCGCACGAGGAGGGCGGCGAGCGGGTCTTCGCCGTCGCTGTGCAGGAGTTCGTCGACGACGGCACCGGTCAGGTGCGCGCGGTGCGGATCGCCGAGGTGACCGTGGAGAAGCGGGACGGGCGGCGCATCGTCACCCCGCTGCCCGGCTCGGAGCGGGAGCTGCCGGCCGACCTGGTGCTGCTGGCCATCGGCTTCGAGGGCACCGAGCAGCAGCCGCTGCTCGACCAGTTCGGGGTCTCCCGCAACGCGCGCGGCGCGATCGACGCCCGGCCGGACTGGCAGACCGGCGTCGACGGCGTCTTCGTCGCCGGCGACATGCACCGGGGCGCCTCGCTGATCGTCTGGGCGATCGCCGAGGGCCGCGCCGCGGCCGCCGCCATCCACGCCCACCTGGGCGGGACGGGCACGCTGCCGGCCCCGGTGGACCCGGCCCGGGAGCCCCTGGCCGCGCGCTGAGCGCACCGTCCGCTCAGTGTCCGGCGTCGGCGCCGGCCCGTACGACCTGTCCACCGGGTCTGCGCGGCCGACCCGTGGATCCGCGACGTCGGCGGCGTCATCGAGGCGTACCGCCTCGACGCCGACGGCTACCGGTACGGCTACCTGCCGGCCCTCAACGCCGTCACCGGCTGACCGCCCCGCCGGACGGGCGACGACCGCCGAGCCGGGCACTGGCCCGCGTCGGCGGCCTCGACCCACCCCGCACACGCGGACGGGTCCCTTCCCGCAGGTCTGCGACCAGGGAGGGGCCCGTCCGCGCGCCATCGTGGAGCGGCCGCCCGCCGACGCGCCCGGCTCGCCGCTGTCCGGGTGTCGCCGCTGTCCGTTAGGGTCCTTGGGGACCAGGCGGGGCGACGGCGACGGGAGCAGAAAGTGGGCAGGCTCGCGTCGGCGTACGGGCAGGCGGTCGCGGCGCACCGGGCGGCCCGGGCGCACCTCGACACCGCCCGCCGGGCACTCGCCGGGCAGTCGCCCCAGGCCGCCCCGGCCGGCGCGTCCGAGCTGGTCACCCGGCTCGCGGCGCTCGGCGGCACGCTCGCCACGCCCACCCCCGGGGCCACCCCGGTGGCCGCCGCGCCCGTACCGTTGCGCGTCGGCGAGGCGTCCACACCCGACGGCGGCTTTCCCGTCCTCGTACCGCTGGGCGGCGGCCACCACCTCGCCGTCGACGCGGACGCCCGCGACCCCCGGGTGGCCGGCCTGCTGCGCGCGCTCGTGCTGCGGCTGCTCGCCACCGCCCCGACCGGCGGCGTCCGGGTCGCCGGCATCGACACCGCCGCGCTCGGCGCCACCTTCGGGCCGCTGCGCCCGCTCATCGACGCCGGCGTGCTCGACCCGCCGGCCACCGGCGAGGCCGAGGTGACCGCCCTGCTCGACGCCGCCGAGCGGCACGCCCGCGCGGCCCGGCACGCCGACCGCCCCGACCAGGAACTCCTGCTTGTCGTCGCCGCGTCGGCCCCGCCGCCGCGCGAGGCGGCCCGGCTCGCCGCGCTCACCCACGCCGGGCCGGCCGCCGCCGTCTGCGTGCTGGCCGCCGGCCGGCCCACCGCCGCGTCGCCCGAGCCGGCACCGCAGCTCGGCGCCACCACCATGATCCGGTTGACCGAGCGGTACGCCCACGTCGGCGACCCGCCCGGGGCCCCGTTCAGCCACGACGGCAGCGGACTGGCCGTCCCCGTGCTGCTCGACGGCGACCCGCCGGCCGCGTCCGTGGCCGCCCTCGCCGCGCACCTCGGCGCCGCCGCCCGGCGCAGCGACGCGGTCGGTTTCGCCGAGCTGCTGCCCGACCGACGCTGGGCCGAGTCGGCGGGCAACGGGCTGCGCACCGTGGTCGGCCGCGCCGGCCGCGACCCGGTCACCGTCGCCTTCGACGACGCCACCCCGCACTGGCTCGTCGGCGGGCGCACCGGCGCCGGCAAGACCGTCTTCCTGCTCGACGTCCTCTACGGGCTGGCCGCCCGCTACTCGCCGGCCGAGCTCCAGCTCTACCTGCTCGACTTCAAGGAGGGGGTGAGCTTCACCGAGTTCGTGCCCACCCCCCGCGACCCGTCCTGGCTGCCGCACGCGCGGGCGGTCGGCATCGAGTCCGACCGGGAGTACGGCGTCGCCGTGCTGCGCGAGCTGCGCCGCGAGCTGTCGCGGCGGGCCACCACCCTCAAGCGGCACGGCGTCACGAAGCTCGCCGACCTGCCCCGCGACACCCCGGTGCCGCGCATCGTGGCCGTGATCGACGAGTTCCACGTGCTCCTCGCCGGCAACG
Source organism: Micromonospora echinofusca (assembly GCF_900091445.1). Lineage (NCBI taxonomy): Bacteria > Bacillati > Actinomycetota > Actinomycetes > Micromonosporales > Micromonosporaceae > Micromonospora > Micromonospora echinofusca. Next base: position 1,552,610 of record NZ_LT607733.1, read on the forward strand.
ACGCGCTGGCCCGCGAGTCGGTCGACCTGCTGGAGGAGTTGGCCCGCAAGGGCCGCTCGTACGGCGTGCACCTCGTCCTGGCCAGCCAGAGCATGACCGGCGTCGAGGCGCTCTACGGCCGGGCCGAGGCGATCTTCGGCCAGTTCGCGCTGCGGGTGGCGCTGCCCGGCGGCGGCGGGGTGCTCGACCCGCTGAACGAGGCCGCCCAGACCCTGCCGATCGGCTCGGCCGTGCTCAACACCGCCGCCGGTGCCGTCGGCGCCGACACCGTCGTCCGCTTCCCCGACGCGCACGCCGCCGCCGGGGAGCTGGCCGGGCTGCGCCACGAGCTGTGGCAGGCCCGCGCGGCGGGCACCCGCCCCCCGTCGGTCTTCAAGGGCTACGAGGCCGCCCACGTCGAGGACGACCCGACCTTCGCCGGGCTGCGCCCGGGCGGGCGCCGGCCGTTGGCCCTGGTCGGGCGCACGGTCGACGTCGAGGGCACCTCGGCACTGTTCATGATGGACGCCTCCCCGGGCCGGCACCTCGCCGTGGTCGGCACCCCGGTCACCGGCGCGGAGGTGCTGCGCGCGGCCACCCTGAGCCTCGCCCGGCAGCACGCCCCGGGCGACGCCCGCTTCCTGCTCGCCCCGCTGGTCACCGCCGCCGAGCCCGCCGCCGACGACACCGCCGCGATCCTGGCCGCCGCCGGCCACCCCGTCGACCGCATCGACGCGCCCGGCCTGCGCCGGCACGTCGGCACCCTCGCCGCCGCGCTGTCCGCCCCCGACGAGCCCGGGGGCCTCGCGGCGGGCGGCACCGCCCCGGTTTCCGGCCGCACCTATCTCGTCGTCTTCGGCGTCGACGCCGCCAGCGGGGTGCTCGCGGCCACCGACCCGGAGACGTTCCGCTCCGGCCACGACGACCTGCGCACCGTCCTGCGGCAGGGGCCGGGGCGGGGGGTGCACCTGCTCGGCTGGTGGCGCGGGCTGCGCCGACTCGCCGACGACCTGGGCGGCGCCCACAACCGCGACGACGTCGCCTGCCTGGTGGCGCTGAACGTGCCCGGCACCGAGCTGGGGCTGCACCTCGGCGTGCACGACCTCGCGTACGCGCCCCGGCCCGACCGGGCGCTCCTGGTCGACCGGCACGACCAGCGCACCCGGCTCATCGTGCCGTTCGCCCGCGACGGGCACGGCCCGGACGGGGAGGACTGAGGCGGTGTCCACCTTCGAGGAGTACGCGGCACTGGCCCGGCAACTCGCCGAGCGGCGGCGTGCCGGCGAGCGCGGTGCCGCCGCCGACGCCGACCGGCGACGCAACCTGCACGCCACCGCGGACTACCTCCAGCACCGGCTCACCGCGCAGGGGCAGCGCCTCGACCAGCTCGGCCAGGCCATCGGCATCCCGGCGTCCAGCGTGCCCACCGGCCCCGCACCCGCGCCGTCCACAGCGCCTCCGGGTCAGGCGCCCGCGCCAACGGGACCCAACGGGGGTGCCGCGCTCGCCGGTGCCGGATCGGGGGAGCGGGAACCCGCCGGCGCAGCCGGCGCGCCGGGGCAGCCGGAGGTCGGGGCGTACCTCCAGGGTGGGGCGGGGGAGGCGAGGCTGGCGCTGCCGACGGCGGCGAGCCCGGCGGCGGCCGGGGTGCCGGCGCAGCGCCCGGCGGAGGCCGACCCGACCGTCGAGCTGGAGCTGGCCCGCCGCTACGCCGACGAGTCCGACCGACACGGGCAGCAGACCGAGCTGCTCGCGCAGCGGCCGGCGCTCCTGCCGGACTGGTCGCCGGTGGCCCAGGCCGTCGGCGTCTACGCGGGCTGCGCGGCCGTGGGCGCGCTCCTCATGATGATCATGGTGCTCGCCTCCGGTGTCGGCCTGGTCGACGGCTTCACGCTCGGCGCGTGGATCTGCGCGGGTCTGCCCGCGCTGTCCTTCTTCGCCGGCTACCTGGTGCTCGGCCGCTGGGGGCGACCGGCCATCGTCGCCGGCACGCCGCCCCGCTACGTGCACCTCGGCTTTCTGATCTGCTTCGCGGCCGTGCCGGTCGCCTACGTGGCCTTCCTGCTGCTGTTCCGCGTCCTGCGCTGAGCACCCGCCACGCCGGCCCATCGACGCGTCGGACGTCCCGTGGTCGGCGCGGCGCCTCGTGGTGGTGGGCCAGCCGGGCCCTGTCGAGCTGCCCCGCCCACGAGACCACCTTCCAGTCCGGGCCCGCGACGCTCGCGGTGCCCGCCGTCGCCCGCCCTCGGGCGGCGTAGCCTTGTCCGAAGTGGCAACCGGCAGGTCCCCGGGAGCCGCCGCGCGGCGCGGGTGCCCCAGCGGCTGTCAGCGGGGGTGGACCGGCACCCAGTCCGTGAACCGCCTGTGCAGATCCGTCGACCGTACGTCCAGGTCCTGCTCGGCGAGCTGGCCGGCGGCCTCCTTGCGCAGGGTCACGAGGTGGACCAGGAGCCCGGGCATGTCGTCCCGGTACCTCGCGAGGAGACGCAGCTTCGCCGGAGAACAGGGCCAGGCGATCCCGCAGGCCCGGCAGCGCCACGTCGGGCGGGACGGTACGTGGAGGTGGAGAGGCGCGCTCACCGGCTGGTCCTCGCGTTCCGCCGGACGGGAGCGCGGCGCTCGGCCGATGGCGCCTGAGTGGGACGCATCCCGTCGGGCCGTACGTACAACTCGCGACGGTCGGTCGCCTGGCCGCGCGCGTCGAGCTGATACACCTCGACCCACGTCCAGCCGTGGTACGTGACCAGGTCGGTCCGCTCGCGGATCACCCGTACCGTGATCGGCGTGGCGAACTGCGGCGACGCCTCGCGCGTCAGCAGGTAGACGCCGGGGTCGGCCCGGGGCGTCCCGTCCTCGCGGGTGCGGGCCGTCGCGGCGGCGGGGCGCGTCGCCCAGCGCGACGCCGGTACGGCATTCGCGGGCCTCGGCACGGGCACAGGCGTCTCCTTTTCGTCGTCGGTGAAGGGAGTGCGGGCTGGGCGTCCCGCGCTCCTTCCACCCTGGACGCTCGCCCCCTAGGCTCGGAACAGTCACCGCCCGATCGCGGAACGTAGTGCACGGTTGCGGGCTGCCGACGAACGGTGTGGAGAGTCGTGGAAGGGCGTGGAAGCCGTGGGAATCTCGCCGTCGGAGTACCTGCTTCGTGAGCTGCGACGGCGCCGGGCCGCCGCCGGGTTGACCCAGGCGCAACTCGGCGAGCTGGTCTTCTGCTCGGACTCCCAGGTGAGCGTGATCGAGACCGGGGCGAAGCCGCCGACCGCGCCCTACCTGACCGCCGTCGACAAGGCGCTGGACACCGGCGGATACTTCGCGACGCTCTGGAACGAGCAGACCACCGGGCAGCCTGACGCGATTGCCCGCGTGGGGCTCGCGTGGGCCGCTGTCCGCGGCGAAGCCCTCCCGCTGAGGCAATCACTCGACGTGCTCAAGGAAGCGGCGAAGACATGGACATCCTGACCGGTGCGCGGTGGCGCAAATCGTCCCGCTCGTCCACCAACGGCGGCACCTGCGTCGAGGTCGCCGACAACCTGCCCGGCGTCGTCGGCGTACGGGATTCGAAGGACCCCACCGGCCCCGCGCTGCTCTTCACCCCGACCGCCTGGCGGGCCTTCGTCGCCCGACTCGGCGACCGCGCCTGACGAACGACCCGACGAGCGGGCGCGCGTCGGGTCGCCGCACCCGGGCAGCTGCCGAAATCCGCCGTCGGCGAGCGGCAGTCAGTCGTCGTCGAGCCGGCCGACGGTCGTGCCCTTGGGCCAGACGTGCGGGTCAGCGACCGTCGCCCGAGCGTGTTCGACCAGGGGCGGACGGGCGAACGTCGCCCCCTCGAAGGTGACCGGCCCATGGAAGCGGGACCGGCCGAAGTTCGCGATGCCATCGAACCGGGCCCCCTCGAACGAGGTCCGGTCGCCGAACTTGGTCCACCGGAACAGGGCCAGGTCTCCGAAGCGGGCCAGTCGGAACCCGGCGTAGCCGGCGATCGTGGCGCGGTCCATCGAGACTCCGCTCAGGAAGACCGCTTCGCGGAAGGTCACGCTGTGGGTGAAGTGGGCCGCATCGAAGGTCGCCGTCCGGTGCAGCGTGGCTCGCCGGAACGAGGCCCGGCAGATGATGGCCTGCCGGCACGACAGGTCGCCGGCCAGGTCGGCCCGGTCGAAGCTGACCCGGCCGGTGATCTCGGCGTCGTCGAGGGCGATCTCGGCGTCGCCGCGCAGGTCGTCGCAGACCAGGTCCGCGAAGGTCGCGCCCAGCCGCAGCCGCCCGCGCACGGTCGCGCCGGCCAGGCTGGTGGTGCCGGCGCAGACCGCGCCCGTCAGGTCCGCGTCGTCCAGCGTGCAGCCGGCGGCGTCGAAGCCGTCGAGCCGGGCGCCGGTCAGGTCCAGCCTGACCCCGGGCCAGAAGGCGTCGTCGTTCGTGCGCAGGTGCCGGGTCAGGACCCGCTGCGCGGTGCGGCGCACCTCCGCCTCGCGCGCGTCGTCCTGCGGCGCCGGCATCCGAAGGTACGCGCAGAGCACCGCCACGATCGTCTCCCGCTGGGCGGGATTGTCCTGCCCGAGCCGCTCCAGGGCGTGCAGGCCGCCCAGGCGTACGGCGGCGTTGTCGTTGCCCAGCAGTTCGACGGCGCCGGTGTACAACTCGGTCAGCCGGCGCTCGGCGGCGTCGTGTTCGGCCGCCTCGGCCTGCCGCTCCTGGTGACGCTGCCCGGCCTCGGTGATCGCCTCCGTGTGCGCCTGCACCCGTTCCCGGTGCGCCTGGTCCTGCGCGGCGACGGCCTCCTGGTGTCGCTGCGCGCGTTCGCCGATCCACTGCCGGCGGGCGGCGAGCAGCAGCGCGAGCCCGCCGCCGGTGCCGGCCACCACGGTCAGCCCGGTGCGGATGGCGTCGATGCGCAGCGTCGCGCGGGTGTCCGGCTGGGCGGCGCGGTCGGCCTCGCCGAGCAGCCAGTCGAGCACCAGCCACCCCAGTAGCGCGGCGACCAGCAGCCCGACGAGCACCAGCCACCACGGCATCACCCGCAGCGGCTCTTCGCGGGGCGGTGTCGGACGCACGGGTCACAGCATGCCACCGCGCCCGGGTCGGCGGGGCACCGTCCGGCGTGGACGGACGCCGTCGGGATTGCCGGTTTGTGCTCCCGGCGCGAAAGAGGTTACCGGGCCGTAACTTGTGATTGACGTTTGTGGATTACGGCCATCATCATCGTCTCCACGATCGATCGGAACCACCCCCACCCCCACCCGGTACCACCGGGTTCCTCCATGGGAGGTGCAGCTTTGCTGCTCCGAAAGATCGTCCCTGCCCTCGCCGTCACGGTCGCCGCCGTGCTCGCCGCCCCCACCACCGCCGCCGTCGCGGCCCCCGACCGGCCCGCGGCCACCGCCCCCGCGCCCGCCCCCGCCGCCGGGAACAGCGTCACCAACACCGCCGCCGAGATCGCCGCCGCCGCGGCAGGCAACCCCGTCATCGTCGTCGGTGGCCTCAGCGGCATCGCCTCCGCATACGGGCCGCTGGCCTCCCGGCTGCGCGTCGACGGGTACCGGGTCTGGGTCTACCAGCTGCCCAACCTCGGGCTCGGCGACATCCCCGCCTCGGCCCGCGCGTTCAGCAGCTTCGTCGCGCAGGTCCGCGCATCGACCGGCGCGGCCAAGGTCGACGTCGTCGCCCACTCCGAGGGTGGCCTGGTGTCCCGGTACTTCATCAAGAGCCTGGGCGGGACCAGCAGCGTCGGCCGCTACGTCAGCCTCGGCAGCCCGCAGTACGGCACGTACGTGGCCAACATCGTGAAGTTCCTCGGCCTGGGCAGCTGCGCCGGCATCGTCGCCTGCCAGCAGATGTCGATCGGCTCGTCGTTCCTCGCCGGCCTCAACGACGGCGACGACACCCCCGGCACGGTCCGCTGGACGGCGGTACGCACCCTCCAGGACGAGCTGGTGCGCCCCGTCGACAACGCCAAACTGGCCGACGGAGCGACCAACGTGCTGATCCAGTCGGCGTGCCCCCTGCGGGTCGTCGGGCACCTCGGCCTGGTGCTCGACGGCACCACCTACACGGTGATCCGGCAGGCCCTGCGCGACCAGCCGATCCGCCCCAACTGCTTCGCCCTGTAGCGCTCGCGTGGGCCGGGCGGCCGTGCGCCGCCCGCCCCACTGCCGCGTCGTCAGGCGGCCTTGGCGAGGGCCGCGTACTCGTCGTCGGTCAGCCGCACCTCGGCGGCGGCCACGTTCTCCTCCAGGTGCGCCACCGACGACGTGCCCGGGATCGGCAGCACAACCGGCGACCGGCGCAGCAGCCAGGCGAGGGCGAGCTGCGCGGGCGTCGCGCCGTGCCCGGTGCTGATCTCGTCCAGCGGGCCGCCCGGCCGGGCCAGGTCGCCGGTGGCGATCGGGAACCAGGGGATGAACGCGAGGTCGTTGCGCTCGCAGTGCTCCAGGACGGCCTCCGCGCTGCGGTCCGCCAGGTTGTAGAGGTTCTGCACGGAGGCGATCGGGGTGATGGCGCGGGCCGCCTCGATCTGCTCGACGCTCACCTCGGACAGGCCGATGTGCCGGATCTTGCCCTCCTGCTTGAGCAGGGCCAGCTCCCCGAGCTGGTCGGCGAGCGGCACCTGCGGGTCGATCCGGTGCAGCTGGTAGAGCCCGATGCTGTCCAGGCCGAGGTGCCGCAGGCTCAGCTCGCACTGCTGGCGCAGGTATTCCGGGCGCCCCACCGGACGCCAGTCGTTGGGGCCGGAGCGGGTCAGACCGGCCTTGGTCGCGATGACCAGGTCGTCGGCGTACGGGTGCAGCGCCTCCCGGATCAGCATCTCGCTGACGAAGGGCCCGTAGGAGTCGGCCGTGTCGATGAACGTCACGCCCAGCTCGTACGCCCGGCGCAGCACCCGTACGGCCTCGGCCGGGTCCTTCGGGTCGCCCCACACACCCGGGCCGGTGAGCTGCATCGCCCCGTAGCCGAGCCGGTGGACCTGGAGGTCGCCCCCGATCCGGTACGTCCCCGAGGCCTTCGCGGGCTGCTTGCCGGCGTCGTTCGCCATGCGTGGACTCCCATCCTGTTCGTTCGTCTCCGGCGGCCGATTCAACCACCGCCGAGAGGGGCTTTCCCGCCGAACGCCGCGCTCACCAGGACCGGAGCGGATCGAGACCGGGATCACCCATCCCCGGGCCGCAAGTGCACCGGGGCCGGCACGTGGTCGAGGTGGGTGTCGCGGAAGGGCCGGGTCAGCGGGCACGGGTCCAGCCCCAGCGCGTCGAGGATCGCCCGGTGCCGGCACTCGGCGAACAACCGGGGCGCGTCGTCGAGCGGCACCTCCCCGCGCAGCGCCGCACCGAGCGCGACGATGTCGACCGCCCCGACCCCCAGCGGGGCGAACACGGCCGGGTCGTCCCCGCTCGGGCCGGGCGGCGGCGGGGCGTCCAGCGGGTGGAGCGTGCCGTCGAAGCCGGCGAGGACCTCGTTGTCGTCGTCGTCCCAGTATTCCGTCACCCAGCCCTGGTCGGAGAGGTAGCGGTGCACCTCCCGGCCGCCGGCGTGCACCGTGGCCCGCATGACGCTGGAGTCGAAGACGTCGAAGGTGACCGCCGGCTCGCGCGTGAGCAGGGTGATCAACTGTGCCAGGTCGTCGACCTCGGCGTAGCCGCTCTCCTCTTCCTCGCGCGGGACGACCGCCCACCGGCGCTCGCCGACAGGCGTCACGTACGCCTCCGTGTCGACGTCGGTCAGGACCCGGCGGATCTGCGCCAGCTCGCCCAGGGCCAGGATCGTCTGGTAGCTCGTGCCCACGCCGGCAGCCTAGGGCGGGGGTGGGACAGCCTCCCGCCGCCGAGCGGCCGGTTGCCGGCGGGGTCGGCCGGCGAAACGGCGCGAGCGGGCCGCAACCGGGCCGGGTCGCGGACCAAGTTCGCCGGAGCACCCGTGCCGGCCTGCTGCCCGTGCGACGCTGGGCCGTGCCGGCTCGACGTCGACCACGGGCGCTCGCCCGCCAGTCGACCGAGCGCACGTCGCCGCGTGCGGCGCGACGCGGGAGGGAACGCCATGACGGGAGTGCCGCAGGTCGACTTCGCGCTCGACACGTACGAGTGCATCGTGCTGTATCCCGGCGCGGCCGGGCGGGCGCTGCCGGCGGAGACGGTGCAGCGGTTGCAGGCCGAGCACCTCGCGCACATGCAGGCCCTGCAACGACGGGGGATCATCCTGATCGCCGGCTCGGTCGACGGCCCGGCCCGCGAACCGGACCCGCCGATCGGCTTCGGCCTGGCCCGCACCGGCTCGGTGGACGACGTGCGCAGCGTGATGGAGGCCGACCCGGCCGTGCAGGCGGGGCTCTACCGGGTGGACGTGATGACCTTCCTCTGCCCGGAGGGCTCGCTGGAGTTCCCGCTGGTCAAGACACAGAGCTGAACCGCCCGCCGACACGGCGACGACGCTTCCGGCCAGGCCCGACGCCGAGCAGGCCGCGCCGAGCAGGCCGCGCCGAGCGGGCCGCGCCGTGCGGGGCCGACCGGGCCGGCCGCGTGCGGGGCCGACCGGACCGGGCCGTCCGCGAGGTGACCTGCGCGCCGGGCGGGCTCGCTCCTGCCGCCGGGGGAGCGGCGGGGAGCACCCGCCTGTCCGGTGGCGCCGGGGGCGTACGATTCCGGCGCGCGGTCGCCGATGCCCGCCGCCTCGACGTTCCGGCGTGGGTTCCGCCCGCCGGCTGCGCGCCCGCCGCGCGTCGTTGGACAATGTTCCGCAATCCTGAAGGGGTCGGCCCGTGGTGCGACCCGGAGGAGAGACTAGCCTGATGGGCGTGACACGCCGCGCGAAAATCGTCTGCACTCTAGGGCCCGCCACCTCGTCGCCGGAGCGGATCCGCGGCCTCGTCGAGGCCGGCATGAACGTGGCCCGGCTCAACTTCAGCCACGGCAGCCACGAGGACCACGAAGCGGTCTACCGGCTGGTCCGCGAGGCCGCCGACGCCGCCGGCCGGCCGGTGGCCGTGCTCGCCGACCTCCAGGGCCCGAAGATCCGGCTCGGCCGGTTCGCCGACGGCCCGCACGAGTGGCGCACCGGCGACTCCGTCGTCATCACCGGCGACGACGTCCTCGGTACCAAGGAGCGGGTCTCCTGCACCTACCGCAAGCTTCCGCAGGAGGTCAAGCCCGGCGACCGGCTGCTGATCGACGACGGCCGGGTCGCCGTCGAGGTCACCGAGGTCACCGGCAACGACATCCGCTGCCTGGTCACCGAGGGCGGCCCGGTCTCCAACAACAAGGGCGTCTCGCTGCCCAACGTGGCGGTCAGCGTGCCGGCCATGTCCGAGAAGGACGCCGAGGACCTGCGTTTCGCGCTCGGTCTGGGCGTGGACCTGATCGCGCTCTCCTTCGTCCGCTCGGCGGAGGACATCAAGCTGGTGCACGGCATCATGGCCGAGGAGGGCGTGCACCGGCCGGTGCTCGCCAAGGTCGAGAAGCCCGAGGCGGTCGACTGCCTGGAGCAGATCGTGCTGGCCTTCGACGGTGTCATGGTCGCCCGCGGCGACCTCGGCGTCGAGCTGCCGTTGGACCAGGTCCCGCTCGTGCAGAAGCGCGCCGTGCAGCTCTGCCGGGAGAACGCCAAGCCGGTCATCGTGGCCACCCAGATGCTCGACTCCATGATCGAGAATTCCCGCCCGACCCGCGCCGAGGCCTCCGACGTGGCCAACGCCGTGCTCGACGGCGCGGACGCGGTGATGCTCTCCGGCGAGACCAGCGTCGGCAAGTACCCGGTGCTCACCGTCAGCACCATGGCGAAGATCATCACCACCACCGAGGCCGGCTCGATCGGGGTGCCGCGCCTTCAGCACGACCCCCGTACGCACGGTGGCGCGCTCACCGTCGCCGCCTCCTCGATCGCCCGGGCCATCGGCGCCAAGGCGATGGTCGCCTTCTCGCAGACCGGTGACACCGTCAAGCGGCTCTCCCGGCTGCACTGCGACCTGCCGCTGCTGGCCTTCACCCCGGTGCCCGAGGTGCGCAACCAGCTCGCCCTCTGCTGGGGCGTGGAGACGTTCCTGATGCCGTTCGTCGAGCACACCGACGACATGTTCCGGCAGGTCGACCAGGCGCTGCTCGGGCTCGACCGGGCCAACCCCGGCGACTACGTGGTGATCGTCGCCGGCAGCCCGCCCGGCACCCCCGGCTCGACCAACACGCTGCGCGTACACCAGCTCGGGTCGCTGGTCGACGCGGCGTCGGCGCGGGCCTTGCAGTGAGCGACGCGGACGTCGCGGTCGGGCAGGCCGCGGTCGACCAGCTCCTGGAGGTGCTCGACCTGGACCACACCGGCGGGATGACCTTCCGGGGGATGAGCCCCCCGGTCGGTCCCCAGCGGGTGTACGGCGGCCAGGTCGCCGGCCAGGCGCTGGTCGCCGCCGGACGCACCGTCGACCCGGCCCGCTTCGTGCACTCTCTGCACGGCTACTTCGTCCGCCCGGGCGACCCCGCCGAGCCGATCGTGTACGAGGTCGAGAACGTCCGCGACGGCCGCTCGTTCTCGGTGCGCCGCTCGGTGGCGCTCCAGCACGACAAGCCGATCTTCTTCATGTCGGCGTCGTTCCAGCGCACGGAGGAGGGCCTGGACCACCAGGCCCCCACCCCGCCGGACGTGCCGGGCCCGGACGAGGTCCCGACGATGACCGACCGGCTCGCCCGCTACCCGGAGCGGCTCGGCATCTGGGCGCAGATCCCGCGCCCGATCGACGTCCGCTACGTGGGCGAGCCCGGCTGGGTACGCCCCGGCGACCGGCCCGCCGACCCGCACCAGCGGGTCTGGATGCGCATCGACGGCAAGCTGCCCGACGATCCACTGCTGCACGCCTGCGCGCTGACGTACGCCTCCGACCTGACGCTGCTGGACTCGGTGCTGTCGGTGCACGGCGAGGTCTGGGGCCCGGGCGGCGTGGTCGGGGCCAGCCTCGACCACGCGCTGTGGTTCCACCGGCCGTTCCGCGCCGACGACTGGTTCCTCTACGACTGCTGGAGCCCGTCGGCGTCCGGCGCCCGAGGGCTCGCCACCGGGCGCATGTTCACCACCGAGGGGCACCACATCGCCAGCGCCGTGCAGGAAGGGCTGCTGCGCCGCGTCGGCGACTGACCGGCTCGGCGTAGTCCGCCCTGCTGGTCCGGCCCTTGCCGGTCCGACCTTCGGTTCGGTCTGATTCGTCCTTTTTCTGGCCCTTGCCGGCTCGGTCTAGCCTCGGCCTCGCCCGGGTCTGGCCCGGGTCTGGCCCGGCCTCGTCCGGTCCGGTCCGTCGGGGGAGCTCGTGGCTCGTCGCCGCATCGTCACCGGCCGATCGGCTGAGGGGTGATCGTCCGGGCGGGGCGACCAGGCGACTAACCTTGCCGCATGCGCCTCTCCGCCCGGGTCGACTACGCCCTCCGCGCGGTCGCCGAGCTCGCCTCGGTGACCGGCGAAGCCGCGTCCGGGCGAAGCCGGCCCGTGACCGCCGACCAGATCGCCCGCGCCCAGGAGATCCCGCCGAAGTTCCTGGAGAGCATCCTGTTGCAGCTGCGCCGGGGCGGCATCGTGCAGGCTCAGCGCGGCCCGGAGGGCGGCTACTGGCTGGCCCGCCCGGCCGGGAAGATCTCCCTGGCCGAGGTGATCCGGGTGATCGACGGGCCGCTCGCGCACGTGCGCGGGCAGCGGCCCGAGGAGCTGGGCTACCACGGGGCCGCCCGGGCTCTCCAGGAGGTGTGGATCGCCCTGCGGGCCAGTGAGCGCGAGATCCTGGAACTGGTCACCGTCGCCGACGTGGCCGGCGGCACCCTGCCGGGCCGGGTCGTCGAGCTGGCCGCCGACCCCCGCGCCTGGACCTGACCCGCAACGCGACCGCCCCGCAACGCGACCGCCCCGCAACCCGACCGCCCTGCCGCGCGACCACCCGCCGCGCGACCGCCCCGCGCGGCCCGACCGCGCGGCCCGCCCCGCTGCCGCCCCGGCCGCCCCCGCCGTCCGGCCGCCCTGCGGCTCGTGGTGGCCGGGGCGGTTGTGTCGTCTCACTGACCGGTTGGAGGCTTGACCGGGGCACGCCCCGTGCCGCATTGTCGACCAAGTCGATAGGAGATGCCGAAAAGACAGGGGGCGCTCGTGCGCAAGCTGCTGGTCCTCGCGCTGGTCGGGCTCGCCGCGCAACTCGTCGACGGCGCGCTCGGCATGGCGTACGGGCTGACCTCCTCCACGTTGCTGCTGCTCGTCGGGGTGGCGCCGGCCGCCGCGTCGGCGTCCGTGCACCTGGCCGAGATCGGCACCACGCTTGCCGCCGGGGTGTCGCACTGGCGGTTCGGCAACGTCGACTGGCGGGTCGTCTCCCGGATCGCCCTCCCCGGCGCAGTGGGCGCGTTCGCCGGCGCGACCTTCCTCAGCTCGATCTCCACCGAGTCGGCCGCCCCGTGGATGGCCGGCATCCTGTTCACCCTCGGCGCGTACCTGCTGGTGCGCTTCTCCCGGCCGCTGCGCACCGACCGGCGCGGCGGCCGGCTGCGGGGCCGCTTCCTGGGCCCGCTCGGCCTGGTCGCCGGCTTCGTCGACGCCACCGGCGGCGGTGGATGGGGCCCGGTCGCCACGCCGGCCCTGCTGGTCAGCGGGCGGATGGAGCCGCGCAAGGTGATCGGCTCGGTCGACACGTCCGAGTTCGTGGTCGCCGGCGCCGCCAGCCTCGGCTTCCTGATCGGCCTCGGCTCGGAGGGCTTCCTGCTGCCCATGGTCGCCGCGCTGCTCATCGGCGGCCTGATCGCCGCGCCGATCGCGGCCTGGCTCGTACGCATCGTTCCCGCCCAGCTGCTCGGCGCGGCGATCGGTGGCGTGATCGTGCTGACCAACGCCCGTACGCTGATGCGCTCGGCCGACCTCGACGGCCCGGCCCGACCGGCCGTCTACGCCCTGCTGGCCGTCGCCTGGGTCGCCGCCCTGGCGCTGGCCGTCCGGGCGCTGCTGCGTACCCGCCGCCAGCGCGACGTGGCCGCGACCGCCCTCGCGGCCGTCCCTCCGGCGGCTGTGCCGGCCGAGGACCGTTTCCCGACCCCGGCGGCCGTTTCCTCGGGCGGCGACCGCTAGCGTCCCGCCCGTCCGGCGAGCCATCGCGGAGATCTTGGTAGAAACGTGCCCCTCCAGGGGCCGATTCGTGCCAAGATCTCTAGCCGCCCCGGCGCCGCACCCGCCGCCGCACGTGCAGGTGCGGGGCGTCAGTGGGGGAGGAGGGCGTTCGCGGCGTCGGTGAGGAGGGTCCACGCCTCGTCGACATGGACCTCGGTGGTGTGCGGGGAGCCGACGGCCAGGCGCAGCGTGTACCGGCCGTTGACCCGGGTGTGCGTCAGGTGCACCCGACCCGTGGCGTTCACCCGGGCCAGCAGCTCCGCGTTGACCTCGTCGTCCGCCTCGAGGCGGAAGCACACCAGCGCGTACGGGTGCGCGCCCACCAGCGTGAACCGGTCGTCGGCGCGTACCCGGTCGGCGAACCGGGCGGCGAGGGCCACGCCGGAGCGGATGTGCGCCCGCAGCCCCTCGGCGCCGTACCAGCGCAGCACGAACCACAGCTTCAGCGCCCGGAACCGGCGGCCCAGCGGCACCTGCCAGTCCCGGTAGTCGATCACCGCACCGGACTCGGTGGCGGCGTTGCGCAGGTACTCGGGCAGCACGCTGAGCGCCTCGATCAGCTCCGCGGTGTCGGCCACCCAGAACGCGTCGCAGTCGAAGCCGGTCAGTAGCCACTTGTGCGGATCGAAGCAGTACGAGTCGGCGTACTCCAGGCCGGCGTGCCCGAACCGCAGCTCGGGGCAGACCGCCGCCGCCCCCGCGTACGCCGCGTCAACGTGCAGGAAGATCCCGTACTCGGCGCAGATCGCGCCGATCTCCGGCAGCGGGTCGATGGCGGTCGTGGAGGTGGTGCCGACGGTGGCCACCACGATCGCCGGCACGACGCCCGCGGCCACGTCCGCCTCGATCGCCGCGCGCAGTGCCGCCGGAGACATCGCCTGCGTACGCGGGTCGACCTCCACCGGCCGTACGCCCTCGGCGCCCAGCCCGGCGATCCGCGCCGCCTTCTCGATGGACGAATGGCCCTGGGTGGAGGCGTAGGCCCGGTAGCGGCGGTCGATGCCGACCTCGCGCCAGCGGCCGCCGCCGGCGCGGTGCAGCGCGACCAGGGTCGCCACCAGCGTCGCCGAGGACGCCGAGTCCTGGATCACCCCGCCACCCGCGGTGCCGGAGCGGAACCGCTTCGGCAGGTCCAGCAGGTCGGCGAGCCAGTCCAGCAGCACGGTCTCCAACTCGGTGCACGCCGGCCCGGTGGCCCAGAGCATCCCCTGCACGCCCAGCCCCGCGCTGACCAGGTCGCCCAGCACGCTCGGCCCCGAGGTGTTGGCGGGGAAGTAGCCGAAGAAGCCGGGGTGCTGCCAGTGGGTCAGCTCGGGGGTGATCAGGGTGTCCAGGTCGGCGAGGACGGCTTCCACCGGCTCGCCGTGCTCGGGCGGGCCGGCCGGCAGCCGGGCGGCGACCGTGCCGGGCGGGTCCTGCGAGGTCACGGGCCGCCGCTCCAGCGTCGCCCAGTAGTCGGCGATCCAGTCCACGACGGCGTGTCCGGCGCGTCGGAACTCGTCCGGGGTCATGTGCTCAGCCACGCCCTGAGTCGATCAAGAATCCGGGCCCGAGGCAAGGGAAGCGCCTGACACCGCCGGTACGAGGGATGGCCAAGGACCGGGAGGCCAGCGGCCAGAAGGTCACCCTGGAGCGCGGCCGGGTAGGGGGCAGGAGCGGTGCGGGCCCGGCGGGCGGCGGCGGATTGTCCGCAGAAAGCGCTTGCCCTACCATCGCAGGTGCGCGGAGCCACCCCTCGACGCCGCCCCGCCGGCCCACCGACGCCGCAGTGCCGGCGCCGGGGTGCCGACACCGGGACCGGCGGCGTCGACACCGACGCCGGATCGCGGCGTCGGACCACCGCCGCCCAGCGCGGCGCGTACCTCCGCCGGCCCGGGCAGGCCGGCGGCGGCTGCCCCGCGCGCCCGACCTCTCCGGAGGACACCCCATGCCCTTCACCCATCGCCGCGTCGCGCTGCTCGCCGCAGCCGCCGCGGCCGCACTCGTCGCCGGTACGCTGCCCACCCTCACCGCCGCGGCGGCCGCCGCCGGTTGCCGCGTCGAGCACCGGATCACCAACCAGTGGCCCGGCGGCTTCGGCGCCGACGTCACCGTCACCAACCTGGGTGATCCGGTGAACGGCTGGACCCTGACCTGGTCGTACGCCGCCGGTCAGCAGGTCACCCAGGCGTGGAACGCCGCCGTCTCCCAGTCCGGTGCCCAGGTGACCGCCCGCAACGTCGACCACAACGCGGTGATCGCCACCGGCGCGAGCACCGCCTTCGGCTTCAACGGCTCGTGGACCGGGAGCAACCCGCCGCCGACCAGCTTCGCCCTCAACGGCACCGCCTGCATCGGCGCCGCACCCACCGGCGGCCCGACCACGCCGCCGCCGAGCAGTGCGCCGCCCACCACCCCGCCGCCCACGACCCCGCCGCCCACCGAGCCCCCGGCCGGGGCGGTGCAGATGGAGGACCTCGACCGGGGACTGGTCAGCGTCCGCTCCGGCACCGGCAACCTGGTCTCCTGGCGGCTGCTCGGCACCGAGACCACCGGGGTGGCGTTCAACCTCTACCGCGGTGCGACCAGGGTCAACAGCAGCCCGATCACCGGGGCCACCAACTACCTCGACGGCGGCGCGGCGGCGGACGCCACCTACACCGTGCGCGCCGAGGTCGGTGGCACGGAACAGGCCCCCTCCGCCGCCGCGCTCCAGTTCCCCGCCGGCTACCTCGACGTGCCGTTGCAGGTGCCGCCCGGCGGCAGCACGCCCAGCGGCGAGAGCTACACGTACTCCGCCAACGACGCCTCCGTCGGCGACCTCGACGGCGACGGCGACTACGAGTTCGTGGTCAAGTGGGAGCCGTCGAACGCCAAGGACAACTCCCAGTCCGGCTACACCGGCAACGTGTACGTCGACGCGTACACCATCACCGGCACCCGGCTGTGGCGCGTCGACCTGGGCCGCAACATCCGCGCCGGGGCCCACTACACCCAGTTCCAGGTGTACGACTACGACGGCGACGGCCGCGCCGAGGTGGCCATGAAGACCGCCGACGGCACCCGCTCCGGCACCGGCCAGGTCGTCGGCTCCGCCACCGCCGACCACCGCAACTCCAGCGGGTACGTCCTCGCCGGCCCCGAGTACCTGACCATGTTCGACGGCCGCACCGGCGCGGTCCTCTCCACCGTCGCCTACGACCCGCCGCGCGGCACGGTCTCCTCCTGGGGCGACAGCTACGGCAACCGGGTCGACCGCTTCCTCGCCGCCACCGCCTACCTCGACGGGCGGCGCCCGTCACTGGTGATGGCCCGCGGCTACTACACCCGGGCGGTCGTGGCGGCCTGGGACTTCCGCGACGGCACCCTGCGCAAGCGGTGGACCTTCGACTCGAACGCCTCGGGCAACGGCGCCGCCTTCGGTCAGGGCAACCACAACCTCTCCGTCGCCGACGTCGACGCCGACGGGCGGCAGGAGATCGTGTACGGATCGGCCACCATCGACGACGACGGCCGCCTGAGGTACGCCACCGGCTTCGGCCACGGCGACGCCCTGCACGTCGGCGACCTCGTCCCCGGCCGCGCCGGCTTGGAGGTCTTCACCATCCACGAGTCCGGCAACCAGCCGGCGGCCGACCTGCACGACGCCCGCACCGGCCAGGTCGTCTGGCAGCGACCGAACAACGGGGGAGCGGAGGGCCCCGGCCGGGGCGTCGCCGCCGACATCCACGCCGGCAGCCCCGGCGCCGAGTTCTGGGGCGCCGGCACCCACATGACGGACCTCTACAGCGCCACCGGAACCGTCGTCGGGCGCCGGCCGTCCTCGGCGAACTTCCTCGCCTGGTGGGACGGCGACCCGGTACGGGAGCTGCTCGACGGCACCCGGATCGACAAGTACGGCACCGGCGGCGACACCCGACTGCTCACCGTGAGCGGCGTAGCGGCGAACAACGGCACCAAGTCCAACCCGGCGCTCTCCGCCGACCTGTTCGGCGACTGGCGCGAGGAGGTCGTCTGGCGCACCAGCGACAGCCGCGCCCTGCGGATCTACAGCACGCCCACGCCCACCGGCACCCGGATCCACACGCTCATGCACGACCCGCAGTACCGGGTGGCGGTCGCCTGGCAGAACACCGCCTACAACCAGCCCCCGCACCCGGGCTTCTTCCTCGGCGACGGCATGGCCGCCCCGCCCACGCCCAACGTCTACCTGCGGTGAACCGACGACCGGTCGGCGGCGGCGCCTCGGGGTGCTCGGTCGGCCGGTCGCGGGACGGAAAAGGCACCGGGCCGCAGCCGCGGAATCCGCACAGCTCCGGCCCGGTGCCCCACACCGCGGCATCCCCGACCCGTCCCGACCGGAAATGCCGTACCACCACCGAGGACTAACCTAGGCGGGCCACGCGTCGCCCCGGTGACGCCGACGTGAAGATCGTGTTTCAGCCCTCGCGGCGCAGGCCACCGGCCACCCGCTCGGCGATCAGCTCGTACGAGCGCACCCGGTCGGCCACGTCGTACACCAGCGTGGTCAGCATCAGCTCGTCGGCGCCGGTGCGCGCCAGCAGCTCGTCGAGCTGCCGTCGTACGGTCTCGGGCGAACCCGTCGCCTGCCCGTCGCGGCGCTGGCGCACGAACTCGCGCTCGGCCTGCGTGTACGGGTACGCCGCCGCCTCGTCCGGCGTCGACAGCGGCTCCGGCCGACCCGAACGCAGCCGCAGGAACGACAACGCCGCCGGCCCCGCCAGCCACTCCGCCCGCTCGTCGGTGTCGGCGCAGACCGCGTTGACGGCCACCATCGCGTACGGCGCGTCCAGCCACTTCGACGGCCGGAAGTGCTGCCGGTACAGCGCCAGGGCGGGAACCGTGTTCTGCGCGCTGAAGTGGTGCGCGAAGGAGAACGGCAGGCCCAGCAGCCCCGCCAGCTGGGCGTTGAACCCGCTGGAGCCGAGCAGCCAGACCGCCGGCTGCTCGCCCAGGCCCGGGGTGGCCGTGATCGGGCCCGGCCGCTCACCGCTGAAGTAGTTCATCAGGTCCGCCAGCTCCCGGGGGAAGCCCTCCGCCGACAGCCCCTCCATCGTCCGGCGCAGCGCCAGCGCGGTCACCTGGTCGGTGCCCGGGGCGCGGCCGATGCCCAGGTCGATGCGGCCCGGGTGCAGCGCCTCCAGCGTGCCGAACTGCTCGGCCACCACCAGCGGGGCGTGATTGGGCAGCATCACCCCGCCCGAGCCGAGCCGGATCGTCGACGTGTGCGCCGCCAGGTGCGCGAGCAGCACCGCCGGGGCGGAACTCGCGATCGCCGGCATGTTGTGGTGCTCGGCCACCCAGAACCGGCGGTACCCGAGTTCCTCCGTGCGTCGGGCCAGCTCGGTGGTGTGCCGCAGCGCCGCGCCGGCGGTGGCGCCGGCCGCGACGGGGGCGAGATCGAGAACAGACAGCGGTACGTTGATCACACGAGTGGCCAACCCCGCCCACCTCGGCTTTGTTCCCCGCGGCAACCAGGCTCACGGTGCCCGCCGGGCGTCAACCCATGCCGCGCGCCTGCTCGAAGATCAGGCTCGTCTGGGTGTGCAGCACCGCCGGATCCACGGCCAGATGGTCCAGCACGAAGTCGCGCAGCGCGTCCGCCGAGGCCGCCCGTACGTGCAGCACGTAGTCCTCCGCGCCCGCCACGTGGAACACCGCCACCACCCCCGGCAGCCGCACGGACCGGGCCCGGAAGGCGTCCACCGCCGCCCGCTCGTGCGCGGTCAACCGCACCGACACCAGCGCCTGCAACGGCAGCCCCACCGCCGCCGGATCCACCTCCGCGTGGAACCCGCGGATCGCCCCGCGCTCCCGCAGGGCGCGGGTGCGGGTCAGGCACGTCGAGGGGGCCACCCCGACCCGCTCGGCGAGGGCGTTGTTCGGCAGCCGGCCATCGGCGGCCAGCTCCGACAGGATCGCCCGGTCGGTGTCGTCCAGGTCGGCGAACCGCCGCACATCATTCGTCGCAAGGGGCATGCAGGCATCATCCATCGAATCCGCCCGCGCCTCCAAGTGCAATTACCGAATCATGTTCGGAACTATTGCCCCGAGTCGGCGCTATGTTCGATCCTTCCGGCATGACGACCGTGGACACCAGAGCCGTGCACGCCGGCCGCGACGACCTCGCCGCCCTCGGCGTCCACGTGCCGCCCATCGACTTCTCCACCACCAACCCGCTGCCGTCGGTCGACGCCGGCGGCGACGCGTACGAGGCCCTCGCCACCGGCGGCACCCTCCCCGCCGGCGGCAGCGCCGTCTACCAGCGCCTGTGGAACCCCACCGTGGCCCGCTTCGAGACGGCCCTCGCCGACCTCGAAGGCACCACCGACGCCGTCGCCTTCGCCAGCGGCATGGCCGCCCTCACCGCCACCCTGCTCGCCGCCACCCGGGACGGGAAGCGGCACCTCGTCGCCGTCCGCCCCCTCTACGGCGGCACCGACCACGTGCTCGCCACCGGCCTGCTCGGCACCACCGTCACCTGGGCCCGCGCGGACGAGGTCGCCGCCGCCGTCCGCCCCGACACCGCCCTGGTGATCGCCGAGACCCCGGCCAACCCCACCCTCGACCTGGTCGACATCGCCGCCCTCGCCCGGGCCTCCGGCGACGTGCCGCTGCTGGTCGACAACACCGTCGCCACCCCCGTGCTCCAGCAGCCCACCCGCCACGGCGCGGCCCTCGTACTGCACAGCGCCACCAAGAGCATCGGCGGACACGGCGACGTCCTCGCCGGCGTGGTCGCCTGCGACGCCGACTGGGCCGCCCGGCTGCGCCAGGTCCGCGCCCTCACCGGCGCGATCCTGCACCCCCTCGGCGCGTACCTGCTGCACCGCGGCCTGCAGACCCTGCCGGTGCGCGTGCGCGCCCAGCAGGCCGGCGCCGAGAAGCTCGCCGCCTGGCTCGCCACCCACCCCGCCGTCGCTCAGGTGCACCACCCGTCGCTGCACGACCCCGCCGGGCTCGTCGGACGGCAGATGAGCGGCCCGGGCAGCCTCCTCGCCTTCGAGGTACGCGGCGGCGCGCCCGCCGCGGCCGCCGTGGCGAACGCCTGCCGGCTGATCACCCACGCGGTGTCGCTGGGCGGCGTCGACACCCTCATCCAGCACCCGGCCTCGCTGACCCACCGCCCCGTCGAGGGTGAGGCCAAGCCGTGCGGCGGCCTGCTGCGCGTCTCCGTCGGCCTGGAGGACCCGGAGGACCTGCGGGCTGACCTGTCCCTGGCTCTCGCCGAACTCGGCTGACCCGGGTCGACGTCGTCGGCCCCTCCGCTGCCGCGAGCCGCGGTGCGGTAACGACGTGCCGCACGGGTGGAACACCACGGTTGCCAAAGAGGTCGTGTGACACCCGTGAGGTTCCACTCGTGACCCGACCCGGCCGGCGCGGCGGCACTCGTCCGGGCGGGGCACCTCAGGCGGCGGCGGCACGGGCGCGGCGGCGCTCTGCGGGGCGGTGGTCCATGTGGCGGCGGGTAGGGGTCCCGGGCCTGACGGGGTCAGGACTTCGGGCCGACGTGGCGGTCGAGGGAGGCGACGGCCTCCCGCCGGGCCACCGACAGGGAATTGCGGCGGTTCATCCGCCAGGCGATGCCGAGCAGGTCCAACGCCCACTGGCAGAGGCCCATGATGTCGGCCGACTCGTTGGTGAACATGTAGCGCGGGTAGACGTAGCCCTTGCCGCGCACCGTGACCCGGTTGCTGAACCGGCAACCGTCGGAGTGGAACAGACCCCGCAGGAAGGCCCCGGGATGGGCGGTGACGATCCTCCTCTGCCAGTCGGCGAGGGCGATCTGACGCTCGTGCTTCTTGCCGGGACCGTGTTGCGGGAACAGGCACGGCCAGTGCTTGCCGTAACTCTGCACGCTCACGCAGCCCTGTTGTGCGACCCGCTGGACCTTGGTTGCCAGCACCGCACGCATGGCGGAGTCGCAGGCGTCGATCAACCCGGGCCACGCGTCGCTGCAGGAAACCCTCAACACCGGCACCCGCGCGCTGGTGACCAGGTGCCCGTCACCCAGGTAGAGGCCCAGCAGGTAGCTGTAGGCCGGTGGGTCAGTCGGATATCCGTCGTCGCGACGGCAGCGGAAACAGCGCTCTGCCGTGCCTCGAACCAGCGGTTGTGGCCGCTCGCGGCACCACTCCCAGACAGTCCGGTAGGAAAGGCCGACGGCCCGGGCGGCCTCGGCGATGGTTGCGCCGCCGAGGTGGATCCTCAGCGCGCGGGCGCGGATCTCGGGTGCGTGCACGAGGGCGAGTGTCGTTCGGCCGTACGACAGATTCCGTGCCCCCGGTGGGACTCGAACCCACACTGTCGGAGGTTTGAGCTCCGTCTCTCTGCCGGTTGGAGTACAGGGGCTTGTCCGGTTCGGCCCTGACAGACTACCCACTACGCTAAGGGCGGCGACACCCGGCACCGCGGGTGTCGAGCACAGACTTGTGGGAGTGGCTCGTGGCCGAGACGCAGACGGACGTCGAGCGCAGGCGCGTTCTGATCGCCGAGGACGAGGCGCTGATCCGGCTGGACCTGGCCGAGATGCTCGTCGAGGAGGGGTACGAGGTCGTCGGCGAGGCCGGTGACGGGGAGACCGCCGTCCGGCTGGCCGAGGAGCTGAAGCCGGACCTGGTCATCCTCGACATCAAGATGCCGATCATGGACGGGCTGGCCGCCGCCGAGCGGATCGCGGGCGCCCGGATCGCCCCGGTGATCATCCTGACCGCGTTCAGCCAGCGTGACCTGGTGGAGCGGGCGCGGGCGGCCGGCGCGATGGCGTACCTCGTGAAGCCCTTCCAGAAGAGCGACCTGGTCCCGGCGGTGGAGATCGCGCTGTCGCGCTACTCGGAGATCGCCGCCCTGGAGGCGGAGGTCGCAGGGCTGACCGACCGGCTGGAGATCCGCAAGACGGTCGAGCGCGCCAAGGGCGCGCTGATGACGACGTACGGGATGACCGAGCCGCAGGCGTTCAAGTGGATCCAGCGCACGGCGATGGACCACCGGATGACCATGAAGGAGGTCGCCGAGCGGATCCTCGCCGAGACCGCCGGCGGCGAGGTCGCCCAGCCCGCGTCCTGAGGTGCCGCCGGGGCGACGCGACACGCCGGGGAGCGCTCCGGGGGCTCCTCGCAGGGCCGGTTGATCGATAGCATCTGATCCATGTGGACCCGGCGGCTGGTGGCGGTGCTCGGCGTCCTCGCGGTGCTGCTGGCCGGCTGCGACCGGGCCCCGGCGGAGCCCGCCGACGAGCCGCTGCGGCCGCGGTGGCAGCCGCTGACCCTGCCCGCGCCGCCGGGCGCGTCCGGCCGGCCGCTGCTGCGCGACGCCGTGGCCTGCGCCGACCGGTGGTACGTGGTCGGCGGGCTGGCCGACGCGGCGGGGGAGACCCGGCCGGCGGCCTGGAGCAGCACCGACGGTGTCTCGTGGGCGGCCCTGCCGTTGTCGCCGTCGAGCCACTACGGCCGTCAGCACGTGCTCTACGCGGCGGCGTGCCGCGACGGCCGGCTGGTGGCGCTCGGCGCGAAGAACGGCGGCGCGCACGGCAACCCGCGTACGGGCACCTGGTCGCAGTCGCCGGGCGGGGAGTTGCGGGAGGCGCCCGCGCCCTTCGAGCTGTACGCGGGCCCGCGCGCGGTGAGCGTGGCACGGTTGGCGGCGGGCCCGGCCGGTTGGCTGATCGCGGGGACCCGGGTCGACGGGGCGGCGGTGTGGACGTCGCCGGACGGCGAGCGGTTCACGATCCGGGAGGGTGTCGCGGAGCTCGCCGGCGACGGGCGGGGCCGGACGGTCGCGTACGACGCCGTGGCCGTGCCGTCGGGGTGGTGGGTGGTGGGCGCGGTGCTGCCGCCCGGCGCGACGGCCCAGGCGCCCCTCGCCTGGACCTCGGTCGACGGGCGGGCCTGGCGGCGGGTGGCGCTGCCGGCGTCGGACGGGCGTGGCCAGGCGCAGCGGGTGGCGTCGGTCGGCGGTGCCGTGGTGGCGGTGGGCCCGGTTCGCGACGGGTTCGCGACCTGGCGACTGGTGGGTGACGAGTGGCGTCGGGCCGGCGGGTTCGGCGCGGCCGGTCCGGGGGTGTCCACGGTCGACGCCCTGGTGCCGGCGGGGCGGGAGTTGGTGGCGGTGACGGGGGACGGCGGTGGTCACGGATTGTGGCTCTCCGTCGATTCGGGGGATTCATGGCGACTGATGGTCATGCCGACCCCTGTGCCGGATGGTGGGAACTCCGCCGTGGCGGTGGCGTCGCAGGGCGATCGACTGCTGTTGGTGTCCGACGACGGGGAGGCGTCCCGTGCCTGGTCAGTCGGGTTGCCGACCGTCGATCGGTAGGGGGTCGACGGGGTTCGACCCGTTACCGACGAAACGAAGGTGAGCGGCTTTCGTGGCCGACGGTTCTTACAGCGATCGTTTCGAATCCGCCACGCCGTGTAACGGTTCGGTCAACCCGCTCCCCTGGGGCTTTCGTCACAGCTGAAAGGTGGGATAGCGTCCGGCCCCAGACCGGCGACGACGGTCTGGTTCGTCCGCCCCCGCAAGGGCCAATCGGCAGCGGGTGGTTCGGACCATGGGACGGAGGAGGGTTCGGGCCTTGAGGCAGAAGCTCGCGCGCGTTATCGGTGGGGTCGCCATGCTGGCGCTCGTCGCCGGCGGCACCGCATGCTCCAGCGGTAGCGACGACACGGCGTCCGGTGGCGACGCCTGCGGCAACAAGATCGCGTTCTTCGGCGCGCTGACGGGTCCGTCGGCGGCGCTCGGCATCAACGAGAACAACGGCGTCAAGCTGGCGGTCGACAAGTACAACAAGGAGAACGCCGACTGCAAGGTCGAGCTGGTTGCCCTGGACTCGCAGGGCAGCCCGGACCAGGCGCCCGGTCTGGCGCAGAAGGCCATCGACGACGCGAAGATCCTCGGCATCGTCGGCCCGGCCTACTCGGGTGAGTCGGAGGCCGCCGGTCCGCTCTTCAACGAAGCCGGTCTGGTGACCATCACCCCGTCCGCCACGAACCCGACGCTCGCCAAGCAGGGCTGGAAGACGTTCTTCCGCGCGGTCGGCAACGACCTGAGCCAGGGCCCGGGGGCCGGCAACTACATCAAGAACGTGCTGAAGGCCGACAAGGTCTACGTCATCGACGACCAGTCCGCGTACGGCGCCGGCCTGGCCGACGAGGTCAAGAAGCTGCTCGGCCCGGCGGTCGTCGGCTCGGACAAGGTCCAGGGCGACGGCAAGCAGACCGAGTTCTCGGCGGTCGTCACCAAGGTCAAGGCCGCGAACGTCAACGCGATCTTCTACGGCGGCTACTACCAGGAGGCCGGCCTGATCCGCAAGCAGCTCACCGCTGCCGGGATCACCGCTCCGATGATCGCCGGCGACGGCGTGAACGACGCCGCGTACATCACCTCCGCTGGTGCGGCGGCGGCCGAGGGCACCATCCTCACCTGCCCGTGCCAGCCGGCCGCCGAGGCGCGCGGCACCTTCAAGGAGGAGTTCAAGGCGCTCAACGGCAGTGAGCCGGGCACCTACAGCGACACGGCCTACGACGCGGCGAACATCCTGCTCGCCGGCATCAAGGCTGGCAAGACCACCCGTGAGGGCCTGCTGGAGTTCGTGAAGGGCTACAGCGGCGAGGGCGTCGCGGCGACCTACAAGTTCGTCGAGGGCGGCGAGCTCGACCCCGCGCAGGTCAAGGTCTGGGCCTTCAAGGTCAAGGACGGCAAGGTCGTTCCGGACCAGGAGATCCCGAAGTCCTGACGCCGGTCGCTGCTACGGCGATTGAGTTGTGATCGCGGGTGCGGCCGGGAGCTCGCTCCCGGCCGCACCCCATTTTTCTCTCCAGACACTGATGGAGCGTCCCTCCCTTGAACTTCGACGGACTGTTCTCCAACTTCGGAGAACTCACCACGACCGGCCTGACGCAGGGCGCCATCTACGCCCTGGTCGCGCTGGGCTACACGCTGGTCTACGGCGTGCTGAAACTCATCAACTTCGCCCACTCCGAGGTCTTCATCGCCGGCGCGTTCTTCGCGATCTGGACCTGGAACTGGTTCGGTCTCGACCAGAACTCGCAGGTGAGCGGCGTCGGCTCGATCATTTTCTACCTTCTCGTGGCGATGGTCGTCGCGGCGATCGCCTCGGCGACCACCGCAACGGTCATCGAGCGGGTGGCGTACCGGCCGTTGCGTAAGCGCAACGCCCCGCCGCTGGCCTTCCTGATCACCGCGATCGGCGCGTCCATCGCCATCGCGGAGGCGTTCGGCATCTGGACCCGTCGCCGTCCCGAGGGCGCACCGTCGCTGGTCAGCTCCAAGCCGCTGTTCGAGATCTTCGGCGTGCCGATCGACGCCGTCCAGCTGCTGACCATCGGCGCCGCGCTGGTGATGATGGTCGCGCTGGACATGTTCATCAACCGCAGCCGGGTCGGCCGCGGCATCCGGGCGGTCGCCCAGGACGCCAACACCGCCGCGCTGATGGGCGTGAACAAGGACCGGATCATCATGATCGTCTTCATCGCCGGTGGCGCGATGGCCGGCGTCGCCGGTCTCCTCTACGACGTGCGGATCCAGACCCTCACCTACAGCGTCGGCTTCCTGCTCGGCCTGAAGGCCTTCACCGCGGCGGTGCTCGGCGGCATCGGCAACCTGCGCGGTGCGCTCGTCGGCGGCCTGCTGCTGGGCGTGGTGGAGAACTACGCCTCCGGCCTGTTCGGCACGCAGTGGAAGGACTTCGCCGCCTTCGCACTGCTGGTGGTGCTGCTGATGTTCCGGCCGACCGGTCTGCTGGGCGAGTCGCTGGGGAGGGCACGGGCATGACGACCGTATTGGACAAGGTGCGCTCCGGCCGCGAGGCGGTCGGCGAACGGTGGCACCACGCGCCGCGCTGGGTGCGCTGGGCGCTGCTGGCCGCGGTGATCGTGTTCTTCTACGCGCTGCCGAACAGGGAGTTCTACCAGTACCTCGGGCCGATCCCGACCCCCGGTGCGAACTTCACCCAGGTGATGTTCACCGTCTCGATCTACGTGCTGCTGGCCGTCGGCCTGAACATCGTGGTCGGCTTCGCCGGCCTGCTCGACCTCGGCTACTTCGGCTTCTTCGCCGTGGGCGCGTACACCGTGGCCGTGCTGACGTCGCCGAGCAGCAACCTCAAGACGCTGTGGCCGTGGCTGCTGGCGGTGCCGGTGGCGATCGCCCTGACGATGGTCTCCGGCGTGATGCTCGGTACGCCGACCCTGCGGCTGCGGGGCGACTACCTGGCGCTGGTGACGCTCGGCTTCGCCGAGATGATCCGGATCGGGGCGGTCAGCTCGGAGTTCCTCCGGGGCCAGCGCGGCTTCAACCAGATCCCGCACCCGCCCGGCGAGTTCGCCGACGGCAAGCCGGTCTTCGGCGTGCTCGACGCCCGGCCGTACTACTGGCTCGTGCTCACGCTGATCATCCTGGTGGTGATCGGGGTACGGAACCTGACCCACAGTCGGGTCGGTCGGGCCTGGATCTCCATCCGGGAGGACGAGGACGCCGCGCAGCTCATGGGCGTGCCGACGTTCAAGTTCAAGCTGTGGGCGTTCGCCGCGGGTGCCGCGATCGCCGGCCTGGCCGGCGCGCTCTTCGCGGGTAAGCAGAACTTCGTCAACTCGCAGAACTTCGAGCTGCTGAACTCGATCATCATCCTGGCCGCGGTCATCTTCGGCGGCTCGGGCAACATCGTCGGCGCGATCGTCGGCGGTGGCCTGGTGGCGTACATGATCGAGCGGTTCCGCGGCATCGAGCTGTTCGGCATCGAGCTGTACGAGTACCGGTTCCTGTTCTTCGGCCTGGTGCTGGTGGTCATGATGATCTTCCGGCCGGAGGGTCTGATCCCCAACCGACGACGTGCGGCGGAGTTCAAGGATCGTCGCAAGGAGGTGACCGTCGGTGAGTGACACCGAGCTGACGCCGACCGTTCCGGCGCAGGCCGGCGCGCCGGCAGTGGAGGCGGTGCCCACCCGGGAGCCGCTGCTGGAGGTCGACAACGTCACGCTGCGCTTCGGCGGCGTGGTCGCCCTGAACCAGGTGGACTTCACCCTCTACAAGGGCGAGATCCTCGGTCTGATCGGCCCGAACGGCGCCGGCAAGACCACCTGCTTCAACGCCATGACCGGCATCTACCAGCCCACCGAGGGTGAGATCCGGTTCCGCGGTCAGAAGATCAGCGGCAAGAAGCGGCACCACATCACCAAGATGGGCATGGCGCGGACGTTCCAGAACATCCGCCTCTTCCCGGAGATGACCGCACTGGAGAACGTCCAGGTCGGTGCCGACGCGCACCACAAGACCAGCGTCGTCTCCGCGCTGTTCCGCCTGCCGCGGCACTGGAAGGAGGAGCGCGAGGGCCGGGAGAAGGCCGAGCGCCTGCTCGAGTTCGTCGGCATCCGCAAGCGGATGCACGAGTTCGCCCGCAACCTCTCCTACGGCGAGCAGCGGCGGCTGGAGATCGCCCGCGCGCTGGCCACCGACCCCGTGCTGCTCTGCCTGGACGAGCCGGCCGCCGGCTTCAACCCGGCGGAGAAGGAGGAACTGCTCCAGCTCATCCGGCAGATCCGGGACACCGGCGTGACCGTGCTGCTCATCGAGCACGACATGCGCCTCGTCATGGGGGTCACCGACCGGATCGTGGTGCTGGAGTTCGGAAAGAAGATCGCCGACGGGCTGCCCGCCGAGGTGCGGGAGAACCCGAAGGTGATCGCGGCGTACCTGGGGGTGCCGGACGATGCTGCTTGAGATCGACGATGTGAGCCTGCTCTACGGGCGGATCCAGGCGCTGCACGGCATCAGCCTGACGGTGGACGAGGGCGAGATCGTCGCCCTCATCGGCGCCAACGGCGCCGGCAAGTCGACCACGATGCGGGCGATCTCCGGGATCCGGCCGGTCGCCAGCGGCAGCATCCGGTTCAACGGCGAGGACATCACGAAGCTCCGGGCGGACCTGCGGGTCCGGCGGGGGCTGTGCCAGGCCCCCGAGGGCCGGGGGATCTTCCCGGGCATGACGGTGCTGGAGAACCTGGACATGGGCGCGTACACCCGGCGTGACCGGGCCGGCATCGCCCAGGACCTCGACCGGGTGCTGGGGCTCTTCCCGCGCCTGGCCGAGCGGCGCAGGCAGCAGGGCGGCACCCTCTCCGGCGGCGAGCAGCAGATGCTGGCCGTCGGGCGGGCGCTGATGAGCCGGCCGAAGCTGCTGCTGCTCGACGAGCCCTCGATGGGTCTGGCCCCGATGCTGATCCAGCAGATCTTCGACATCATCGTCGAGATCAACCAGCAGGGCACCACCGTCCTGCTGGTGGAGCAGAACGCCCAGCAGGCGCTGGCCCGCGCCCACCGGGCGTACGTGCTGGAGACCGGCCGGATCGTCAAGAGCGGCACCGGCGCCGAGCTGCTGCACGACCCGGCGGTCAAAGAGGCCTACCTCGGCGTGGCCTGACCGGCCGTCACCCCTCATCGCAAGGAGTACCCCATGTTCCTCATCAGTGGTGGCCGCCGGGCCGCCCTCGGCGTCACCGGCGCCGCGCTGCTCGCCCTCTCGCTGGCCGGCTGCGGCGAGAAGGAGAACACCGAGCAGCCCGGCGCCGGCCCGAGCGTCACCGCCGCCGCCGACTCGGCGCTGGCCGCGAAGGTGCCCGACGCCATCAAGGCCGACGGTGTGATCAAGGTCGGCACCGACTCGACGTACGCCCCGGCGGAGTTCCTCGACGCCGACGGCAAGACGGTCGTCGGCTTCGACATCGAGCTGTTCAACGCGGTCGCGCAGAAGCTCGGCCTCAAGGCCGAGTACGAGTCGGCGCCGTTCGACGCGATCCTGCCGGGCGTCGACTCGGGCAAGTACGAGGTCGGCGTCTCGTCGTTCACCATCAACGCCGACCGGATGAAGACCGTCAACATGGTCAGTTACTACTCGGCCGGCACCCAGTGGGCGACCAAGGCCGGCAACCCGGCCAAGGTCGACACCGAGAACGCCTGCGGCAAGAAGATCGCCGTGCAGGTCGGCACCGTGCAGCTCGACGACATCACCGCCCGGTCGAAGAAGTGCACCGACGCCGGCAAGCCGGCCATCACCATCGACCAGTACCAGGCGCAGAGCGACGCCACCGCCGCGGTGGTCAGCGGCAAGGACGACGCCATGCTGGCCGACTCCCCGGTCGGGGCGTACGCGGTGAAGCAGAGCAACGGCCAGCTGGAGCTGCTCGGCGACATCTACGAGTCGGCCCCGTACGGCTACGCGGTGAAGAAGGACCAGGCCGCGTTCGCCGAGGTGCTCAAGGAGGCCGTCGCGGCGGTCATCGCCGACGGCACGTACGAGGGCGCGCTGAAGAAGTGGGGCGTCGAGGGCGGCGCCATCACGACCCCGGCACTGAACCCGACCAGCTGACCATGTCGGTCGAGACGGACACACCCGAGCGGGCACGGCCGGAACCCATCCGCGCCGTGCCCGTGCGGCATCCCGGGCGCTGGGTCGCCGTCGCCGTGATCGGGGTGCTGGTGGCCATGTTCGTGCACCTGCTGGTGACGAACAAGGCGTTCAACTGGTCGTTCATGGTCGACGAGATGTTCCGCCCGCCGATCATGGCGGGGGTACGCGGCAGCATCGCGCTGCTGCTGACCGCCATGCTGATCGGCATCGGGCTGGGCGTCGTCATCGCCATCATGCGGCTGTCGGAGAACCCGATCCTGCGCGGCGTCGCCTGGGCGTACACCTGGTTCTTCCGGGCGGTGCCCCGGCTGGTGCTGGCGATCCTCTTCGGCAACCTGGGCATCCTCTGGGCGCGCATCGAGTTCGGCCTGCCCTTCGACCGGCAGATCGGCGCCCTGTTCGGGGTCGACGACTTTGAGGCGCGGCTGTTCGGCTTCTCGGCGGTGGACATCCTGACCGGTTTCGTCGCCGGCATGTTGGCGCTGGGCCTGTCCGAGGCCGCCTACATGGCGGAGATCGTCCGGGCCGGCATCCAGTCGGTCGACGAGGGCCAGACGGAGGCCGCCCAGGCGCTGGGCATGCGGCGAGGGCAGATCCTGCGCCGCATCGTGCTGCCGCAGGCCATGCGGGTGATCGTCCCGCCGACCGGCAACGAGACCATCGCGATGCTCAAGGACACCTCGCTGGTGGCCTTCGTGCCGGTCTCGATGGAGCTGTTCTTCCAGCTCAGGGCCGTGGGCAGCCGTACCTTCCAGGTCTTTCCGATGCTGGTCGCGGCGACCATCTGGTACCTGCTGCTGACCAGCGTGCTGCTGGTCGGGCAGTACTACCTGGAGCGGCACTTCTCCAAGGGCGTCGGGCGCAGCGGACGGGCCAGGACCAGGCTGCGGGCGATCACGGCGGAGAGCGGCGGCACGACCGGGAAGGCGGGCGGCGCATGACCGAGCTGACAGTGCCGGCGCAGGCCGGCGGGCCCGCGACGGGGCCCGGGCCGATGGTCCGGGCCGAGCAGGTGCACAAGTCGTTCGGGTCGATCGAGGTGCTCAAGGGCATCGACCTGGAGGTGCGCAGCGGCGAGGTGTGCTGCCTGCTGGGCCCCTCGGGCTCCGGCAAGTCGACGTTCCTGCGCTGCATCAACCACCTGGAAAAGATCAACGCCGGCCGCATCTGGGTGGACGGCGACCTGATCGGTTACCGCGAGCGCGGCGGCAAGCTGCACGAGATGCGCGAGTCCGACGTCGCCGCCCAGCGCCGGGCGATCGGCATGGTGTTCCAGCGGTTCAACCTCTTCCCGCACATGACCGCCCTGCAGAACGTCGCCGAGGCGCCGGTGCTGCTGGGCCGGGAGAAGAAGGCCGCCGCCCGGGACCGGGCCGCCGCGCTGCTGGAGCGGGTGGGGCTGGGCGACAAGCTCGGCAACTACCCGAGCCAGCTCTCCGGCGGCCAGCAGCAGCGGGTGGCGATCGCCCGGGCGCTGGCGATGCGGCCGAAGCTGATGCTCTTCGACGAGCCGACCAGCGCGCTCGACCCCGAGCTGGTCGGCGAGGTGCTCGACGTGATGAAGGACCTGGCCCGCGACGGCATGACGATGATCGTCGTCACCCACGAGATCGGCTTCGCCCGCGAGGTCGGCGACTCGCTGGTCTTCATGGACGGCGGCGTCGTGGTCGAGTCCGGGGTGCCCCGCGAGGTGATCGCCAACCCCCGGCACGACCGGACGAAGGCGTTCCTGGCCAAGGTGCTCTGAGGCGGGATGCCGGCGCGGCCCCGCCCGGGCCGCGCCGGCATCCCGTGCCGGTGACGTCCGTGGCGGTCGCGCCGCGTGCCGGTGGCATCCGTCGCGTGTCGCGTCCGTGCCGGTGTCCGGGAGTGTCGGAGCGGGCGACTAGAGTCGCTGCCGTGACAGCTACGACGCCGCGCCTGCTTCTCGTCGACGGACATTCCATGGCATACCGGGCGTTCTTCGCCCTGCCGGTGGAGAACTTCTCCACCACGACGGGGCAGCCGACCAACGCGGTCTACGGCTTCACGTCCATGCTGATCAACGTGCTGCGCGACGAGCAGCCGACGCACATCGTGGTCGCCTTCGACGTCTCCCGCCGCTCCTTCCGCACGGAGAAGTACGCGGAGTACAAGGCCGGCCGCAGCGAGACCCCGACCGACTTCAAGGGCCAGGTGAGCCTGGTCAAGGAGGTCCTCGCGGCGCTGCGCATCCCGGTGGTGGAGAAGGAGGGCTTCGAGGCCGACGACATCATCGCCACCCTCGCCTGCCAGGCCCGCGACCAGGGCATGTCGGTGCTGATCAGCAGCGGCGACCGGGACGCGTTCCAGCTCGTCGGCGACCGGATCACGGTGCTCTACCCGCGCAAGGGCGTCTCCGACCTGGCCCGGATGGACCCGGCGGCGATCGAGGCGAAGTACGGCGTCCCCCCGGAGCGCTACCGCGACCTGGCCGCCCTGGTGGGCGAGACCAGCGACAACCTGCCCGGCGTGCCCGGTGTCGGCCCGAAGACCGCCGCGAAGTGGATCACCACGTACGGCGGGGTCGACGGGGTCGTCGCGCGGGCCGACGAGATCAAGGGCAAGGCCGGCGACAGCCTGCGCGAGCGGCTCGCCGACGTGATCCGCAACTACGAGATCAACTGCCTCGTCTCCGACGTGGAGCTGCCGCTGCGCCCCGAGGAGACGCGCTGGGAGGGATGGGACCGCGAGGCCGTCCACCAGGTCTTCGACACCCTCGAGTTCCGCATCCTGCGGGACCGGCTCTACCAGTACCTGGAGGCGGTGGAGCCGGAGGCCGAGTCCGGGTTCGACCTGACCGGCGAGGTGCTCACCGAGCCCGGCGCGCTCGCCGGGTGGCTGGAGACGCACGCGCCGGCCGACACCCCGGTGGGCGTGGCGGCGAAGTTCGACACCGGCCCCAACCGCCGGCACACCGCCTCGGTGACCGGGCTTGCGCTGGCCACCGCCGGCGGCGCGGCGGCCTGGGTCGACCCCGCCACCCTGGAGCCGACCGACGAGGCGGCCCTGGCGGCCTGGCTGGCCGACGCCGGGCGGCCCAAGGTGCTGCACGACAGCAAGCCGGCGGTGCTGGCGTTCGCCGCGCACGGCTGGAGCCTGGAGGGCATCCTGCGCGACACGCAGATCGCCGCCTACCTGGCCCGCCCCGACCAGCGCTCCTACGACCTGACCGACCTGGCCCTGCGCTACCTGCACCGCGAGCTGCGGGTCGACGCCCCGGAGACCGGCCAGCTCACCCTCGAGGGGCTCGGTAACGACGCCGAGGCGGAGCAGAACCTCATGCTCCAGGCCCGCGCCACCCTCGACCTGGCCGACGCGATCGACGCCGAGCTGTCCCGCGACGGCGAGCAGTCGGCGCGGCTGATGGCCGGGGTGGAGCTGCCGCTGATGCGGGTGCTCGCCGGCATGGAGCGCACCGGCATCGCCGCCGACACGCACTACCTCTCCGAGCTGGAGGCACACTTCGCCGCCGAGGTGAAGGCCGCCGCCCAGGGGGCGTACGAGGCGGTCGGCCGGGAGTTCAACCTCGGTTCGCCGAAGCAGTTGCAGGAGATCCTCTTCGGCGAGCTGGGCCTGCCCAAGACCAAGAAGATCAAGACCGGCTACACCACCGACGCCGACGCCCTCCAGTGGCTCCACGCGCAGAACCCGCACCCGGTGCTGGCCCACCTGCTGCGCCACCGCGACGTGGCGAAGCTGAAGACGACCGTCGACGGGCTGCTCAAGTCGGTCTCCGACGACGGCCGCATCCACACCACCTTCAACCAGACGGTGGCGGCCACCGGACGGCTCTCCTCGACCGAGCCCAACCTGCAGAACATCCCGATCCGCACCGAGGAGGGCCGCCGCATCCGGCGGGCCTTCGTGGTGGGGGAGGGCTACGACTGCCTGCTGACCGCCGACTACAGCCAGATCGAGATGCGGATCATGGCGCACCTGTCGTCGGACGAGGCGCTCATCGAGGCGTTCAACTCCGGCGCCGACTTCCACGCCGCCACCGCCTCGTCGGTCTTCGGGGTGCCGGTGGACGAGGTCACCGCCGACCAGCGGCGCAAGATCAAGGCGATGAACTACGGCTTGGCGTACGGGCTGAGCGCGTTCGGCCTCTCCCAGCAGCTCGGGATCACCGCCGAGGAGGCGCGCGGGCTGATGGAGAACTACTTCGCCGGGTTCGGCGGGGTGCGCGACTACCTCCAGGAGGTCGTCGCCCGCGCCCGCCACGACGGCTACACCTCGACCATCCTGGGCCGCCGCCGCTACCTGCCCGACCTGGTCAGCGACAACCGGCAGCGCCGGGAGATGGCCGAGCGGATGGCGCTCAACGCCCCCATCCAGGGCTCGGCGGCCGACATCATCAAGGTCGCCATGCTGCACGTCGACACCGCCCTGCGGGAGGCGGGCCTGCGCTCGCGGATGCTGCTCCAGGTGCACGACGAGCTGGTGTTCGAGGTCGCCCCCGGCGAACGGGAGACCCTGGAGGCGCTGGTGCGGCGGGAGATGGGCGCGGCGCACCCGCTGTCGGTGCCGCTGGAGGTCTCCGTCGGCGAGGGGCGCGACTGGAACAGCGCCGACCACTGACGGGCACCGTCCCGCCGCGCGTCGGCACCCGGCCCTGCCCGGGGAGGGCGGCAGGGCCGGCGTCGCCCGTCGAACCGCGCGGAACGGACGTGGTCGGGGTAGGACGGCCGGGCCCGCGTCGCCCGTCGAACCACGCGGGACGGACGTGATCGGGGCAAGGTCCGCGTCGTGGTCAGCCGTTTGGGACAGCCGTGCCCGCCGCGCGCAGGGCAGCCGCCAGCCGGTCGCGTACCGCCGTCTGCGCCGCGATGCGGGCGTCGAGCACCGCGAGCCGGTCCAGGGCGACCCGGACGCCGGCCGGTGCGGGCGCGGCGGCGGCCACGTCGCCGTCGAGGCAGGGCAGGAACGTCCGTACGTCGTCGAGCGTCAGGCCGGCGGCCAGCAGGTGGCGGATGTTGCGCACCCGGCCGACCGACCGCGCGTCGTAGACGCGGTAGCCGTTGTGGGCCCGCCGGGAGTCGATCAGACCGTGCCGCTCGTAGTGCCGCAGCGCGCGCGGCGTGGCGCCGGTGGCCGCCGCCAGCTCGCCGATCAGCATGGTCCGCACCTCCGGGCACCGTTCTACCAGTGCGGCGCGCGGCGCCGTCACGCGATCACGGCGCCGCCGTCGACCGGCAGCACGATGCCGGTGACGAAGCCGGCCGCCGGGTCGGCGAGGTGCAGGATCGCCCACGCCACCTCCGCGGGGCGGCCGACGCGTCCCAGCGGCGTGCGCGCCACCTGCCACCGGCGTACCTCGGCACGCTGCTGCGGCGTCAGCCCCTGGTGAACGCCGATCGGGGTGTCGACGGCGCCGGGCGCGACCGCCACCACCCTGATCCCGTGCGGCGCGAGTTCCACCGCCCAGCTGCGGGTCAGCGAGTCCAGGGCGGACTTTCCCGCCGCGTACAGCGAACTGCCCGGCCAGGCGCGCGACCCGACCGACGTGGTGACGTTGACGATGACGCCTCGGCTGTCGGTCAGCGCCGGCACCGCCGCCCGGGCGAGTTGGATCGGCGCGACCAGGTTCGTCGCCAGGTGGCGCTCGACTGTGTCCGCGACGAGGGAACCGAGCGGACCGCCGCCGGCGACGCCCGCGTTGTTGACCAGGACGTCGAGGCGGCCGTGCCGCTCGGTGGCGGCGCCGACGATCAGCTCCGCCGCGCCGGGGGCGGTGACGTCGGCGACCAGCGGTTCGATGCCGGGGTGACCGGCGGCGGTCTCCGCCAGGGGCGCGGCCCGTCGTCCCACCGCGACGACGCGCGACCCCTGGGCGCTGAACTCACGGGCGGTGGCCCGTCCGATCCCGGTACCCGCACCGGTGACGACGACGATCCTACGCTGCGCTCGACTCATGGGGCGGATCGTCCGACCCTGCCGTCAGTGGCAGGGTCAAGCGGGCGAGCTCAGCGCTTCAGGGGGTCGTGCCCCCAGTTCATCAGCGACCAGCGCCACTTCGTGTCCCGGACGTCGCCGGAGGGGCGTTGCGCCATGTGCCGGCGGACGTAGCCGACGACCTTGCGCATGTGCCGGTAGTCGCCCTCGGAGAGCTCGGCGCGCTTACGCCGCAGCAGGTTGATGATCTTCCGGCCGGACTCGTGCCCGACCGACTCGCCGCCGCCGGAGCGCCCACCCTTGTGCCAGCCGACCTGCTTCGACTCGTCGGTCTCCAGCCACTTCGACAGCTCGACCGGCTTCATGTTCACCGCCTCGGTGAACTCCCGGTAGGTGTCGCGGCCCTCGTCACCCCTGCTCATGGCGCAGCACCTCCGGTCGGTGTGCGACGTCCCGCCCCGGGTCGTCGTTGCGGATCCGGTACTGCGGGTCGTCCGGGGACGCGTTTACGGCGTGCCCGCGCACGTGCGTGCGTTCGGTGATCTTCTCCTTGACCACGCCGTACGCCCGGCCGCTGTGGCTGGCCCAGGAGACGTGGTCGCCCTCGCGGAACTCGCTCTGCTCGGCCATGCCGCGCGGGTACCCGGCGTCGATGGGCCGAAACGACGCCCCGCGGGCTACGGCGTGATGTCGGCGATCGGCAGCTTGATCTCGAATGGTTCGACCAGCTCGATCAGCTCCGCGCTGTCGGCGATCAGTTCGTACTGTCGCTCGCCGCCCGGCCCGAGCCGATCGCCCCGCCGGTAGGCGTAGAGGTGGATGGGGTCCTGTTCGATCCGCCAGTAGAAGGGGATGCCTGCGGCGGCGTACTCGCCGGGCTTGGCGAACCGGTCGGTGCGGCGGGTGCCGGGCGACACCACCTCGACCGCGAGGATGACGTCGTCCGGCATGAGCAGCGACCGGTCGGCGGTCACCTCCGTCCGGCACAGCAGCACGTCCGGCTGCCGGCTGGTGTTCGCATTGAGGGCCACGCCGACGGCCTGTGTGGCACGCAGGTGTGCGGGGCAGTGGGTTCGCAGCCACAGCCAGAGCAGGCTGGAAATGTCCTGGTGGCCCAGGGTGGGGGAGGGTGTCACCTGGATGACTCCGTCGACGAGTTCGACGCGGGGGGCGTCGTCCGGCAGGCCGAGCAGGTCCTCCAGCGTGTAGTCGGCACGCTGCTGCCGCATCGGGTCCGGACACCAGGGACCAGGTGGTGTCGCGATCGGCTCGGCGCTCACCGGCTCAGCGTAACCCCGCGGCCCGCCTCGAACGTCGCACCGACTGTCCGGCTCGCTCAGGCGGGCTTCTCCGCGACGAAGATGGCGGTGCCGGGGAACAGCCGGCCGCGCAGCGGACTCCACTGCCCCCAGATCTCCTCGTGCCCCTCGGGCCACTCCGGCTCCACGAGGTCGACCAGGCGGAACCCGGCGCCCACCAACTCGCGGACCCGGTCGCCGAGCGTGCGGTGCTGCTCGACGTAGGTGGCATCGCCGGTCTCGTCCTGCTCGACGTAGGGGGAGCGGTCGAAGTACGAGTGCACGGCGGTCAGCCCGCCCTCGCCGGGATCGTCGAGGAAGATCCACCGCATCGGGTGGGTCACCGAGAACACCCACCGGCCGCTGGGGCGCAGCACCCGGAACACCTCGCGCATGACCGCCGCCGAGTCGGCCACGAAGGGGATCGCCCCGAACGCGGTGCAGGCGGTGTCGAACGCGGCGTCGGCGAAGGGCAGGGCCAGCGCGTCGGCCTGCACCAGCGGCACGCGTACGCCGGTGCGCGCGGCCGCCAGCGCGGCGTGCCGCAGCATCCCGGCGGACAGGTCGAGGGCGACCGGCCGGGCGCCGCGGGTGGCGAGCCACCGCGCGGCGGCGGCGGCCCCGCAGCCGAGTTCCAGCACCCGCCGCCCGGACAGCTCACCCAGCAGCCGTACGTCGGCCTCCCGCACGCCCTCGGGGCACCAGACGAAGTCCAGGTCGCCGAGGAACCGGCCGTGCTCGGCCTGGTAGTCGTCGGCGTCGGCGTCCCACCAGCGGCGGTTCGCGCGGCGGGCCTCGGCGTCGCCGACCCGGCGCCGGGTCACCCGGCTGTCGTCATCCACGCGCCCACGCTAGCCCCGGGGGACCCGCGCGCCGGCCCACCCCCGCGGTGCGTGGCGTGGCGTGCGGCGCTACCGTTCACCCTGATGCTCCTGTGACGGACGCTACATCTGCGACGCCTTCCTACCGATATCTCCGCTTTCGCAGCTGACGAGGCGACGAGAGGGCGGGAGGCCTTGCACGCTGTGGTAATACAGCGGGTAGGCTAGACGATGCGCTCGCGGATCGTGTGCCTCGGCAGGGAGCAGGTGCGCGGTCTCCGGGACCACTGGCGGAGCCACATCCATGATCTCACGCGATGATCTTTCGGTGTGCCCGGCGACGGATCCGCTGGCGCGAACAGGTCACCGCGACACACCAGCCTGCTGTGACACACCATCCGACCGGAGCAACCGCCCACATGACGAGCAGCATCGAGGCCCCCTCGAGCGCCACCCGGGTCACTCACGACGATCTCGGTTCCGAGGAGGCTTTCCTCGCCGCGATCGACGAGACCATCAAGTACTTCAACGACGGCGACATTGTCGAAGGCACCGTCGTCAAGGTCGATCGGGACGAGGTCCTGCTCGACATCGGCTACAAGACCGAGGGCGTCATCCCCTCTCGGGAGTTGTCGATCAAGCACGACGTGGACCCGGCCGAGGTCGTTTCGGTTGGTGACCACATCGAGGCCCTGGTCCTCCAGAAGGAGGACAAGGAGGGTCGTCTGATCCTCTCCAAGAAGCGGGCGCAGTACGAGCGGGCCTGGGGCACCATCGAGAAGATCAAGGACGAGGACGGCGTCGTCCGCGGCTCGGTCATCGAGGTGGTCAAGGGTGGCCTCATCCTCGACATCGGGCTGCGCGGCTTCCTGCCCGCGTCCCTGGTCGAGATGCGTCGGGTGCGTGACCTGCAGCCGTACGTCGGCCGCGAGCTCGAAGCCAAGATCATCGAGCTGGACAAGAACCGCAACAACGTGGTCCTGTCCCGCCGGGCCTGGCTGGAGCAGACGCAGTCCGAGGTGCGCACCGAGTTCCTCAACAAGCTCCAGAAGGGCCAGGTCCGCAAGGGCGTCGTGTCCTCGATCGTCAACTTCGGCGCGTTCGTCGACCTGGGCGGCGTGGACGGCCTGGTGCACGTCTCCGAGCTGTCCTGGAAGCACATCGACCACCCGTCCGAGGTCGTCGAGGTGGGCCAGGAGGTCGAGGTCGAGGTCCTGGACGTCGACCTGGACCGCGAGCGGGTCTCGCTGTCGCTGAAGGCGACCCAGGAGGACCCGTGGCGTCAGTTCGCCCGCACCCACGCGATCCAGCAGATCGTGCCGGGTAAGGTCACCAAGCTGGTGCCGTTCGGCGCCTTCGTCCGGGTGGACGACGGCATCGAGGGCCTGGTCCACATCTCCGAGCTGGCCGAGCGCCACGTGGAGATCCCGGAGCAGGTCGTCCAGGTCGGCTCCGAGGTCATGGTCAAGGTCATCGACATCGACCTGGAGCGCCGCCGGATCTCGCTGTCGCTCAAGCAGGCCAACGAGGGCTTCGTCGAGGGCGAGGAGCACTTCGACCCGACCCTCTACGGCATGGCCGCGACGTACGACGCCGAGGGCAACTACATCTACCCGGAGGGCTTCGACCCGGAGACGGGCGAGTGGCTCGAGGGGTACGACAAGCAGCGCGAGACCTGGGAGAACCAGTACGCCGAGGCGCGTCAGCGCTGGGAGGCCCACACCAAGCAGGTGCAGACC
Organism: Micromonospora echinofusca; assembly: GCF_900091445.1. Classification (NCBI taxonomy): domain Bacteria; kingdom Bacillati; phylum Actinomycetota; class Actinomycetes; order Micromonosporales; family Micromonosporaceae; genus Micromonospora; species Micromonospora echinofusca. The sequence goes on from NZ_LT607733.1 coordinate 1,591,884, forward strand.
TCCCGGGCCGCCGACGCCGAGGCCGCTGCCAACCCGGCTCCGGCCGTCACCGGTGGTGGCACCACCACCTCGACCAGCGCGGCCCCGAGCCGCCAGGCCGAGGAGCCGGCCGGCACCCTGGCCACCGACGAGGCGCTCGCCGCTCTGCGGGAGAAGCTCGCCGGCGGCAAGTGACCCGCTGAACGACGACGGGCCCCGTCCCCGCGATCGCGAGATCGCCGGGGGCGGGGCCTCCGTCGTTCCTACGCACCCGGCGGCGCGGCGTCGGCGACCGGCTGTCTCAGGATGGTGCGTCGCCTCTCGGGGGCGACCCTGCGGAAGTCGCTGAGGTAGATCTCGTGGTGCCGGCCGACCATCCGCAGCCCGTTGCCCGGGACGAACTCGTCGTGCAGGCGCGCCAGCACCTCGGCCTCGTCGTCGAACGAACCGACGTGCAGCGTCTGCACGCACCGACCCTCGGACAGCGTCTCCAGCCGGACGTCGTCGAGACGCGACGGGCGGTTGCGGGCCCCGGCCTGCGCCACGGCGGCGGTGAACAGGTCCCGGCCGATCCAGTCCGGCGTCATGATCATCAACGTCCAGCTCCATCGTGACTTGTCGCGGGCGGTGGTGAAGGACGCCATCTCCTCGGCCCACCACAGGCCCTCCAGGGGCGGTACGACGTAGTCGCGTCCGAGGTCGCGTCCGCCGGTGAACTTCAGCTTGTAGGCCACGGGGTAGAGGGCCTCGACGGCGTCGGTGAACGCCGGCGAGGTGTTCGGGTCGCCGTGGCCGTCGATCATCAGGTACCGCGTGTCGGGCACGTCCACGACCCGGAACCGGCCCCGTTCGGCCCGGTACGTGTCGAGGGACTTCTTGAAGTCAGTCTTGTCCGTCATCGGGCACCTGGGCTCGGGCGGCGAGCCACTGCCTTTCCGCCTCCAGGAGGCTCAGTGAGTACGAGAACACCTCGTGCGCCGGTCGCGGGAGGGGGGCCTGCGCCTGCTGCGCCGCCCGGATCGCCCCGATGCGGGCCTCGACCCCCGCCAGCCGGGTACGCAGCGCCACCGCGTACTCCCGGTCGGAGAGCAGGGGCAGGTTGGCGAGGCCGGCGAGCAGCGGATGCCGGACCGGCTGCGGCTGCGCGACGAGGGCCAGCGCGGTGCGCGCCGCGACCTGTCGGCCCTCGGCGGTGGCGTGGAAGACGCGGCGGGACTTCGCGGTGGCGGGAGCCTCGGGAGCGTGGACCAGGCCGCGCTTCTCCAGCTTGCCGAGCAGGTAGTAGATCGAGGAGAACCCGACGTCGGTCCACTGCCGGATGCCGCGTTGCGCGATGACCTGCTCCAGGTCGTAGCCGTGCCGTGCGCGCTCGACGATCAGGCCCAGCACGGTCAGCTCGGCGGGGGTCAGCTCCACGCTCCTATCCTAATACTGGAATAGGGTGCCCCGGTGCCCACGGCACCGGGGTGATCCGGTTGACTGGTGCCCGTGTTGAAGGTGGGACTGACCGGAGGCATCGGGTCGGGCAAGAGCGCCGTGGCGAGGCGCCTGGCGGAACGCGGCGCGGTGGTGATCGACTCCGACCGCCTGGCCCGGGAGGTGGTCGCGCCGGGCACGGAAGGGCTGGCCGAGATCGTCGCGGCCTTCTCCGACCGGGTCCTCGACGCCGACGGCGCCCTCGACCGGGCGGCGCTGGGCGCGCTGGTGTTCGCCGACGAGACGGCGCGCCGCCGCCTGGAGGCGATCACCCATCCCCGCGTACGGGCCCGCTCCGCCGAGCTGGCCGCCGCGGCGGGGCCCGACGCGATCGTGGTCAACGACGTGCCGCTGCTGGTGGAGGTGGGGCTCGCCCCCTCGTACCACCTGGTGGTCGTGGTGCAGACGGAGGTGGCCACCCGACTCGCGCGGCTGGCCCGCGACCGGGGGATGGACCGGGCGGAGGCCGAGCGGCGGATCGCCGCGCAGGCCGACGACGCGCGGCGCCGGGCCGCGGCGGACGTGCTGCTGACCAACGACGGCAGCCTCGCCGACCTGCACGCGGCGGTCGACGCGCTGTGGCACGAGCGGCTGCGGCCCTACGAGGCGAACCTGCGCGAGCGGCGGGCGGCCACCTCGGAGCACGTCGTCCTGACGGAGGCCGACCCGACCTGGCCGCAGCAGTACGCGCGGCTGGCCGCCCGGATCCGGCACGCGGTCGCCCCCGCCGACCCGCGCATCGACCACATCGGCTCGACCGCGGTCCCGGGACTCGCCGCCAAGGACGTGATCGACATCCAGCTCACCGTCCCGACCCTCGCCGACGCGGACGGGCCGCTGGCCGAACGACTCGCGGCGGCGGGTTTCCCGCGCCTGCCCGGCGACTGGTGGGACAACCCCCGCCCGCCCGGCAGCGCCCGCTGGGAGAAGCGGCTGCACGCCAGCGCCGACCCCGGCCGCCCCGTGCACCTGCACGTCCGCCCGGTGGACTCGCCCGGCTGGCGGTACGCGCTGCTGATGCGCGACCACCTGCGTGCCGACCCGGACCAGCGGTCGGCCTACCTGACGCTGAAGCGGGAGCTGGCGGCCTCCGCCCCCGACAGCGCCACCTGGACCACCGCGAAGGACCCGTGGTTCGACGAGGAGCACCTGCGCGCCGAGCAGTGGGCGGCGCAGACGGGCTGGCGTCCCTGACCGGTCAGCGGCCCCCGACCGGGGGCCGGGGCGCCGGCACGAGCCGGGGCACCGGGTCGGGCGTCAGGTCGAGCTGGGCCCACGCGCCGACGCGGGTACGCCGCTCCAGGCGGCGTAGCTCGCCGGAACGGTCGATCCAGTAGCGCAGCGGCCCCCGCGCCGTTCGCAGCTCGACCACGTCGACGGTCCTCCCGGCGACGGTGTCGCCGCGGATCCGACGGGGGGCCTCCCGTCCGCCAGGCCCGGCGGCCCGCAGGGCCGCGTCGAGCAGCAGCCCCAGCTCGCCCGCGCGGCGCGGGTCGGCGCGCCACCCCTCGGCGGGCGGCGGCAGCGGCGGCCGGCCGGGCGACTCCACGCCGCCCGGGACGGTCGTGGCCGGCACGTCCGCGCGGCTGGCGCCGGTGCCGTCCACGCGCAGCAGCGTCCGGCGATCCGGCACGCCGAGGTCGGCGACGGCCACGTACGCGGTCCGCGTGCCCCAGCTCACCCAGCCGGCACCGCGCAGGTTGGTGACGGTGGCGACGGGCGCGGTCAGGGTCACGGCGGCGCCCCCGCGGGCCCGCAGCCGGGCGGGCAACCGGTCGAGCCGGCCCCGTTCGGCGGTGCTCAGCGCCCGGGGCTGCCCCGGCCGCCCGCCGAGGGCGTCGACGGGCCGCAGCGTCGGCCGGTCCGCCCGGTTGAGCTGCACGGTCACCGGTCCGGCGCCGGCCAGCACGGTCTCCAGCCGGTGCAGCCGGGCGTCGTGGTCGAGCCAGTAGCGCGGGTGCCCGTCCGGCGACGGGGGCGGGGCCGACGCGCCGGGACCGGGCGGCGGCGCCTGGAGGATGTCGACCGGCGCCGCCCCGACGCTGGCGCCACCGACGCGGCGCGCCGCGTCGGCCGGCGGGTCCGGGCGGTCGGTGGCGAGGCGGAAGACCAGGTCGAGCACGGCGGCCAGCCACCGCCCGGCGGACGGGTCGTGCAGCCGCCAGCGCTCCGTCGGCGGCACAAGCGGGGGCGGCGCGGGGGTCGGCACCGCCGTCGGGTCGGGCCGCAGCAGGGCCACCGTCGGGGTGGCCTGGAGCAGCCCGCGCTCGGCGCCCGCGCCGGGCCCGCCGACGTCGAGGTAGACCATCGGCCGCGACCAGTCGACCCAGCCGACGAGTTCGGTACGCGCCCCGCCGGCGCCCGCCGTCACGCGCACCCCGGCCCGCAGGTCCCGGTAGTTGGTGACCCGCATCGCGGCCAGCCGCTCGCGTTCGTCGGCGGTCAGCGCCCGCGGCTGTTCCGCCCGCTCGGGTGCCCAGGTCAGCAGCCCCACCACCAGCGCGGCGGCGGAGAGCACGGCCACGGCCGCGAGCACCAGCAGGACGGTACGCCGACGGCCGGTCACCACCCGTGGGACGCCGCCGGTGTGGGCGTCGTCGTGCGGCGGGGTGGCCGGTGGCGGGTGCGTCGGGCCGGGACGGGCGGTCCGGTCGGCGGAGGTCTCCATGGGAGGTTGAACGCGATTCGCCCCGGTGGGGTGACGAGCAGGGGCGCTCGCGGCGGCCGGTCAGCGCCTCACGCGCGACCACGTCGGGTGCGCACGCCGGGCATGCCGGGTGCTGCGACCCCTGTGCCGGGGGCGGGCCGGCCCTGACGGCCTGGCCACCTGCCCGGTCGGCCGCCGCGAGCGGCCTACACGGAGAGCGTAGTCCGGTGAGATGCGCCACACAATGTGAATATTGAAGCCGATCACGGACCGGGCGTAGTGGCGTCGCGGTGTCGGACCCCCGGCGTACCGTTGGGGTCATGGCGCTCGACATTCCCCGGCTCGACGGCCGTTTCCAGGTCATCAGCGAGTTCCAGCCGGCCGGCGACCAACCGGCGGCCATCGACGAGCTGGAGCGCCGGGTCCGGCGCGGCGACCGCAACACCGTGCTGCTCGGCGCGACGGGCACCGGCAAGAGCGCCACCACCGCGTGGCTGATCGAGCGGGTGCAACGGCCGACGCTGGTGCTGGCGCCCAACAAGACCCTCTGCGCGCAGCTGGCCAAGGAGTTCAGCGAGCTGCTGCCGCACAACGCCGTCGAATACTTCGTCTCCTACTACGACTACTACCAGCCCGAGGCCTACATCCCGCAGACCGACACCTACATCGAGAAGGACTCCTCGATCAACGAGGAGGTCGAGCGGCTGCGGCACTCGGCGACCATGTCGCTGCTCACCCGCCGCGACGTGATCGTGGTGGCCACCGTCTCGGCGATCTACGGGCTGGGCACCCCGGAGGAATACCTCGACCGGGCGGTGCGGGTCGCGGTCGGGCAGGAGCTGGACCGTGACCAGCTGCTGCGCCGGTTGGTCGACATCCAGTACACGCGCAACGACATGGCCTTCAACCGGGGCACCTTCCGGGTCCGCGGCGACACGCTGGAGATCATCCCGGCCTACGAGGAGCTGGCCGTGCGGATCGAGCTCTTCGGCGACGAGGTGGAGAAGCTCTACTACCTCAACCCGCTCACCGGCGACGTGGTCAAGGCGGTCGACGGGCTGGTCATCTTCCCGGCCACCCACTACGCGGCCGGGCCGGAGCGGATGGAGCGGGCGATCCGCGACATCGAGGCCGAGTTGGCCGAGCGGCTGGCCGAGCTGGAGCGGCAGGGCAAGCTGCTGGAGGCGCAGCGGCTGCGGATGCGCACCACCTACGACATCGAGATGATGCGCCAGGTCGGGTTCTGCTCCGGCATCGAGAACTACTCGATGCACATGGACGGCCGGCTGCCCGGCAGCCCGCCGCACTGTCTGCTCGACTACTTCCCCGACGACTTCCTCACGGTCGTCGACGAGTCGCACGTGACCATCCCGCAGATCGGCGGCATGTACGAGGGCGACGCGTCCCGCAAGCGGATGCTGATCGACCACGGCTTCCGGCTGCCCAGTGCCGCCGACAACCGGCCGCTGCGCTTCGACGAGTTCCTGGAGCGGGTGGGCCAGATGGTCTTCCTCTCCGCCACGCCCGGCCCGTGGGAGCTGGAGCAGGCCCAGGGCGAGTTCGTCGAGCAGGTGATCCGACCGACCGGCCTGATCGACCCGGAGGTCGTCGTCAAGCCTACCAAGGGCCAGATCGACGACCTGATGCACGAGATCAAGCTGCGTACCGAGCGCGACGAGCGGGTGCTGGTCACCACGCTGACCAAGAAGATGGCCGAGGACCTGTCCGACTACCTCCTGGAGAACGGCATCCGGGTGCGCTACCTGCACTCCGAGGTCGACACGCTGCGCCGGGTGGAGCTGCTGCGCGAGCTGCGCAAGGGCGACTACGACGTGCTGGTGGGCATCAACCTGCTCCGGGAGGGTCTCGACCTGCCGGAGGTGTCGCTGGTGGCGATCCTCGACGCCGACAAGGAGGGCTTCCTGCGCAGCGGCCGGTCGCTGATCCAGACCATCGGCCGGGCGGCCCGCAACGTCTCCGGCCAGGTCCACATGTACGCCGACAGGATCACCCCGTCGATGGCCGAGGCGATCGGGGAGACCAACCGGCGGCGCGACAAGCAGATCGCGCACAACGAGGCCCACGGCATCAGTCCCGAGCCGCTGCGCAAGAAGATCCACGACATCCTCGACGACATCTACCGCGAGGCGGAGGACACCGAGAACAGCCGCGTCGGCGGTGCCGTACGGCAGCTCTCCCGGGGCAAGGCGCCGGTCAAGGAGACCCGCAGCCGCAGCCGGGCCGGCGGCGCCGGGCCCGCGCGGGAGGGCATGGCCCGGGCCGAGCTGGCCCAGCTCATCCAGGAACTCAACGACCAGATGCTGGCCGCCGCCCGGGAGCTCCAGTTCGAGCTGGCCGCGCGGATCCGCGACGAGGTCGCCGACCTGAAGAAGGAGCTGCGCGGCATGGACGCGGCCGGGGTGAAGTGACCGGTCGGCGCCGGCGCTCCGCCCGAAACCGCAGCGGCCGGCGCACGGTCCCGCGGTGACGACGGGGGGCCGGTGATGGACGGGGTGGCCGGCGAACTGGTCGTCGGCGTCCCCGAGGTCCGGCTGCGCCCCTTCGTGGAGCGCTACGTCGGCTACCGGGAGTGGGCCGCGCAGCCCCTCGTCCGCCGGGAGGTGGCCGGGGCGTTCGTGGTGGTCATCCTCGGCTGGGGCGCCCCGCTCGACGTCGTCGACCCGCGCAGCGCCGAGCGCAGCGCCTACCGGGTCGACTCGTTCGTCGCCGGCACCTTCGACGCGTACTGCGCGACCCGCACCTTCGGCGTGGGCGAGGGCGTCGAGCTGTTGCTGGCCCCGCTGGCAGCCCGGCGGATCCTCGGGCTGCCCCTCGGGGAACTGGCCAACCGGGCGGTGGCGGTCGAGCACCTGCCGGGAGGGTGGTTGGACCGGTTGCGGTGCCGCCTCGCTGCCGCCGAGAGCTGGTCGGCCCGTTTTGCCCTGCTCGACGCCGCGCTGGCCGCCCGGCTGGCGACGGCCGGGCCGGTCGACGCGCGGCTGGGCCGGGCCTGGCAGCGGCTGGCCGACAACGGCGGGCGGATCGGCGTGGGGCCGCTCGCCGACGAACTGGGCTGGAGTCGCCGTCACTTCGCCGTGCGGTTCCGCCAGGAGGTCGGCCTGTCGCCGAAGACCGTTGCCCGGCTGTTGCGCTTCCACCGCGCGTACGCGGCCTTGGGCGCGGGGCCGGGCGTGCCGGAGGCACTCGTCGGGGCGGAGCACCCGGGGCTGGCCGGCGGCTGGGCGGATCTGGCCGTGCGCTGCGGCTACTACGACCAGTCCCACCTGATCCGCGACTTCCGCGAGTTTGCCGGCGACACCCCGGCCGCGCTGCTCGCGAGGTCACATTCGTCCAATCCCGGCTGACCGGCTCGGCGGCAGAATCGGGGCATGCGAACCATCTACCCGATCTTCCGTTACCGGGACGCGCGCCCCGCCATCGACTGGCTCTGCGCGGCGTTCGGCTTCACCGTGCACGCCGTCCATGACTCGCCCGACGGTTCCGTGGCGCACGCCGAGCTCATCCTCGACACTGGGATGATCATGGTGGGTGAGCGGCCCGACTCCGCGCCCCGCCCGGGCGACGAGGAGTGGTCGGTGTACGTGGCGGTGGATGATCTCGACGCGCACCACGCCCGCGCCCGGGCGGCCGGTGCCGAGATCGTCCGCGAGCCCTTCGACACCGACTACGGCTCCCGCGACTACGCCGCCCGTGACCTGGCGGGGAACGTCTGGTCGTTCGGCACGTACCGGCCCTGACCGCCGCGACGCGGACCCCTGTGGTGCGGCAGGGCGAGCGGTCCCAGTTGCGGTACGCGAGCGAGCTATTGCGCTCAGTGATCGTCCTTGCGTACTCTCCCTCGGTGGGGAGGCAGGGGATGCCGTTGCCAACGAGTCCGGTCATTCGTCGCGCCCGGCTGGGCGCCGAGCTGCGTCAGCTGCGGCGGCGGGAGGCGCTGACCCTGGAGCAGGTCTGCGACCGGCTGGGGTGGGCCTCCACCTCGAAGCTGTCCCGCATCGAGCTGGGGCAGAGCCGGCCCGACCTGGCCGACGTGCTCGACCTGCTCGACGTCTACGAGGTGCCGCCGCCGCAGCGCGACGCGCTCATCGTCATCGCCCGCGACGCCGCCACCAGTCGGGGCTGGTGGAAGGCGCTGGGGGAGATGGGGGAGCGGCAGCGCACCTACGCCGAGCTGGAGGCGGGCGCAGCGAGCATCGTGGACTGGCAGCCCGCCGTCGTGCCGGGGCTGCTCCAGACCCCGGCGTACGCGCGGCTGCGGATCGCCGTCGGCCGGCTGCTCGACCCGGCCCTCGACGTGGACGCCGACGTGCGCGCCCGGGCGCTGCGGCACGAGGTGCTGCGGCGGGCCGACCCGCCCCGCTACACGGCGCTGCTCGCCGAGGCGGCCTGCGACGCCGGTGACACCCCACCGCAGGTGTGGCGGGAGCAGCTGCGGCACCTGGTCGACCTGGCCGGCCTGCCGCACGTGACGATCCGGCTGCTGCCCCGGGGCGTCGCCGCGCGGGGCGGGGCGCAGCCGCTCACGCCCTACTCCTGCTACTCGTTCCCCGACCCGGCCGACCCGCGCACGGTGATGCTGGAGGCGCTGACCACCGACGTACGCCTGGCGACGGCGGTCGACGTCGACCGCTACGAGCGGCTCACGGGCTGGCTGTTGGAGGCGGCCCTCGGCCCGGAGGAGACGGTCGCGGCCCTGAACCGCCTCGCCGTCGACTGAGCCCGCTCACACGTGGCGGCGGAAGCCGCCCTCCGAGTCGATCACCTGGCCGGTGATCCAGTCGGCGTCGGACGAGCAGAGGAACCGCACCAGCCGGGCGGCGTCCTGCGGGGTGCCCCAGCGCCCGCCCGGGAAGAGCTTCGCGACCTCGGCGTACGCCTCGGCGGAGGCGTACCCGGTGTCCGTCGGGCCGGGATGGACGCAGTTGACGGTGATGCCGCGAGGCATCAGCAGCGGCGAGAGCTGGAAGGTCGCGTTCTCCACCGCCGCCTTGCTGACCGCATAGGCGAGGGTCTGCGGCATCGGGCCGAGGCGCTGGCCGCTGGAGAAGAGCACCAACCGGCCGCCCTCGCCGGCGGTGAAGGCCTCGGCGAACGCCTCGGCGAGCAGCAGCGTGGCCCGCACGTTGACCAGCAGGTGCCGGTCGATCTCGGCCGCGTCCAGCGCGCCGAACGGGGTGTCGGTGCAGTATGCGTGCACGGCGACCACCGCGTCGAGCCGGCCGTGCCGGCGCAGCGCCTCGCCGACCAGGTCGGCGGGCGCCGCCGGGTCGAGCAGGTCGGCGCGGACGTGTGCGGCGTCGCCCAATTCGCCCAGCAGGGCCGGCACGCCCTCGGGATCACCGCCGTAGGGCTGGGCGTCGTCGAACTCCGGCAGGCCGGTGAGCAGCAGCCGCCAGCCGTCCGCGGCGAGCGTGCGGGCGACCGCCGCGCCGATGCCGATGCGCCGACTCACGCCCGTCACGAGGGCCACCCGTTGCGTCATGGAGGCCAGTCAACCGTGGCCTGGTGCCCGGGGGCCAGCGGTTATCGCCGCGCGGCAACCGGGCCCGGCGCCCCCGAGCCCGCCGGGACCGGCGGCCGACGCGTGCACGGCGCACCCTAGGGCAGGGGTACGACAATTCAGGCCGGCACGTCCACGAAGTGCTCGACCAGCGGCGGGTTGGCGAAGTGCGGACCGATGAGCGCCCGCCACCGCGCGAAGCGCTCGGTGCCGCGGAAGTTGTCGTTGTGCGCCTCGACCGAGTCCCACTCGACCAGCAGCACGAAGCGGCTCGGGGACTCGACGCCCCGGGTCATCCGCACCGACCGGCAGCCGGGCGTGCCCGCGAGCACCGGATGCCCCTCGGCGTACGCGGCGGCGAAATCGTCCTCGTGGCCCGGTAGTACGTCGATGAGCGCGACCTCAAGCACCATGCCGGCAGCCTTTCACGCCGCCGTCCGGGCCGCGCGTCGCGGGGGTCTGTTCCCGAGGCCCGGGCGGACCTAGGGCGGGCGCGCGGAAAAGGGGAGGCGCATGCCTCCCATCCGGGCACCTAGCCTCCTAGGACGCGGACAGGCGGCGTACCCCGTCACGCGCCTTCCGATAGATGCTCGCGAGTGGGGAAGGACACCGGCCGCCCGGGCTGCGGCCGCTCGCCACGATGGGCGACAATGGCGGGCGAGGAGGGGAGTATTCCCCCGCGACGGGGTCGTCAGCACGGTCGAGCGCCGATCTGGACGCCCGACCCGGCCCCGTCGGTCGCCGCCCTGCAGGTGGCGACGGAAGAGACCTCCGACAGTCACCAGTGTCAGCGTCGCCGGCACACCGCGCCCACCGTGGGCGTACGGTGTGCCCGTCGCTGCCTGTCTGCCGGAGGAATGAACCTTGGACGTGTCCGGACTGGTCTGGGCGGGGACGCTCATCGCCCTCACCGGGATCCTGCTCGTGGATCTGCTGATCATCGGTCGGCGACCGCACGAGCCCAGCGTGCGGGAGTCGAGCCTCTGGGTCGGCTTCTACGTCGCCCTGGCCCTGGTCTTCGGCGCCGGCCTCTGGCTGACCTCGGGGCCCAGCGCGGCCGGGCAGTTCTACACCGGCTGGCTGACCGAGTACAGCCTCTCGGTCGACAACCTGTTCGTCTTCGTGATCATCATGGCCCGGTTCGGGGTGCCCCGGCAGTACCAGCAGAAGGTGCTGCTCATCGGCATCGTGCTGGCGCTGGTCATGCGCGGCGGCTTCATCGCGGCCGGCGCGGCGCTCATCTCGCAGTTCTCCTTCGTGTTCTACATCTTCGGCGCGTTCCTGATCTACACCGCGATCAACCTCGCCCGGCAGGGGGAGCCCGACGAGGACGAGTTCTCCGAGAACGTGTTGATCCGGTGGAGCCGCAAGGCACTGCCGATCTCCCGGGACTACGACGGCGCCAGGATGACCACCCACACGGTGAAGGGCAAGCGGATCTTCACCCCGATGCTGATCGTCATGATCGCCATCGGCACCACGGATCTGATCTTCGCGCTCGACTCCATTCCGGCGATCTTCGGCATCACGCAGGAGCCGTACCTGGTCTTCACCGCCAACGTCTTCGCGCTGATGGGTCTGCGGCAGCTCTACTTCCTGCTCGGCGGTCTGCTCAGCCGCCTGATCTACCTCAGCTACGGCCTGGCCGTGGTGCTCGGCTTCATCGGCGTCAAGCTGGTGCTGGAGGCCCTCGCCGACAACAAGCTGCCGTTCATCAATGGCGGCGAGCACGTCTCCTGGGCCCCGCACATCCCGATCTGGCTGTCCCTGACGATCATCCTCGGCACTCTCGTGGTGGCCACCGTGGCCAGCCTGATCAAGTCCTCCCGCGACCGACGGCGGGTGCTGGTCGACGCCCGCCCCTGAGGCGTACGCGGACGACGAAGCGGGGCGCCCTCCCGGGGGCGCCCCGCTTCGTGTCGTACTGGGTGGTCGTCGGACGGGCCCGGGTCAGACCCGGTGGACGCCGACCAGGGTGGCGGTGCGCTCGTCGGGCAGCCGCTCCTCCAGCACCCGGCGCCGCAGATAGCAGGCGTGCAGCATCCGCCGGTCGTCACCGGGGCGCGGGTCGGCGGTGACGATGCCGATGTGGTGGATGCGGCGTCCCGGCCGGGCGAAGAAGTAGAGGTCACCGGGGCGTTCCGCGCCCAGCGGCACCGGCCTGGTCGCCGTGGCCTGGTCGCTGGCGTCGCGCGGCAGCAGCACGCCGAGCCGCCGCCAGGCCAGGTGGACCAGGCCGGAGCAGTCGATGCCGTACGCCGACACCCCGCCCCAGATGTAGACGACGTCGAGCAGCCGCTGGGCGACGGCCAGCACCTCCCCGGCCGACGGGGGCGTGGTGGGCGCCGGCACCGCGTCGCCACCGGGCAGCCAGAGCGGCGCGGCGTGGCCTGGCGCGTGCACCGGTTGCCAGCCGTCGACCGCCGGCCCGGCCGGGGTCAGCCGGGTGCCCAGGACGACTCCGGGGAGCACCTCGGCGCCGCCCGGCGCGTCGCGTAGCGCGGTGACGGTGGCGTCGACGACGAGCGGGTCGGCGTCGGCGGTGCCGGTGGCCGGGGCGAGCTGCTCGGTGGGCAGCCAGCCCGGGTAGCCGCGCGGGTGCAGGCGGGGGGCCGGCTGCTCGACCGCCACCACGTGGGCCCAGCCGTCGTCGCGCAGCTCGGTGACCAGCACCCGCTCGCCGAGCAGCAGCTGGCTCAGTACGCAGTCGCCGACCTGCTGTTCGGTGTCCATGCCGGAGATCCAGGCCGCGATGTCGGTACGCGCGGCCAGGGCGGGGGCGTCGACCGCCCGTACCGCCTCGGGGCAGCTCCAGAGGGTCGCGACCGCGACCCGGACCACGGCCTCCCCGCCCGGTTGCAGCTCCACGTCCACCCCCAGCTCGCGCCGAATGTTCCCGCGACCATATGAAAGTTTTCGACGGGCATCAACTGCGAGTCTGCATCTTTACTTCAGTCACGGAGCTGATGCCGAGGCCCGGCGCGTCCGGCAGGACGACGGTCGCGCCGTCGTACCGCAGGCCGCCGCGCACCGGCGACCAGGCCAGCCACCAGGCGGCGTCCAGGTCGGCGACGGCGGTCGTGCCGTAGGCGCCGACCAGGCTCGCGGCGGCGCCGATACCGACCTGGCTCTCCATCATCGACCCGACGACGGTGCCGAGGCCGTGCGTGGCGGCCAGGTCGAGCAGGGTCCGGGCCGGGTGCAGGCCGCCGCACTTGGCGAGCTTGACGTTGACCATGTCGGCGGCCCGCCGGCGGATCACCTCGACCAGGTCGCGGACGCCGAAGACCGACTCGTCGGCGAGGATCGGCACGTCCACCCGGTCGCTGACCCAGGCCAGCCCGTCCAGGTCCCAACGGGCGACCGGCTGCTCGACCAGCTCCACGTTCAGCCCGGCGTCCTCGACGCCACGGATGACCCGGACCGCCTCGCGCGGGGTCCAGCCCTGGTTGGCGTCGAGCCGGATGCGGACGCCGTCGCCGACGGCGGAGCGCACCGCGCGGACCCGCTCCAGGTCGCCGGCCGCGTCGGTGCCCACCTTCAGCTTGAGCACGTCGAAGCCCTCCGCGCGCCGCTGCCGGGCCGCCGCCGCCAGGTCCACCGCGTCGCCCGCGGCGAGCGTGACGTCCGTGGGCACCCGCAGGGCGGTGCCCCCGAGCAGACGCACCAGGGGTACGCCGAGCCGCCGCGCCGCCAGGTCGTGCAGCGCGACGTCGACGGCCGCCTTCGCCGCCTCGTTGCCGACGACCGCCCGTTGCACCTCGGTGCAACGGGCCACCAGGTCGTCGGCGTCGCGACCGGTGAGCGTCGGACCGAGCAGCTCGCGGACGCACGCCTCGGAACCGGCGACCGACGCGCCGGTGACCTGCCACACCTGCGGCGCCTCGCCGTAGCCGGACCGGCCGTCGGCGTCGACGACCTCCACCACCAGGGTTTCCACGGTGGTGGTACGGCGCAGCGCGGTGACGAACGGCGTGTGTAAGGGGGCGGAAAGCCGATGGGTGCGTACCGCGGCGATCGTCATGTGCGGCACCCTATACGGACACGGGCAGGCGAAGGGGAGGCCGGCATGAGCGATCGAATCATCAAGTGCAGGGCGGTGGTGCCTCATGGCGGCACGGAGCGCAGCGGAGTGCCGGCATGAGCGGGCGGGATTGGGAGTTGGTGGGGGCGCCGAACGCCCGTGACCTCGGCGGTCTGGTCGGCGCCGACGGCCGCAGGGTGCGTCCGGGGGTGCTGATCCGTACCCCGGCGCTGGGTCGGCTGACCGACGAGGACCTGCCGGTGCTGGCCAAGCTCGGCCCGTCCTGCGTGGTCGATCTGCGGGACCACTCGGAGACGGCGGTCGCCCCGCCGGACCGGCTGGCCGGTCAGCCGCGGGTGGTGCACCTGCCGGTGCACGACGCCGAGCACCCTGTGTTCACGTACGTCTCGGCGGTGCTGCTCGGGCACGACCTGGGCGCGTACGAGGCCTTGGCGGAGCAGGGCACTCCGGCGGCGATGGCGGCGATCTACCGCTGGTTCGTCAGCGGGGAGTCGGCGCGGGCGAACTTCGGCGCGGCGGTGCGGCTGGCGGCCCAGGCGGAGAACCTGCCGCTGGTCTACCACTGCTCGGCGGGCAAGGACCGGACCGGCTGGTTGACGGTGCTGCTGCTCAGCGCGCTCGGCGTGGACGAGGCGACGATCCGGGCGGACTACCTGGCGAACAACCGGCTGACCGAGAGCCTGCGGGAGGTCCTGCTGGAGGCGATGCGCCGGCGGATGCCGGGGCTGGACGTCGAGGCGGTGCGCCCCGTGTTGGAGGTGCGCGAGGAGTACCTGGACGCCGCGTACGCGGAGGTGCGCCGGGTGCACGGGTCGTTCGGGGCGTACCTGCGTGACGGGCTCGGGGTGACCGACGACGTGGTGGTGGCGCTGCGGGCGCAGCTGCTGGACTGAGCGGTCAGGTCACAGGTCGCGCCGGGCGTCCCAGGCCGCGGCGGAGACCCGCGCGATCAGCCGGCAGGCGTCGTCGTCCTCCTCGCCGCTGGGGCCGCCGTCGGCGAGGTCCGTGGTGGTGCAGACGACGACGGCGTACGGCGGCGCGTCGTCGGGGAAGACCACTCCGGCGCCGTGCCGCACGCCGCGCACCCAGCCGTTCTTGTGCGCGATGCGGGTGCCCTCGGGCAGGCCGGCGGCCAGGTCCTCGCGGTGTTCCTGAGCGAACAGCACGTCGAGCATGGCGGCGCAGCCGGCCGGTGAGGCGAGCGGGCCCGGGCGGTCGGCGCCGGCGGCCAGCGCACCGAGCAGCGCGGCCAGGTCGGCGGCGGTGACCAGGTTGGTGACGCCCGCCTCGCGGGCCGCGAAGTCCTCGATGCCCCGGCCGGTGACGCTGTGCCGGGCCCCGGTGAGGTCCCACACCCGTGCCACGGCCGGCAGTCCGACGTGGTCGATCACCAGGTTGGTGGCGAGGTTGCTGGAGCGGACGATCATCCGGTGGGCGAGCCAGCGCAGTGTGACGTCGTCGCCGACGCGTTCCCAGACGGCCTCGTCGTTGTCGTAGTGCCGGGCGCAGGAGAACCGGGGCGCGCCGGGCAGCGCCGAGTCGAACTCGTTGCGCACCGGCACCGGTGCGTCGAGGTCTAGGGTGCCGGCCTCGGCGGCGCGGTGCAGCGCGACGAGCACCGCGGCCTTCATGGTGCTGGCCGCGTAGTGGGTCGCGTCGGCGTGCCGGGTCCAGGCGGGGGCGGCGCCGACCCGCGCCACGTACGCCGACACGGTGCCGGGCACCCCGTCCAGTCGGGCGTCGAGCTCGTCCCAGGTCATGCGGCTGACCGTAGCGGATCGCCGACGGGGCGGCGGGCCGGGGCGATCGGTCGTACCGTGCGGGGATGACGGTTGCCGCCTACGACGCGCACGCCGACTGGTACGAGGCGTTCGCCACCGACACGTCCAGCGACTACATGACCCGGGTCCGCGCCCGGCTCGGCGACCTGCTCGGCCCCGGCCCCGGCCGCTGCCTCGACCTGTGCTGCGGCACCGGGCTCCAGGCGGCGGAGCTGCGCCGGCTGGGCTGGGACCCGGTGGGGGTCGACCTGTCCGCCGGGCAGTTGCGGCACGCCCGGGCGCGCCTGCCGGTGGCCCGCGCCGACGCGGCGGCGCTGCCGGTCGCCGACGCCTCGGTGCCGGCGGTGGCGTGCGTGCTGGCCCACACCGACGTGCCCGACTACGCGGCGGTGATCGCCGAGGTCGCGCGGGTGCTCGCGCCGGGCGGGCGGTTCGTCCACGTCGGGGTGCACCCGTGCTTCATCGGCGCGTTCGCCGACCGCTCCGACCCGCGGCGGATCGTGATCGACGGCGGCTACGCCGAGCGGGAGCGCAGCTTCCGGGCCTGGGCGCCGCACGGGGTGCGGGTGCGCGTCGGCGCGTGGCACGTCCCGCTGGCCGACCTGCTCAACGCGGTCACCGACGCCGGCCTGACACTGGTGCGTACGGTCGAGGCCGGCTCCGGCCCGGTGCCCGACCTGTTCGGCTTCCTCGCCACCCGTCCCGCCTGAGGTCTTCGGGCGCAAACGGGTGGAGCCCGGACCGCGTGGGCGGTCCGGGCTCCACCGGTGGCTGCCGTCGTACGTCAGCCGGCGTGCTTGCGGCGGGCGGCGGCCCGGCCACGGGTGGTCTGGTCGAGCACCACCTTGCGGATCCGGATCGCGGCCGGGGTGACCTCGACGCACTCGTCCTCGCGGCAGAACTCGAGGGCCTGCTCCAGCGACAGCTTGCGCGGCGGGATCAGCTTCTCGGTCTCGTCGGAGGTCGACGCGCGCATGTTGGTGAGCTTCTTCTCCTTGGTGATGTTGACGTCCATGTCGTCGGAGCGGGAGTTCTCGCCGACGATCATGCCCTCGTACACCTCGGTGGTCGGCTCGACGAAGAGCTGGCCGCGCTCCTGAAGGTTGATCATCGCGAACGACGTCACGGCGCCGGCCCGGTCGGCGACCAGGGAGCCGTTGTTGCGGGTGCGCAGCTCGCCGAACCACGGCTCGTACGACTCGAAGACGTGGTGCAGGATGCCGGTGCCCCGGGTGTCGGTGAGGAACTCGGTGCGGAAGCCGATCAGGCCCCGGGCCGGGACGAGCCACTCCATCCGGATCCAGCCGGTGCCGTGGTTGACCAACTGCTCCATGCGGCCCTTGCGGGTGGCCAGCAGCTGGGTGATCGCGCCCAGGTACTCCTCGGGGGCGTCGATGGTGAGCCGCTCGACGGGCTCGCAGGTCTTGCCGTCGATCTCCCGGGTGACGACCTGCGGCTTGCCGACGGTCAGCTCGAAGGACTCGCGGCGCATCTGCTCGACGAGGATGGCCAGCGCCAGCTCGCCGCGGCCCTGCACCTCCCACGCGTCGGGGCGCTCGGTGGGCAGCACCCGCAGCGACACGTTGCCGACCAGTTCCTTGTCCAGGCGGTCCTTGACCATCCGGGCGGTGACCTTGGCGCCCTTGACCCGGCCGACCAGCGGCGAGGTGTTGGTGCCGATGGTCATGGAGATGGCCGGCTCGTCGACGGTGATCAGCGGCAGCGGGCGCGGGTCCTCCGCGTCGGCCAGGGTCTCACCGATCATGATCTCGGGGATGCCGGCGACGGCGATGATGTCGCCGGGGCCCGCCGAGTCGGCCGGCTTGCGCTCCAGCCCCTCGGTCATCAGCAGCTCGGAGATGCGGACCCGCTGGGTGCTGCCGTCGGTGCGGCACCAGGCCACGGTCTGACCCTTGCTGATGGTGCCCTGGCGCACGCGGCACAGCGCCAGCCGGCCGAGGAACGGGGAGGCGTCGAGGTTGGTGACGTGCGCCTGCAACGGCGCGTCCTCCTCGTACGCGGGCGGCGGGATGGTGTCGAGCAGCGTGCGGAACAGCGGCTCCAGGCTGGTGCTGTCGTCGGGGACCGCGCCGTCGGCCGGCTGGGTCAGCGAGGCGATGCCGTCGCGGGCGCAGGCGTAGACGATCGGGAAGTCGATCTGCTCCTCGTCGGCGTCCAGGTCGAGGAAGAGCTCGTAGGTGTCGTCCACGACCTCCTTGATCCGGGCGTCGGGACGGTCCACCTTGTTGATCACCAGGATGATCGGCATACGGGCCTTGAGCGCCTTGCGGAGCACGAACCGGGTCTGCGGCAGGGGGCCCTCGCTGGCGTCCACCAGCAGCACCACGCCGTCGACCATGGTCAGGCCGCGCTCCACCTCGCCACCGAAGTCGGCGTGGCCGGGGGTGTCGATGATGTTGATGGTCACCGGGTCGGAGCCGTCGGCCGGCAGGTACCGCACGCCGGTGTTCTTGGCCAGGATGGTGATGCCCTTTTCCCGTTCGAGGTCCATCGAGTCCATGACCCGTTCGGTTACCTCGCCGCGGGCGCCGTAGGCGCCGGCCTGCCGCAACATGGCGTCGACCAGGGTCGTCTTGCCGTGGTCGACGTGGGCGATGATGGCGACGTTGCGGAGGTCGGTGCGAAGCTGCATACCCTCCATACTCCTGTCTGCGGTTGCCGGGGCACGCGTCGGGGTCTACCCGCGAATGCCCCGGATCTCTGCCGAAACTGATGTTCCGACCGTTTCAGCGCCTGGCATGCTGACCCCCGTGGGAATGGGGGCCCGATGCACGACCTGCTGACCTCGCTGCAGGGCCTGCCGCCCCTGCTGATCTATGTGATCGCCGCGATTGTCGTCGCGGGGGAGACCGCCGTGATCTTCGGTCTGCTGGTGCCGGGCGAGGCGACCCTGTTGCTGATCGGCTTCCTAGCGTACGCGGGGACGCTGCGGCTCGTACCGGCGCTGCTGGTGATGATCCTTGCAGCAGTGATCGGCGACACACTGGCGTACCGGGCGGGCCAGCGGCACGGGCCCCGGCTGCGGGCCGGCCGGCTGGGCGCCCGGGTGGGGCACGAGCGGTGGAGCCGGGCGGACGCGATGCTCGGCCGGCTGGGCGGTCGCGGGGTGCTCACCGCCCGCTGGGTGGCCTTCGCCCGCACGCTGGTGCCTCGGCTGGCCGGGGCGGCCAGGATGCCGTACCGGCGGTTCGCGCCGTGGAACCTCGCCGGCGTGGTGACCTGGGTGGGTGGTTCGGTGCTCGCGGGCAACCTGGCGGGGGAGTCGTACGAGACGGTGTCCCGGCTGCTCGGGCGGGCCACGGGCGCGGTGCTGGTGCTGGTGGCCGCGCTGGTCGCGGTGGTGCTGGCGGGGCGGTGGCTGGGCCGCAACCCGGATCCGGTCCGGGCGCTGGCGTCGCGGGCGGCGGGGCTGCGGCCGGTGCGCTGGCTCAGCGGCCGCTACGGGGTGCTGTTCTTCCTGCTCGCCATGCACGTCGGGCCGGCCTGGACGTTGCTGATCAACCTGGTCGCCGGCCTGCTGCTGCTCTTCGTGGCCGGGTTCGCCATCGCGTGGGTGCTCGGGGCGGTCGTGCGGCACAGCGGCCTGGCGGTGCTCGACGGCGCGATCGCCGACTGGTTCGCCGACCGGCGTACGCCCGGGGCGGTCGACGTGACGCTCGCGGTGGTCTCGGCGCTGCGCGGCTCGTCGCTGATCGTGCTGGTGGCCGTCGTCGCGGCGGTGCTGGCCTGGCGCAACCGGCCCTGGCGGGCGGACCTGCTCAGCGTGGTCGGCACGGTCGGGGCGTTCGTACCGCTGGTGGTGCTGGCCGTGGTGGTCGACCTGGCCGGGCCGGCGGCGGGCGGGCCGGACGGCCGTGGCAGCGCCCTGTTCCCGGCGCAGAACGCCGTGGTGGCGGCCAGCCTCTGCACGCTGGCCTGGCTGTCGTCGCGGAGGGCGCGCTGGCCCGTGGCGGTGGCGGCCTGGACCGCCGCGGCGGCCGGCGTGGTCGGCATCGTCGGTGCCCGCCTCTACCTGGGGCTGAGCACCGCCAGCGGCAGCGCCACGGCGGTGCTGCTCGGGGTGGCCTGGACGGCGCTGTTCATGGTCGCCTGGGCGACCCGCGACAAGGCGGTGGGCGGCGACCCGGCGGAGCCGGCGCCGGTGGCGCTGCGCGCGGACGCCTGAGCCGACCCGGGGCGCCCGGCGTGCCCGCACCGCCTGAGCCGAATCGGGCCGACCGGCGTGCCGGCATCGACGGCAAGCGGGGGCCGTGGCGTCGCCGCCACGGCCCCCGCCGCCTCCGAGGGTCGGTCAGTCCCGGCTGGTGACCGATTCGCGTCCCGGCGTGGTTTCGTCCTCGTCCCCGGCGGGCTCGCGCCTGATCCGCCCCGGCCACCAGAAGCGGTCGCCGAGCGTGAACGCCAGCGCCGGCACCAGGACCGTCCGGACGAGCAGGGTGTCCAGCAGGACGCCGATGCAGACGATGATCCCGATCTGGGTCAGCAGGAGCAGCGGCAGGACGCCGAGGACGGCGAAGACCGCCGCGAGCAGGATGCCGGCGCTGGTGATGACGCCACCGGTCACCCGCAGGGCCGAGAGCATGCCGGCGCGGGTGCCGCTGCGCCGGGCGTCCTCGCGGGCCCGGGTGACGAGGAAGATGTTGTAGTCCACACCGAGCGCCACCAGGAACACGAAGGCCAGCAGCAGCACGCCGCTGTCGAGCGCCGGCATGTCGAGCACGTGGTCGAAGAGCAGCCACGACGCGCCGATGCTGGCGAAGAACGAGGCGATCACCGTGAGCACGAGCAGCACCGGGGCGACCAGGCCGCGCAGGAGCAGCACCAGCACCGCGCCGACGAGCAGCAGGATGATCGGCAGGATCAGCCGCAGGTCCCTGCCGTTGGCCTCGTTCTCGTCGTAGGTGGCGGCGACGGCGCCGCCCACCACCGCGCCGTCGAACGCGGGCGCGCCCTCGACCGCGGGCGGGGCGGAGTCGGGCACCGCCGCGACCGCGTCCCGCAGGGCCTCGACGGCCCGGCTCGCGGCGTCGGTGCCGGGCTCGGCCTCCAGCACGACGTCGACCTGGGCGACCCGGGCGCCCGCCTCGCCGGGACGTGCGGAGGCGACGCCGGGGACCCCGGCGGCGGTGTCCGTGACGGCCCGTACCGCCGTGGGGGTGGTGAGCACGGCGACCGGCTGGGTCGTGCCCGCGGGGAAGGACCGCGCGAGGGTCTCCGCGCCGGCGACGGCTTCCGGCTTGACCCGGAACTGCTCGGTCTCCGACAGGCCGGTGTTGATGCCGAGCCCGCCGAGGGCGAGCCCGGCCAGCAGCAGCGTCGCGAGCAGCGCGACCGGTGCGGGACGGCGCTCGACGGCGGCACCCAGCCGGCCCCACAGCCGGCCCTCGCGGACCTCCCCGCCGACCCGGGGCACGAAGGGCCAGAACAGGCCGCGTCCGAAGATCACCAGGGCCGCCGGGAGGACGAACAACGCCGAGAGCATGGCGAGGACGACGCCCGTCGCGCAGGCCACGGCGAGGGCGCGGTTGAGTTCCTGCTCCGACAGCAGCAGGGTGAGCACGCCGAGGACGACGGTGGAGCCGCTGGCGAGGATGGGCTCGGCGACGCGACGCAGCGCCGCGCGCATCGCCACGAAGCGGTCCTCCTCGCGGCGCAGTTCCTCGCGGTAGCGGGCGATCAGCAGCAGGGCGTAGTTGGTGGCGGCGCCGAAGACGAGGACGCTGGCGATGCCGGTGACGGCGCCGCCGGGCAGGTTGATGCCGACGGCCGGGACGACCGTGTCGAGGGCGCGCAGCGTGAGCTGCTCGGTCGCGGCGACGACGACGAGCGGCACGATCCACAGGAACGGGCTGCGGTAGGTGATGAGCAGCAGCAGGGCCACGACCCCGGCGGTGACGGCGAGCAGCGTGGTGTCGGCGCCGTCGAAGACCTTCGTCAGGTCGGTGGCGAACGCGGGTCCGCCGGTGACCTCCACGTTCAGCCCGTCCGGCACGTCGTCCAGGGACGCGCGCAGCTGGTCGATCCGGCCGGCGACCTCCTGCTGCCCGCCGGCGGTCGACAGCGGTACGGCGACGAGTGCGACGGTGCCGTCGGGGGAGACCTGTGGCGGGCTGACCTGCCCGCCGACGGCGAACTGGCCGAGGTCACCGGACTGGCCGGTGAGGGCGGCGCGGTCGGCCTCGGTGAGGGCCGCCCGGTCGGCGCGGCTGACGACGACGATCGCCGGCTGGACGTCGCGGGAGGGCAGTTGATCCTGGAGGCGCTCCACCTGGGTCGACTGCCACTCCAAGGAGAGGCCGGTGGACGAGACGGGCGCCGGGTTCTCGGGCCTGGGCAGCCCGAAGACGACCGCCCCGAAGACGATCGCGGCGACCACGGTGAGCCACGCGGTGAGCCGTCCGCGCGCCACGCGGGTGAACACTGACATCGGATGCCCTTCACGGTCTCTCGATGGATTGCGTACGACGCTCAAGACCTCGCGAACGACGCAAAGTGCCGGCAGTCGAGTATCTTGATAAACGAGATTATCGACTGCTGAGTTATGCTGCAACCGGAACGGACGGCAGGAGGCGGCGACCGACGTGGCAGGTCACGGCATGTACCGGCGGCGCGACACGCGCCGCGAACGCCTCATCGCCGAGATCGGGGCCGAGCTGCGGCGCTACTCGGTCGACGCGCAGCACATCGGGCACGCCTTCGCCGGCCTGCACGGGCTCAACGCCACCGACCTCCAGGCGCTCATCGCGGTGATGGACGCCGAGCTGATCGGTCAGCCGATCACCCCCGGCCGCCTCGGCGAGCAGCTGAACCTGTCGTCCGGCTCGGTCACCGCGCTGATCGACCGGCTGGAGCGCGCGGGGCACATCCGTCGCGACCGCGACACCGCCGATCGCCGCAAGGTCTTCCTGCACTACGCCGAGCAGGGCGCCGCCCTCGCCATGGACTTCTTCCGCCCTCTCGGCCGACGTACCGACGACGTGATGGCCGGCTTCAGCGACGAGGAGCTGGAGGTGGTGCACCGGTTCATGACCGCGATGACCGCCTCCATGGCGGAGCACCGCGACGCGGTGCGCGCCGCCCGCGACGAGCCGGCCCGGCGCGCGAACGGCTGACGGCGTGCTCGACCGGCTGGCAACCCGCCTCGCCACCGCCGCCCTACGGTTGCCGCCCGCGCGCACCCGGCGGGTCACCCTCGCCCGGGGCATCCCGGTGCGGGTGCGCGACGGCGTGCCGCTGCGCACCGACCACTACGCCCCGGACCTGCCCGGCGCGCCCACCGTGCTGATCCGCACCCCGTACGGGCGGGGTGGTCCCATGCGGCTGCTCGGCCGGCTCGCCGCCGAGCGCGGCTTCCACGTGGTGATCCAGTCCTGCCGCGGCACGTTCGGCTCGGGCGGCGTCTTCGACCCGCTGGTGCACGAACGTGAGGACGGGCTCGACACCCTCGACTGGCTGCGCCGCCAGCCCTGGTGGTCCGGCGCGTTCGGAATGTTCGGCGCCAGCTACCAGGGCTTCGTGCAGTGGGCCCTCGCCGCCGACGCCGGCGAGGAACTGCGTGCGATGGTCGCGGTGGTGACCGCGTCGGGCACCCGTGACTCGACGTACGCCGGGGAGTCCTTCGCCCTGGACACCGTGCTCACCTGGGCCGAGCTGCTCCAGGCACAGACCGTGCCGTGGCTGGCCCGGCAGTGGGAACTCAAGCGCGGCCAGCCCCGGCTGGTCGCGGCCCTGGCCCACCTGCCGCTGGCCGAGGCGGACCGGGTGGCCACCGGCGTCACCGTGCCGTTCTTCCAGGAGTGGCTGCGCCACCACACCCCGGACGCCGACTACTGGCGGTCGCGGGTCTTCGGCGACCGGATCGCCGAGGTCCGCGCGCCGGTGGCGATGGTCAGCGGCTGGCACGACATCTTCCTGCCGGCCCAGCTGCGTGACTTCGCCGCGCTGCGCGCGGCCGGCAGGAGTCCCCGGTTGACGGTCGGGCCGTGGAACCACGGCAGTCCGGGGCTCTTCGTCGCGGCGCTGCGCGACGGGCTGGACCATCTCGACGCGCAGCTCGCCGGGCGGCGCCCGCGCGCGGGCGCCGCCGCCCCCGTACGGGTGCACGTCGGCGGCGCCGGCGGGGGCTGGCGGGACCTGCCCGACTGGCCGCCCCCGGCGGTGCCCACCCCGTGGCACCTGCACCCGGCGGGCGGGCTCGACACCGCCGCGCCGGTGCCGTCGGCGCCGGACGGCTTCCACTACGACCCGGCCGACCCGACGCCCTCGCTCGGCGGCCCGCTGCTCGTCGCCCAGCGGGCCGGCCCCGTGGACAACCGGCCGGTCGAGGCCCGGCCCGACGTGCTCACCTACACCAGCGCCCCACTCGACGCGCCCGTCGAGGTGATCGGCCTGGTACGCGCCGAGATCCACCTGCGCAGCGAACTGTCCCACCTGGACGTCTTCGTGCGACTGTGCGACGTGGACCGGCGCGGCCGATCCTGGAACGTCTGCGACGGCCTGGTCCGGGTCGCCCCCGACCGGTTCACCGCCGACGCGGCGGGCGTGGTGCGCGTACCCGTGGAACTCTGGCCCACCGCGCACCGCTTCGCGCCGGGGCACCGGCTGCGGGTGCAGGTCTCCGGCGGCGCCCACCCCCGCTACGCGCGCAACCCCGGCACCGGCGAAGCCCTCGGCTCGGCAGTCACCCTACGTGCCGGATGGCGGGAGATCCTGCACGACCCACAGTGTCCGTCCGGAGTGGTCCTGCCGATCATGCCGCCGGCACCACAGCTTTCTCCCAATCGAAAAAACCCCGCCTGAGCTGGGCATTCATCAATCGATGAGGCTATGGTTGGGCCAACGCCCGACGCTGTGCACCACTCGGTCGGGCCTGCCTGTGAGGCCCTCACGCCGCCTACGCGGTGTCACTGTCGTGCCCGGCCTCGACCATCCGCAAGGGGGAATCCCATGACGCGGGCACCGCAAAACCTGTTGGCCGTCCGCCGCCTGCTACTCGACCACCTCGACATCGATCCCGACAGATACCGCGACCAGGACCTCGAACCCGCCGAGGTCGGGATCGTCGGCGACCCCGCCCACCGGGGCGGTTACCACTGCGGCTCCGACCGGGTCGTGACGCAGGACTACTCCGTCGTCGAGTCCTCCCGGGACTCGTCCAGCCTCACCCTCGACGCGTCCGCGCTCGACGTCGGGTCCTTCCGGGTCAGCGTCGGTGGGCGGACCCACGATCTGCGGAGCTTCTCCACCTGGTGCGTCGAGCAGTGCGCCGCGGACAGCGCGGACAGTCGCGACATCCGGGAGATCATCTATTCCCCGGACGGCAAGGTCGTCCGACGGTGGGACCGCCTGCGTAGGCGGACCAGCGGCGACAACTCCCACCTGTGGCACACCCACTTCAGCTTCTTCCGCGACTCGACCAAGGCCAACCGCGACCAGACGCCGCTGTTCCGCCGCTACCTGACCGCCATCGGACTGATCGCCCCACCCGCAGAGGAGCCCACCATGGAACAGACCGACCAACTCGCCTACAGGACCGACGTGCCCACCCGTACCGTCGGTCAGGTCCTCGCCGACCTGGAGAACCTGCGCAACTGGCTGATCTCGCCCGTCGGAACGACGGGCCTGGTGAGCCCGCCGATGGACCAGTCGCCGCTGACGCTCCTGCTCGCGATGGCGCGCGGCTACCCGGCCCTGGTCACCCAGGTCAGGGCCCTGGCCGACGGCGATTTCAGCGACGAGCAGGCGATCATCGCCGGCGTGCTCGCCGGCCTGTCGCCGGAGCAGATCGCGGAGGCCATCCCGCCCACCATCGCCCAGCAGGTCACCGACGAGCTGGCCCGCCGCCTGGCGGCCTGACCGCCCGCGCGCGCAGCGTCGCGCCCCCGGGCGGTGCGGCCGGCGAGCGCGATTCGGCAACGGCAGTTGCGCAAGAATCGTTGCGCAACTGCCGTTCGCCCTGCTCCTGGCGGAGCCGACCTCGGCGTCCGAGGACGGCCTGCGTCGCGGCGCTCACCGGCCGCCGGCGTTGCTGATCCCGCTCGCCGGGCCCGGTGGTCGACTCTCCCTGCCGGCGATCGGCGGGATGCTGGTCAGCCCAGGGGTGCCTGCTGATGGGGCCGCTGCGGCGGAGACGGGACCTGCCCGCCGCGCCGAAGCGGCCCTGAGAACGCGCTGCGGCGACGGCCGGCATCCGGCCGCCGCCACCGGCACGGGATCTACAGCGAACGGACGTTGTCCGCCTGCGGACCCTTCTGACCCTGGGTCACCTCGAACTCGACCTTCTGGCCCTCGTTCAGCTCCCGGTAACCGCTCGACGCGATGGCCGAGTAGTGGACGAACACGTCCGGCCCTCCGCCATCCTGCTCGATGAAGCCGAAGCCCTTTTCCGAGTTGAACCACTTAACCGTGCCGGTTGCCATGCATCTCTCCCTGTTCCAAAGCGGGTGACCTCGGTCGTCGACCTATGATCGCCCGGTGCCACCCCGAGAGTAGCTGGCCGGACCCGGATTTGCTGGCCGAAGTGCCGCAGGCGATGTGGCGAACTCTCGGCGCGGGGGACGCGAAAGCCGGGCGGCACCCGGCCGGCTGGGGCATGCTTGCCCCGATGGGGAGTGCCACAGTTGACGCGTTGACCGAGCTGGAGCGGGAGATCGACGCTCCGGGCGACGGGCTGGACCGGCTGCGGCTGATGCGGATCCCGTTCGTCCCCGAGGTGCGGCTGCACCTCGCCGAGGACGCCATCGTCTGGTGGGCCCGGATGGAGGCGCAGGCCGGGCACGCCCTGCCGCCGCCGTACTGGGCGTCGGTCTGGGCCGGGGGTCAGGCCCTCGCCCGCCACCTGCTGGACCACCCCGGCCTCGTCGCCGGCCGCCGGGTGCTCGATCTCGCCGCCGGCTCCGGCCTGATCGCGATCGCCGCCGCGCTCGCCGGCGCCGAGCGGGTCGTCGCCAACGACATCGACCCCTACGCCGTAGCGGCGGTCACCGTCAACGCCCGGGCCAACCACGTGACGGTCGCGGCCGCCGGCGGCGACCTGCTCGACTCCGACCCCGACGGGACGGACCTGCTGGTGGCCGGCGACGTGCTCTACGACGCGACGATGGCGGCGCGGGTGCTGCCCTTCCTGCGGCGCGCCGCCGCCACGGGCGCCGAGGTGCTGGTCGGCGACCCCGGGCGGGGCCACCTGCCACCGGGCCTGCTGGCGGCGGTGGCGAGCTACCCCGTGCCGACCACCGAGCCCTCGGTCGACTCGTCCGTGCGCCGGGTGCAGGTGCTGCGTCCCCGGTGACCCCCCGGCCCTCAGGGTCGACCCCGAGCCCGATACCAGGGGGCGCTGGGGGATCGGACCCGATGCTCCCGGTGGCCGGGCGGCCATAGCGTACGGGGCATGGCGGATTGGCTGACCCAGCTCGGAGAACTCCCCACCACCCTGCTCATGGGGGTGCTCGGGGTGGTGATGCTCTTCGACGCCGTACCGCTGCTCGGGGTGCTGGTCCCTGGCGACGTGGCGATCCTCGCCGCGACGGGGGTCGGCGGACCGAGCACCGGGGCCGCCACCTTCGCCGTGGTGGTGGCCGGCTGCCTGGCCGGCTGGTCGCTGAGCTTCCTCGCCGGCCGGCGGTACGGCGAGCAACTGCGGCGCAGCCGCCTCGGTGGCTGGATCGGCGAGGCGCGCTGGGCGGCGGCGGAGGGGATCCTCCAGCGCGGGGGCGGCCGGATGGTCCTGGTCGCGCCCTTCCTGCCGGTTTTCAACGCGCTGCTGCCGCTGGCGGCCGGCGGGCTGCGGATGTCGTACCCGCGATTCCTCGGCTGCGCGACGCTCGGCGCGGCGGCCTGGGCCGGTCTCTACCTGGTGCTGGGCACCGCCTCGCGGTCGGTGGCCGGGCTGCTGCCGGGGGAGTCCAGCCCGATGCTGGTCACCATGGCGGTCGGCCTGCTGCTGGCGGGCGTGGTGCTGATGGGTACGCGGCGGCGGCTGCGCGCCGTCACCGGCGCCTGACGCCCGGCAGGGGCCGGCGGGGGCCGGCGGACCGGCGGGGAACGGGGGAGCGGGGGGAGCCGGGGGACCGACGGGGGGAGCGGGGCCGGGCGCGATCGGCGCCCGGCCCCGCTGCGGTTCACCAGCCCCGGGCGCGCCACTGGGGCAGCGCGGGGCGTTCCGCGCCGAGCGTGCCGTCCTTGCCGTGACCCGGGTAGAACCAGGTCTCGTCGGGCAGCCGGTCGAACAGCTTGTGCTCGACGTCGTCGATGAGCGCGCCGAAGCGCTCCGGGTCGTTGTCGGTGTTGCCCACCCCGCCCGGGAACAGGCTGTCGCCGGTGAACAGGTGCGGCGTCCCGGCCGGATCCTGGTAGAGCAGCACGATGGAGCCAGGGGTGTGACCCTTGACGTGGATCACCTCCAGCGCGCAGTCGCCCACCGCCACGCTGTCGCCCTCGGCGAGCGTCGCGGCCTCGATCGGCAGCCCGGCCGCGTCGTCGGCGTGCACCAGCGCCCGGGCGCCCGTCTTGGCGACCACCTCCTCCAACGCCACCCAGTGGTCCATGTGCTGGTGGGTGGTGACCACGGTGGCCAGACCCGCGTCGCCCACCAGCTCGAGCAGCCGGGGCGCCTCGTTGGCGGCGTCGATGAGCACCTGCTCGCCGGTCGCCCGGCAGCGCAACAGGTAGGCGTTGTTGTCCATCGGGCCCACCGACACCTTCGTGATGGTGAGCCGGTCGAGCTCGCGTACGGCCGGCGTGCCGCCGGGCGTGACGTCTCCGCTGTAGGTCATGAGGTCTAGATCCATTCCGGTGGTTGCGGCAGGGGCCCGTCGGGGGTGACGGCCAGCATCGTGCCGGGGCTGCGGCCGATCAGCCAGGCGGCGATTTCGGGGGCGGCGCCGGTGACCGTGGGCGCGGTGGCCCGGTCGCCGACGACGAGTTCGTGCCGGCTGCCGTCGAAGCGCAGCACCATCGGGGGCACGTCCGTCCGGCCCGCGAGGTCGCCGGCCACCTCGTGCAGCAGCCGGTGGCCGAACGCCTCGGGCCAGTCGGCCGGCCGGTAGCCGGCGTCGAGGTCCACGTGGTGCACCTCGATCTCGCGCAGCCGGCCCCAGACCAGCATGGCCGCCGGCCACGGGCCGCGCCGCGTCTGGACGGTGGCCGCCCACGCCTCGACCGGCATTGCGGCGACGGCCTCGGTGAACCGGTCGGCCGAGCGGCGCAGGTCGTCCAGGTGGGCGTCCGGCGGGCGGGGCGCACCGGCCGCGATGTCGGCGTCCCGCGCCGTCGCGGAGGCGTACATCGGGATCGGCTCGCCGGTGCGCGCCGCGGTGAGCAGGTTGACGAAGCCGTCGGCGTTGCGGGCCAGATGGGCCAGGACGTGCCCCCGGCTCCAGCCCGGTAGCAGCGACGCGGCGGCGAGGTCGGCGCCGTCGAAGGCGGCCGCGGTCCGCAGCAGACGGTCCGTGGCTCCGTCCACCTCGCCCGTCAGCAGAAGCGGATCCATGGTCACCCACCGACCCTATCCGCCGGGCCGCCCCGCGTCGCCGGGGAAATCGCTTTCGGCGCGTCGCGGCACGTCCTACCGTCGGCGTCGAACGCGGCACCGGAACGGCGGGGGAGGTGGTGACCATGCCGGTAGCAGTACGCGTGCGTCAACCGCTCCGACACCGATGAGGATGCCATGACCATCGATCTGACCGCCCTCGGCTGGGACGCCGACCGGGCGGCACACGTACCGCGACGCGGCGGTCACCGACCGGGCCGGGTGGCCCGGGTGGACCGCGGCGTCTGCACCGTGCTGTGCGCGGACGGCCCGGTCCGCGCCACCCTGGGCGGGTCGGTCCTGGCCGCCGCCGCCCGCGACCTGACCCGGCTGCCCTGCGCGGGCGACTGGGTGCTGCTGGGCACCTGGCCCGACCGTAACGTCACCGTGGAGGCGGTGCTGCCCAGGCGTACCGCCCTCGTCCGGCGCACCGCCGGCAAGGACGCCAGCGGTCAGGTGCTGGCCGCCAACCTCGACGCCGCCGCCGTGGTGGAGCCCGTGCATCCCGAGCCGGACGTCGGCCGGATCGAGCGGCTGCTCTCCCTGGCGCACGAATCCGGCGCCCGGCCGCTGGTCGTGCTCACCAAGGCCGACCTGGCGGCCGACCCGCAAGCCGTCGCACGCCAGCTCGCCGGGGTCGCCCCGGGGGTGCCGGTGCTGGCCGTCAGCGCCGAGCACGGCACCGGGCTCGACCCGCTGCGCGCCGAGGTGGCCCCCGGCCGCACGCTCGGCCTGCTCGGGCCGTCCGGGGCCGGCAAGTCGAGCCTGGTCAACGCGCTGGCCGGGGCGGCGCTGATGCCCACCCAGGCGATCCGGCGCGTCGACGGCAAGGGCCGGCACACCACCACCTGGCGGGCGCTGCTGCCGGTGCCGGGCGGGGGCGCCGTGCTGGACACCCCGGGCGTACGGGCGGTCGGCCTGCTGGACGGCTCGGCAGGGCTGGACCGGGCGTTCGCCGACATCGCGGAGCTGGCCACCGGCTGCCGCTACGCCGACTGCGGGCACGACGGGGAGCCCGCCTGCGCGGTGCGCGAGGCGCTGGAGAGCGGCGAGCTGCCGACACGGCGCTGGGAGAGCTGGCGCAAGCTCCAGCGGGAGTTGGCCTTCGAGAGCCGGCGGCGGGAGGTCCGGCTGGCCGCGCAGCGGCGTGGCGGCTGGCGCGCGGGCCGGCGGCGGGCGGCCCGCCCCTGACGGAGGTACGCACGGGCGGGACCGGTCGACCGCCGGTCCCGCCCGTTTCTCCGGGCGCTGCGGGCCGGCTTCCCCGGGCGCGGCGGACCGCTTCCTCGCGCGCTGCGGACCGGCTTCCCCGGGCGCGGCGACCCCGGTTGTTCGGGCGCGGCGGACCGGGCTGAGCTGGGGGAATGTGCCGGCGAGGGAAGTTGTCGTACCTCGGGGCTAGAGTTGCCGAGGCGCCTTTCTGCGCGCCCACAACCACTCAGACAACCGCTCAGACCAGCCTTGGAGCGGACATTTCCTCCTCATCTTCTTCACCCGGGAGTACACGGACAGTGGCCGACCGACTGATCATCCGTGGCGCGCGCGAGCACAACCTGCGTGACGTCAGTCTCGACCTGCCCCGGGACGCCCTGATCGTGTTCACGGGGCTCTCCGGGTCGGGCAAGTCGAGCCTGGCCTTCGACACGATCTTCGCCGAGGGGCAGCGCCGCTACGTCGAGTCGCTGTCGTCGTACGCGCGGCAGTTCCTCGGCCAGATGGACAAGCCGGACGTCGACTTCATCGAGGGTCTGAGCCCGGCGGTCTCCATCGACCAGAAGTCCACCTCGCGCAACCCGCGCTCGACGGTGGGCACCATCACCGAGGTCTACGACTACCTCCGGCTGCTCTTCGCCCGCATCGGCGAGCCGCACTGCCCGGTCTGCGGCGAGCGGATCTCCCGGCAGAC
This sequence comes from Micromonospora echinofusca, assembly GCF_900091445.1. Taxonomy (NCBI): domain Bacteria; kingdom Bacillati; phylum Actinomycetota; class Actinomycetes; order Micromonosporales; family Micromonosporaceae; genus Micromonospora; species Micromonospora echinofusca. The sequence goes on from NZ_LT607733.1 coordinate 1,622,785, forward strand.
CCCGCAGCAGATCGTCGACCGGGTCCTCGCGATGGCCGAGGGCACCAAGTTCATGGTGCTCTCGCCCGTGGTGCGCGGCCGCAAGGGCGAATACGTCGACCTGTTCGCCGAGCTCCAGGCCAAGGGCTACGCCCGGGCCCGGGTCGACGGCGTGGTGCACCCGCTGACCGAGCCGCCGAAGCTCAAGAAGCAGGAGAAGCACACCATCGAGGTGGTGATCGACCGGCTCACGGTCAAGCCGAGCGCCAAGCAGCGGCTGACCGACTCGGTCGAGGCCGCCCTGGGCCTGTCCAACGGCCTGGTCCTGCTCGACTTCGTCGACCTGCCGGAGGACGACCCGGAGCGCGAGCGGCGCTACTCCGAGCACCTGGCGTGCCCCAACGACCACCCGCTCGCGATCGAGGACCTGGAGCCCCGGGTCTTCTCCTTCAACGCGCCCTACGGCGCGTGTCCCGAGTGCACCGGCCTCGGCACCAAGAAGGAGGTCGACCCGGAGCTGGTGGTCCCCGACCCGGAGCGCACCCTGCGCGAGGGCGCTGTCCAGCCCTGGTCGACCGGGCACAACCTGGAATACTTCCTGCGCCTGCTGGAGGCCCTCGGCGCGGCCGAGCACTTCGACGTCGACACGCCGTGGCGGGCCCTGCCGTCGCGGGCGCAGAAGACGATCCTGCACGGCTCCGACGACCAGGTGCACGTGCGCTACCGCAACAAGTTCGGCCGCGAGCGCTCCTACTACACCGGCTTCGAGGGCGTGGTGCAGTGGATCGAGCGCCGGCACACCGACACCGAGTCGGAGTGGTCGCGGGAGAAGTACGAGGGCTACATGCGCGACGTGCCCTGCGCGGCCTGCGGTGGCGCCCGGCTCAAGCCCGAGGTGCTCGCGGTCACCCTGGCCGGCCGGAGCATCGCCGAGGTCTGCAACCTCTCCGTCGGGGAGGCCGCCGACCTGCTCGCCGGCATCGAGCTGACCGACCGGCAGAAGATGATCGCCGAGCGGGTGCTCAAGGAGATCAACGCCCGGCTGAAGTTCCTGCTCGACGTCGGTCTCGACTACCTGTCCCTGGACCGCCCGGCCGGCACCCTCTCCGGCGGCGAGGCGCAGCGCATCCGGCTGGCCACCCAGATCGGCTCCGGCCTGGTCGGGGTGCTCTACGTCCTCGACGAGCCGTCGATCGGGCTGCACCAGCGCGACAACCACCGGCTGATCGAGACTCTGGTACGGCTGCGGGGCCTGGGCAACACGCTGATCGTGGTCGAGCACGACGAGGACACGATCCGCACCGCCGACTGGATCGTCGACATCGGCCCGGGCGCGGGTGAGCACGGCGGCAAGATCGTGCACAGCGGCTCCGTACCGGCGCTGCTGGAGAACCCGGAGTCGGTGACCGGGGCCTACCTGTCGGGGCGCCGGTCGATCCCGACCCCCCAGGGGCGTCGCCCGCAGACCCCGGAGCGGGAACTGGTGGTGCACGGCGCGCGCGAGCACAACCTGCGCAACCTGACCGTGTCGTTCCCGCTGGGCCAGCTCATCGCCGTCACCGGGGTCAGCGGCTCCGGCAAGTCGACGCTGGTCAACGACATCCTCTACGCGGTGCTGGCCAACCAGATCAACGGCGCCCGGCTGGTCCCCGGCCGGCACACCCGGGTCTCGGGGCTTGAGCACGTCGACAAGGTGGTCGGCGTCGACCAGTCGCCGATCGGCCGTACGCCGCGGTCCAACCCGGCCACCTACACGGGGGTCTGGGACCACGTCCGCAAGCTCTTCGCCGAGACCACCGAGGCCAAGGTCCGGGGGTACGGCCCCGGTCGGTTCTCGTTCAACGTCAAGGGCGGTCGCTGCGAGGCGTGCTCCGGCGACGGCACGATCAAGATCGAGATGAACTTCCTGCCCGACGTGTACGTCCCCTGCGAGGTCTGCAAGGGCGCCCGCTACAACCGGGAGACCCTGGAGGTGCACTACAAGGGCAAGACCGTCTCCGACGTGCTGGAGATGCCGATCGAGGAGGCGGCCGAGTTCTTCTCCGCCATCCCGGCCATCCACCGGCACCTCAAGACGCTGGTCGACGTCGGCCTCGGCTACGTACGGCTCGGCCAGCCCGCGCCCACGCTCTCCGGCGGCGAGGCGCAGCGGGTCAAGCTCGCCTCCGAGTTGCAGAAGCGCTCGACGGGGCGGACGGTCTACGTCCTCGACGAGCCGACCACCGGCCTGCACTTCGAGGACATCCGCAAGCTGCTGATGGTGCTCGAAGGGCTGGTCGACAAGGGCAACACGGTGATCACCATCGAGCACAACCTCGACGTGATCAAGACGGCCGACTGGTTGATCGACATGGGTCCCGAGGGCGGCCACCGGGGCGGCACGGTGCTCGCCACCGGCACCCCCGAGGAGGTCGCCGAGGTGCCCGGCAGCCACACCGGCCAGTTCCTGCGTCAGGTGCTCAAGCTCGACGGCGAGGCGAAGGGCGCGGCGGCGGCCACCTCCCGGGCGGCCAAGGCCAACGGCACGAAGTCCCGCGCCCGCAAGGTGCCGGCCGGGGCGCGCTGACGGCGCGCTCCGCCCGGCCGGCCCCGGCCACGCGCCCCGGCCACCGGCGCAGGGGCGGATCGCTGACGGGGCCACCCGGCGGGCCGACGGCCCACCCGGTGGCCCCGCGGTCGCCGATCGGGTGAACCGTCGGGCAGAGTGATCCGTGTACCCGAGTGTGGCCGCGGATCATGACCAGGCGGCGGCAGCCGAGAGAAGGGCGAGGCATGAGTGACGATCAGGGGCTGACCGGGCCGGCGACGCGGACGCGCCGCGCCCTCCTCACGGGCGCGGGCGCCGTCGGCGCGGCGGTGGTCCTGGCCGCCTGCGGCAGCGACGACTCCGGCGACGGGGCGGCCCCGACCAGCGGCGGCCCGGCGGTGCCCAGCACCGGTGACGCCGGCGGCGGCGACCGCGAGGGCGCCCAGTCGCTGGCCCGTACGGCCGACATCCCGGTCGGCGGCGGCACCGTCTATCCCGCGCAGGGCGTGGTGATCACCCAGCCCCGCGAGGGCGAGTTCAAGGGGTTCGACTCCATCTGCACCCACCAGGGCTGCCCGGTGACGAACGTCGACGGCGGCACCATCAACTGCACCTGCCACTTCAGCAAGTTCTCGATCGAGGACGGCTCGGTGAAGGGCGGCCCGGCCACCAAGCCGCTCCCGCCGAAGAACGTGAAGGTCACCGGCGACCAGATCTCGCTGGCCTGACCGGCGGAGCGGGGCCGCCAGCCCCGGCCCCATGGCCGCCGGCCCCGGTCACTCTGTCGTGGCGTTCGCACCGGCCCTCGGCCGCCCGCCGGCCGCCCGCGGCGGGTCGCGCAGGGCGGCGGGCGGCAGGCGCCGTTCCAGCAGCAGGACGCCGACGACGCCGAGGGCGTTGAGCAGCGCCAGCGCCAGCCAGGGCGCGGCGGTGCCGACCTCGTACAGGGTGCCGAAGAAGGCCGGCGCGACCATCGAGGCGAGGGCGAACGAGTACTGGAAGGCCGCCAGGTAGCGGCCCCGGGCGGCGACCGGTGCGGCGGCGGCGGCCAGCGCGGCGGAGGCCGGCGCGTGCACCACCTCCGCGACGGTGAACAGCAGCGTCGCCGCGACCAGCAGCGCGGCCACCACGCCGAGGCGCCCCGGACCGAGGGTGGCCATGGCGACTCCCCAGACCGTCCACAGGGCCGCCGCCAGCGCGACCGCGCGGGTGCGGCGGTGGCGCGGCAGGCGGGTGCCGACGGGTGCGGACAGCAGGGCGACGAGGAAGGCGTTGCCGGCCAGGACGGCGGAGGTCAGCCACGCGGGACCCCGCAGGTCCGTGAGCATCACCGTCGGCAGGGCCAGGCCGAGCATCATGCTGCTCAGCGCGAAGACGGTGTTCAGGCCGATGAGGGCGAGGAACGGGCGCTCCCGGACCAGCGTCGCGTACCCGCCCCGGCCGGATCCCGCCGGCCCACCGGCGGGCGGCGGGATGCGTACGCACGCCGCGATCAGCACCGCGGCGAGGGCGAAGCAGGCCGCCGCCGCGTAGGCCACCGCGCGGTAGGTCGCCGCCCGTCCGTCGGCCACCACCACCCCGGTGGTCAGGCCCCCGACCGCCAGCCCGGCGGTACGGGCGCCGTTGCTGATCGCGTACCAGGTGTCGCGGGTCCAGCCGCCCGGGCTGCCGTCGGCGTGGTCGGCGACCGCCGTGAAGACGGTGGACCAGAAGAACCGCACTCCGACGGCGACCAGCGCCGCCGCCACGAAGACGCCGACGGGGCCCCGCACCCAGGCGTACGCCAGATAGCCGGCCGCCTGGAGCAGTTGCGAGGCGACGACCACCGGCAGCGCCCCCACCCGGTCCGCCAGCGACCCCGCCCACAGCGGTACCGGCAGGGTGAGCACCGTGGCCGCGCTGAGCAGCACCCCGAGCAGCGCCAGGGGCACGTCGGTCAGCCGCAGGAAGTAGACCAGCGACAGGGGCAGGAAGAGCCCGTTGCCGATGGAGTCGACGGTGAGCGCCGCCACGAGGACCGCGCCCCCTCGGCTGCGTCCCCCGGGGTGTGCGCCCATGTCCCCCGTGCCCCCTCGCGTCTGCCCGGCCAGGGGCGGATGCTAGCCGGGAGCGGCTCCGGCGGCACCGCAATAACCCGGCTTCCGGTGCCGCAACCACCCCGGGCCCCGGCGCCGCGACGCCCGGCTTCCTGCGCCGCAACGACCCCGTGCCCCGGCGTGGGGGCGGAACCGGCGTCCCGGGGGCTGTCGGGGGCTCGGACTACGCTTGCTGGCGTGGCTGACCCCTCGACCTACCGTCCCGCGCCCGGCACCATCCCGGAGTCACCGGGGGTCTACCGGTTCCGCGACGGCACCGGCCGGGTGATCTACGTCGGCAAGGCGAAGAACCTGCGCAGCCGGCTCAACTCCTACTTTGGCGACATCTGGAACCTGCACGAGCGCACCCGACAGATGGTCACCACCGCCGAGTCGGTGGACTGGGTCACCGTCGGCACCGAGGTCGAGGCGCTCCAGCAGGAGTTCACGGAGATCAAGCAGTACGACCCGCGCTTCAACGTCCGCTACCGCGACGACAAGTCCTACCCCTACCTCGCGGTCACCCTCGACGAGGAGTTCCCCCGGTTGCAGGTGATGCGGGGCGCCAAGCGCAAGGGGGTGCGCTACTTCGGGCCCTACTCGCACGCCTGGGCGATCCGCGAGACGCTCGACCTGCTGCTGCGGGTCTTCCCGGCGCGCACCTGCTCGGCCGGGGTGTTCAAGCGGGCCAGCCAGGTCGGCCGCCCCTGCCTGCTCGGCTACATCGGCAAGTGCTCGGCCCCCTGCGTCGGCAGCGTCACGCCCGAGCGGCACCGGGAGATCGTCGACGGCTTCTGCGACTTCATGGCCGGGCGCACCGACACGATGGTGCGCCGGCTGGAGCGGGAGATGACCGACGCCAGCGAGCAGTTGGAGTTCGAGCGGGCGGCCCGGTTGCGCGACGACGTGGCCGCGCTGCGGCGGGCCATGGAGAAGCAGACCGTCGTGCTCGGCGACGGCACCGACGCCGACGTGGTCGCGTTCGCCGACGACCCCCTCGAGGCGGCCGTGCAGGTCTTCCACGTCCGCGACGGCCGGGTCCGTGGCCAGCGCGGCTGGGTGGTGGAGAAGACCGAGGAGCTGAGCACGGGCGACCTGGTGCACCACTTCTGCACCCAGGTCTACGGCGGCGAGCAGGGCGAGGCCGACGTGCCCCGCGAGCTGCTCGTGCCGGCGCTGCCCGCCGACGCTGACGCCCTGGCCGACTGGCTCTCCGGTCACCGGGGCAGCCGGGTGAGCCTGCGGGTGCCGCAGCGCGGCGACAAGCGGTCCCTGCTGGAGACGGTCGAGCGCAACGCCAAGGACGCCCTCGCCCGGCACAAGCTGCGCCGGGCCGGCGACCTGACCACCCGGAGCAAGGCGCTCGACGAGATCACCGAGGCGCTCGACATGCGCACCTCGCCGCTGCGCATCGAGTGTTTCGACATCTCGCAGATGCAGGGCACCGACGTGGTGGCGAGCATGGTCGTCTTCGAGGACGGGCTGCCGCGCAAGAGCGAATACCGGCGCTTCATCATCCGTGGCGCCACCGACGACCTCTCCGCGATGTCCGAGGTGCTGCGCCGCCGTTTCGCCCGCTACCTCGACGCCCGCGCCGAGACCGGCGAGGCGGGCGTCGAGCCGGCCGACGATCCGGTCGCCCCGGCCGGGCAGCCCGCGCCGATCGAGCCCTCTCAGCCCGACGGGTCCGACGAGCGCACCGTCGGCGCCCTGATCGACCCGACCACCGGCCGGCCGCGCAGGTTCGCGTACCCGCCGCAGCTGGTGGTGGTCGACGGCGGTGCGCCGCAGGTCGCGGCGGCGGCCCAGGCCCTGGCGGAGCTGGGCATCGACGACGTGGCGCTGTGCGGCCTGGCCAAGCGGCTGGAGGAGGTCTGGCTGCCCGACGACGAGTTCCCGGTCATCCTGCCGCGCACCTCGGAGGGGCTCTACCTGCTGCAGCGGGTACGCGACGAGGCGCACCGCTTCGCCATCACCTTCCACCGGCAGCGGCGCTCCAAGCGGATGACCGAGTCGGCGCTGGACAGGGTGCCCGGCCTGGGGGAGGTGCGGCGCAAGGCGCTGCTGCGGCACTTCGGCTCGCTCAAGCGCCTCTCCGCGGCCACTGTGGAGGAGATCACCGAGGTGCCGGGCGTGGGCCGGCGCACCGCCGAGGCGATCCTCGCCGCGCTCGGCGGCGAGGCGAAGGCCCCGGCGGCGGACTGACCGCACCGCCCCGGCTCACGTGCGCCGAGGGCCGGCCGGCTGGCTCCGCCGGCCGGTGGTCACTCCGCCAGGACGGCAAGGATCTGCTCGCCGTACTTCGCGAGCTTGTTCTCGCCGACGCCGCTGACCGCGGACAGCTCGGCCAGCGACGTCGGCGCGTCGGTGGCGATCTGCCGCAGCGTGGCGTCGTGGAAGATCACGTACGCCGGGACGCCCTGTTCCTTCGCGGTGGCTCCCCGCCAGGCGCGCAGCCGCTCGAAGACCCCGGTGGCGGTGGGGGAGAGCTCCGTGACGACGGTGGCCGCCCCGCGCGGCTTGGCCGCCCGGGACGAGGCGACCTTCTCCGGCTCGCGGCGCATCATGACCGTGCGGCGGCGGCCCAGCACCTCGGCGCTGGCCTCGGTCAGGGCCAGCGTGCCGTAGTCGCCCTCGACGGCCAGCAGGCCCTCGGCCAGCAGTTGCCGCACCACGCCGCGCCACTCGGCCTCGCGCAGCTCGCTGCCGATGCCGAAGACGGTCAGCGAGTCGTGGCCGTACTGGGTGACCTTGTCCGTGGCGCGGCCGAGCAGGATGTCGACGCAGTGCCCCGCGCCGAAGCGCTGGTTGCGTTCCCGGTCGAGCCGGTAGACCGTGGAGAGCAGCTTCTGTGCCGCGACGGTGCCGTCCCAGGACTCCGGCGGGGTGAGGCAGGTGTCGCAGTTGCCGCAGGCGGCCGTCGCCTTCTCGCCGAAGTAGTCGAGCAGCTGGCCGCGCCGGCAACGGACCGTCTCGCAGAGGGCGAGCATCGCGTCGAGGTGGGCCGCGAGGTTGCGCCGGTGCGCGAGGTCCCCGTCGGAGGTCTCGATCATCTTGCGCTGCTGCACCACGTCCTGGAGCCCGTACGCCAGCCAGGCGGTCGACGGCAGCCCGTCGCGCCCGGCGCGACCGGTCTCCTGGTAGTAGCCCTCGACCGACTTCGGCAGGTCGAGGTGGGCGACGAAACGGACGTCGGGCTTGTCGATGCCCATGCCGAAGGCGATGGTCGCCACCATCACCAGGCCGTCCTCGCGCAGGAAGCGCTGCTGGTTGCGCGCGCGGGTCGCCGCGTCCAGGCCCGCGTGGTAGGGCAGCGCGGCGACGCCGTTGGCGGCCAGGAAGTCCGCCGTCTTCTCCACCGAGGCGCGCGAGAGGCAGTAGACGATGCCCGCGTCGCCGGGATGCTCGTCGCGCAGCAGGCTCAGCAGCTGCTTGCGCGGCTCGCGCTTGGGCACGATCCGGTACTGGATGTTGGGCCGGTCGAAGCTGGCCACGAAGTGCCGGGCGTCGGCGAGCTTGAGCCGGGTGGCGATCTCGTCGCGGGTCGCGCTGGTCGCGGTGGCGGTGAGCGCGATGCGGGGCACGTCCGGCCAGCGCTCGTGCAGCATCGACAGGGCGAGGTAGTCGGGGCGGAAGTCGTGCCCCCACTGCGACACGCAGTGCGCCTCGTCGATGGCGAACAGGGCGATGCGGCCCCGGTCGAGCAGCTGCTGCACGCCTCGGGTGCCCAGCGCCTCGGGGGCGAGGTAGAGCAGGTCCAGCTCGCCGGCGACGAACGCCCGCTCCACGGCGCGGCGGGCGTCGAGGTCCTGGGTGGAGTTGAGGAAGCCGGCCCGCACGCCGACCGCCGTCAGCGCGTCGACCTGGTCCTGCATCAGCGCGATCAGGGGGGAGACCACCACCGCCACGCCGTCGCGGACCAGCGCCGGGATCTGGTAGCACAGCGACTTGCCGCCGCCGGTGGGCATCAGGACCAGCGCGTCGCCGCCGGCCACCACGTGGTCGATGACCTCCTGCTGGAAGCCGCGGAAGGCGTCGTAGCCGAAGACCCGGCGCAACACCTCCAGGACGGCGGAGGAGCGCAGGTCGGTGGGGGAAGCCATCCGGGGATTCTACGAACCTCCCCCGACAGCCGGTGCGGGCGAGCGGCCCGGGCGCGCCGGGCGGCCGGCACCGCGGGCGTACGACGGTCGGCCCGGCGTGGCGGGATAGAGTCGCTGATTGACCACGCGCGGCCGGGGGTGCCGGCCGCGGCGCCACGGCTTGGGGGTAGCGGGTGAGCGAGGCGCGTACGGCCGAGGAACGGAGCGTGACGGTGACCGGGCAGCACACACCGGCGGAGTCGGACACCACCCTGGTGGTGGTCACCGGTCTCTCCGGCGGCGGTCGCAGCACGGTGGCGAGGGCGTTGGAGAACGTCGGGTTCTACGTGGTGGACAACCTGCCCCAGGCGCTCATGCTCGACATGGCCGAGCTGGCGTTCAAGGCGGGCGGGGCGGCCCGGCGTACGGCGATGGTGCTGGACGTGCGCTCGCGCGCCTTCTCCACCGACCTGGCGGGGGCGATCCGGGAGCTCAAGGAGCGCGGCTTCTCGCCCCGGGTGGTCTTCGTCGACGCCGACGACGAGGTGCTGATCCGCCGGTTCGAGAGCGTCCGGCGCTCGCACCCGTTGCAGGGCGACGGGCGCCTCGCCGACGGCATCGCGGTCGAGCGCGGCCTGCTGGAGGAGGCCCGCGACCAGGCGGACGTGATCATCGACACCAGCCACCTGAACGTCAACCAGCTGCGCCGGCGCGTCGAGGAGCTCTTCGGCGGCGAGGACGCCCGCCGGCTGCGCGTCACCGTGCTCTCCTTCGGCTTCAAGTACGGCCTGCCGCCCGACGCCGACTTCGTGCTCGACGCCCGGTTCCTGCCCAATCCGTACTGGGTGCCGGAGCTGCGCGAGCACACCGGCCGCGAGGAGGCGGTCAGCTCGTACGTGCTCGGGCAGGAGGGCGCGGACGCCTTCGTCGGCTCGTACGCGGACCTGGTCAACGCCACCACCGTCGGCTTCGAGCGGGAGGGCAAGCGCTACCTGACCGTGGCGGTCGGCTGCACGGGCGGCAAGCACCGCAGCGTGGCCATCGCCGAGGAGCTGGCGGCCCGGCTGCGCCACTCGGGTCTGGCCGCCAACGCCCAGCACCGCGACCTGGGGCGCGAGTGACGGCGACGCGCGTGGTCGCGTTCGGCGGCGGGCACGGCCTGTCCGCCTCGCTGCGTGCCCTGCGCCGCTGCGCCCCGGAGCTGGACCTGGACATCACGGCGGTGGTCACCGTCGGCGACGACGGCGGCTCCAGCGGCCGGCTGCGCGCGGAGCGGGGCGGCCTGCCCCCGGGCGACCTGCGGCAGGCGCTCGTGGCGCTGGCCGGGGACCACCCGGCCACCCGCCGCAGCGCGGGGCTCTTCCAGCACCGCTTCGCCGAGGTGCCGCCGCCCGCCCACGGCCCGACTCCCGCCGGGGACGGATCGGCGGGGCGCCTTGCGGTCTCCGGTAACGGGCGGGCCCCTTCCGGTCCGAAGCCGGCCGGAGGGACGGCCGGCGGGGTCGGCGGAGGGCGCGCGGGTACCGGTGCGACCGGGCGGGCGGGTGACGGCGACGGCGGGCTGGCCGGGCACGCGGTGGGCAACCTGGTGCTGTGCGGGCTGATGGAGCTGCTCGGCGACCCGGTGGCCGCCCTGGAGCACGCGGGCGCGATGCTCGGCGCGGTGGGCCGGGTGCTGCCGATGTCGTGCGAGCCGGTGGGGATCGAGGCGCGGGTGCGCGGCGCCGATCCGCGCCGGCCGGACGAGGTGCGTACGGTCGCCGGCCAGCATCAGGTCGCGGTGACCACCGGTCGGGTGGAGTCGTTGCGGCTCACCCCGGCCGCGCCGGAGGCCTGCCCGCAGGCGGTCGCCGCGATCGGCGCGGCCGACTGGCTGATCTTCGGGCCGGGCAGCTGGTACACGAGCGTGCTGCCGCACCTGCTGGTGCCGCAGCTCGCCGCCGCCATCGTCGCCAGCCCGGCGCGGCGGCTCGTCACGTTGAACCTCGCCGCCGAGAAGGAGACCTCCGGGCTCTCCCAGGCCGACCACCTGGCCGCGCTGCGCGCGTACCTGCCGGAGCTGAGGGTCGACCGTGTGGTCGCCGATTCCAAGGCGGCGGGTGACCCCGAACCGGTCGAACGTGCGGCAGAATCGCTGGGTGCCCGCCTGGTCCTCGCTCCCGTCGCGGTCACCGACGGCACTCCCCGTCATGATCCGGCCGCCCTGGGCGCCGCACTGGTGCCTGTCCTGGGCGCCGATCGTTAGACACGTACGTAATCTCCGGCGACACGCCGGAACAGGTCCGTGAGGGGACGCACAATGGCGATGACGGCTGCGGTCAAGGACGAGCTGAGTCGGGTCGACGTGCCCAAGCCCTGCTGCCGGCGGGCGGAGATGGCGGCGCTGCTGCGCTTCGCCGGCGGGCTGCACATCGTCTCCGGTCGGGTCGTGGTGGAGGCCGAACTCGACACGGGGGCGGTGGCCCGGCGGCTGCGACGGGAGATCGCGGAGGTCTACGGCTATCCGAGCGAGATCCACGTGCTCGCGTCCGGTGGCCTGCGCAAGGGCAGCCACTTCATCGTGCGGGTGGTCAAGGACGGTGAGGCCCTCGCGCGGCAGACGGGGCTGCTCGACGTGCGGGGACGCCCGGTGCGGGGCCTGCCGCCGCACGTCGTGGCCGCGAACGTCTGCTGCGCGGTGTCGGCGTGGCGTGGCGCGTTCATGGCGCACGGCTCGCTGACGGAGCCGGGTCGCTCCAGTGCGCTGGAGATCACCTGCCCCGGCCCGGAGTCGGCGTTGGCCCTGGTGGGCGCGGCCCGGCGCATCGGCATCACCGCCAAGAACCGCGAGGTGCGCGGCGTGGACCGGGTGGTGGTCAAGGACGGCGACGCGATCGCCGCGCTGCTCACCCGGATCGGCGCCCACTCCAGCGTGCTGGCCTGGGAGGAGCGCCGGGTACGCCGCGAGGTGCGGGCCACGGCCAACCGGCTGGCCAACTTCGACGACGCCAACCTGCGCCGCTCGGCGCGGGCCGCGGTCGCCGCCGCCGCCCGGGTGACCCGGGCGCTGGAGATCCTCGCCGAGGACGCGCCCAACCACCTCACCTCGGCCGGCCGGCTGCGCCTGGAGCACCGGCAGGCCTCGCTGGAGGAGTTGGGCGCGTTGGCCGACCCGCCGTTGACCAAGGACGCCATCGCCGGCCGGATCCGCCGGTTGCTCGCGCTGGCCGACAAGCGGGCCCGGGACCTGGGCATCCCGGATACGGAAGCGGCCGTCACGCCCGACATGCTCGTGGTCTGATAGGACGGAGCGGGTCGGCGGTGCCGGTGGGGTCACCACCCGGCGCTGCACTGCGCCGCACGCTCGGATAGGGTCGCTGCGTACGGCAAGGAGGCCGGCACAGGCATTCCTCGCCGTGCACACCGCCTCGGGCGGTCAGGTCCTTCGAGACCGCGGCGGGGTGGCCGAGATGAACCGTCAACGGCCGGCTCCAACGGTCGGCGCACACACCTCCGCCGGCCCGGGTCTGACGCCGGCGGACCAGAACGCAAGGAGATGGGACCTGTGACCATCCGGGTTGGCATCAACGGCTTCGGCCGGATCGGCCGCAACTTCTTCCGGGCAGTGCTGGCGTCCGGCGCTGACATCGAGGTCGTGGCGGTCAACGACCTGACCGACAACGCGACGCTCGCCCACCTGCTCAAGTACGACAGCATCCTGGGCCGCCTCCCGCACGAGGTGAAGGCCACCGCCGACGAGATCACCGTGGGTGGCAAGACCATCAAGGCGTACGCCGAGAAGGACCCGTCGAAGCTGCCGTGGGGCGAGGTCGGCGCGGACGTCGTCATCGAGTCCACCGGCTTCTTCACCGACGCCACCAAGGCGAAGGCGCACGTCGACGGCGGGGCCAAGAAGGTCATCATCTCCGCCCCGGCGAAGAACGAGGACGTCACGGTCGTCATGGGCGTCAACCACGACCAGTACGACCCGGCCAAGCACACCATCATCTCGAACGCCTCCTGCACCACCAACTGCCTGGCGCCGATGGCGAAGGTCCTGCACGACACGTTCGGCATCCAGCACGGCCTGATGACGACGATCCACGCGTACACCCAGGACCAGAACCTCCAGGACGCGCCGCACAAGGACCTGCGTCGGGCCCGCGCCGCCGCGCTGAACATCGTGCCGACCTCGACCGGCGCGGCGAAGGCGATCGGCCTGGTGCTGCCGGAGCTCAAGGGCAAGCTGGACGGCTACGCGCTGCGCGTGCCGATCCCGACCGGCTCGGCCACCGACCTCACGGTCGACGTCGCCCGGGAGACCACGGTGGACGAGGTCAACGCCGCGCTGAAGGCCGCCGCCGAGGGGCCGCTCAAGGGCGTCCTGGTCTACAACGAGGACCCGATCGTCTCCGCCGACATCGTCACCGACCCGGCGTCGTGCATCTTCGACGCGCCGCTGACCAAGGTCGTCGGCAACCAGGTCAAGGTCGTCGGCTGGTACGACAACGAGTGGGGCTACTCGAACCGCCTGGTCGACCTGGTCAAGCTGGTCGGTCAGTCGCTGTGAGCATCCGTACCCTCGACGACCTGCTCGCCGAGGGGGTGTCGGGTCGGCGCGTGCTGGTGCGCGCCGACCTGAACGTCCCGCTCGACAAGCAGACCGGCGACATCACCGACGACGGCCGCATCCGGGCCGTGCTGCCGACCCTCAGCGCCCTCACCGGAGCCGGCGCCAAGGTGGTCGTCTGCTCGCACCTGGGCCGCCCGAAGGGCGCGCCGGACCCGCAGTTCAGCCTGGGCCCGGTCGCCGGGCGGCTCGGTGAGCTGCTCGGCACGCGGGTGCACTTCGCCACCGACACCGTCGGCGAGTCCGCCCGCTCCACCGTGGACGCGCTCGCCGACGGCGAGGTCGCGCTGCTGGAGAACCTGCGCTTCAACGCCGGCGAGACCAGCAAGGATGACGCTGAGCGGGGCGCCTTCGCCGACCAGCTCGCCGCGTTCGGCGACGCCTACGTCGACGACGCGTTCGGCGCGGTGCACCGCAAGCACGCCAGCGTGCACGACGTGCCGGCCCGGCTGCCGCACGTCGCCGGCCGGCTGGTGCTGCGCGAGGTGGAGGTCCTGTCCCGGCTGACCGGCGAGCCGGAGCGCCCGTACGTGGTGGTGCTCGGCGGCTCGAAGGTCTCCGACAAGCTGGCGGTGATCGAGGCGCTGCTGCCGACGGTCGACCGGCTGCTGATCGGCGGCGGCATGTGCTTCACCTTCCTCAAGGCCCAGGGCCACGAGGTGGGCTCCTCGCTGCTGGAGGAGGAGATGGTCGAGACCTGCCGCACCCTGCTGGAGCGCTCCGAGGGCAAGATCATGCTCCCGGTCGACGTGGTGGCCGCGGACGCGTTCGCCCCGGACGCCGCGCACGACACCGTGCCGGCCGACGGCATCCCGAGCAAGCGGGTCGGGCTCGACATCGGGCCGGAGACGGTCGCCGGCTTCGCCGTCGCCCTCAAGGGCGCGCGGACGATCTTCTGGAACGGCCCGATGGGCGTGTTCGAGATGCCGGCGTTCGCCCACGGCACCCGGGGGATCGCCGAGACGATCGCCAAGGCCGACGCGTTCACGGTCGTCGGTGGCGGTGACTCCGCGGCGGCGGTACGGGCCCTGGGGCTGGACGAGTCGTCCTTCGGGCACATCTCCACCGGCGGTGGCGCCTCCCTGGAATACCTGGAGGGCAAGACCCTCCCCGGCATCGCGGCCCTGGAGAACTGATGGCGAGCGTCACCCGTCGGCCCCTGATGGCCGGCAACTGGAAGATGAACTGCAACCACCTCGAGGCCAACCTGCTGGTGCAGAAGCTGGCGGCCAGCCTCACCGAGAAGCAGCTCACCGACGTCGAGACGGTGGTCCTGCCGCCGTTCACCGACCTGCGTACGGTCCAGACCGCCGTCGACGGCGACAAGCTGCTCATCGGCTACGGCGCGCAGGACCTCTCGCCGCACGCGTCGGGGGCCTACACGGGCGACATCTCCGGCTCGATGCTGGCGAAGCTCGGCTGCACGTACGTGGTGATCGGGCACTCCGAGCGACGGGCCTACCACCACGAGGACGACGCGATCGTCAACGCCAAGGTGCAGGCGGCGCTGACCCACGGGCTCACCCCGATCCTCTGCGTGGGGGAGGGGCTCGACGTGCGCGACCAGGGCACCCACGTGGCGCACTGCAGCGACCAGCTCGACGGCGCCCTGAAGGGGCTGACCGCCGAGCAGGTGGCGAAGGTCGTGGTGGCCTACGAGCCGGTCTGGGCGATCGGCACGGGCAAGACGGCCACCCCCGAGGACGCCCAGGAGGTGTGCGGCGCGGTCCGTCAGCGCCTGGCCGAGTCCTTCGGTCAGGACACCGCCGACAAGGTCCGGGTCCTCTACGGCGGGTCGGTCAAGTCCTCCAACGTCGCGGCGATCATGGCCCAGCCGGACGTCGACGGGGCGTTGGTGGGCGGCGCGAGCCTGGACGCCGAGGAGTTCGCGAAGATCTGCCGGTTCCCGGAGCACATCTCCCGCTGATCGCTCGCTATCCTTGACTCCGCCCGTCCGTCGGTCGGTGCCACCGTGCCCGATCTGCCCGGGCGAGGATCGTAACGAGAGGACTGACCCCAGCCATGCCGATCTGGTTCGCATACACGTTGATCGTGTTGCTGGTCATCACGAGCGTTCTGTTGACCATGCTGATCCTGCTGCACCGCGGTAAGGGCGGCGGGTTGTCGAGCATGTTCGGCGGTGGCGTCAGCTCCAGCCTCGCCGGGTCCTCGGTGGCGGAGAAGAACCTCGACCGCTACACCGTCCTGGTGGGCATCGTCTGGTTCGCCTGCATCGTCGGGCTGGGGCTCTGGCTCCGCCTCCAGATGGCCAGCGGCACGGTCTGAGCCCGCCGAGTCGTAGAATCTGCGCGCGGTCCGTCACCGACGGGCCGCGCGCAGTTTGTTCCACCCGCTGCACCGCGTCGCCCGCCGCCCCTCCGGCGGCGGTTCCCCTCCGACGACAGGAGCGAGCAGCCGTGCCCATTGGCAACGTCATCCGGGGCACCCGGGCCGGGTCCGCGCCCGACCGCCGCGCCCAACGCCACCAGCCGGCCCCGTGCCGGACGGTGACCTACTGGTGCCGCAACGCCCACCGCACCGAGATCCGGCTCGCCGCCGAGGTCGAGGTGCCGCAGGTGTGGGACTGCCCGCGCTGCGGCCTGCCGGCCGGCCGGGACGCGCAGAACCCGCCGGGCCGCGCCCGGCCCGAGCCGTACAAGACCCACCTGGCGTACGTGAAGGAGCGGCGCACCGCCGAGGAGGGCGAGGCCATCCTGGCCGAGGCCCTCGCCGCCCTGCGCCGACGGCGGGGCCGTCCCGCCGGCTAGACGGCGTTCCCGCCCACGGCGGACAGCGAAGGACCCCTCGTCCGCGCCTCGGCGGCGACGAGGGGTCCTTCGTCGGTCAGCGCAGGCTGCGCAGGCGGGCCGGCACGTCGGCCGCCGCCGCCCGGTCCAACAGCCAGAGGGTACGGCCGGTGCCCCGTACGCCGGCCGCCGGCAGTTGCACCGGCCCCGCCCCGGCCAGCGCCATGCCGACCGCCCGAGCCTTGTCGGACCCGCTGGCCACCAGCCAGACCTCCTCGGCCGTGTTGATCGCCGGGAGGGTCAGCGTGGTCCGCACCGGTGGGGGCTTCGGGCTGCCCCGCACCGCGCTGACCGGCCGGCTGTCGTGGTGCACCGGATGCTCGGGGAAGACCGAGGCGACGTGCCCGTCCTCGCCGACGCCCAGCATCAGCACGTCGAAGTGGGGGAGCGTGGCGTGCCCCGGACGCGCCGCGCGGGCCAACTCCTGGGCGTAGCGGGCCGCCGCCTCCTCCGGGTCCGGCCCGGCCGGGCCGTCGGAGGCCGGCATGGGGTGCACCCGCGCCGGGTCCAGCGGCACCGCGCCCAGCAGCGTGGCGCGCGCCTGGGTCTCGTTGCGCTCGGGGTCGCCGGCGGGCAGGAACCGCTCGTCGCCCCACCAGACGTCCACCCGTGACCAGTCGACGGCGTCGCGGGCCGGCAGCGCCGCCACCGCCCGGTGCACCGCCGCGGCTATCCGCCCGCCGGTCAGCACCACCGACGCGTGGCCCCGCTCGGCCTGCGCGTCGAGCAGCTTGACCAGCAACCGGGCGGCCACCGCCTGGGCCAGCAGGTCGGCGTCGGCGTGGACGGCGACACTCGCCTCACTCATCTGTGTGCCTTCGTTTCTCCGGCCGCCGCGCGGCCGGTCTTCCGTGGTGCCCCCGACAGTCGGGCGCTCAGTGCTCGGCGCTCGTACCCACGTGCGCCGTGACCCCCGCCTCGGCCCGCTGGGCGGTGGCCGGATCCTTCCAGACGTGCACCCGCTGCGGCGGGCGCTGGTCGAGGTCGGTCAGCCCGGCCGCCGTACCCAGCGCCTCCGCGTACACCTGGTCGGCGTCGAGCCGGCGCAGTTCCTCGGCCAGCTCGTCGCCGAGCGGCCGCCGGACGAGCGGCAGCTGCCGGTCCTCCTGGCCGGTACGGCGGAACGTCGCCACGCTGTCGTCGCGGGTCAGCGTCAACGTGTCGCCGTTGGCGCAGCGCAGCTGCACCTCCCGCATCCGGGGGGACGAGTCGCTGTGCTCCCACGTCGGCTGGATGCCGAGTCGCGCGGCCAGCCACCCCTGCATCAGCGCCGCGGTCGGATCGCTCGGCGGTGCCACCACCGTCGCCTCGGTCACCCTGGCCTGGGTGGTGTCGAAGGCCCCCGCCACGAGGGTGCGCCACGGGGTGATCCGGGTCCACGCCAGGTCGGTGTCGCCGGGCGCGTAGTCCCGGGCCCGCTGGCGCAGCGCCTCGATCGGGTCGGCGGCCTGCGCGCTGTCGGTGATCCGCCGGTCGGCCACCACGCCGAGGAAGTCCGTGGAGATCTCGGCCGGCGGCTCGCCGTGCCACCACGTCACCACCGGTACGTCCGGCACCAGCAGCGGCATCACCACCGACTCGGCGTGCAGGGCCAGCCGCCCGTACATCCGGGTGACCACCGCCTCGCACGGGCCGAGCCGGCCGCCGACGACGATCTCCGCGTCCAGCCGGTTGCGTTCGCGCTCCACGTCGGTGCGGACCACCACCAGCAGCCGGCAGGGGTGGGCGGCGGCGGCTATCGTCGCCGCCGCCTCCGCCTCGCGGACCCGCTTCTCGTCCACCACCACGATCAGGGTGAGCGCCATGCCGCTGGCCACCCCGCCGGCGCTGCGCCGCTCGGCGGCCAGCGCCTTGACCACCTCGTTTCCGGTGGTGTCCCACAGGCCGATCACTGGAGCCTCCTGGTTTGCTCGCTGCGCCTGCTCACGGCACTGGCCTTCGTTCGTGACTGCGGGGCTCGCAGAACCGGCTCACTCCTCGCGCTCACGCCCGCCGCCAGGCGCGGCCCTCGCGGGCCAGCATCTCGTCGGCGGCCCGGGGGCCCCACTCGCCGGCCCGGTACGGCTCCGGCGTGGTGCCCGCCCACGCGTGCTCCAGCGGGTCCACCACCTGCCAGCTCTGCTCGACCTCGGCGGCGTCGGGGAAGAGCGTGCGGTCGCCGATCAGCACGTCCAGCACGAGCCGCTCGTACGCCTCGGGGCTGGCCTCGGTGAACGCCTCGCCGTACTGGAAGTCCATGGCGATGTCGCGGACCTCCATCGTGGTGCCGGGCACCTTGGAGCCGAACTTGAGCACGACGCCCTCGTCCGGCTGCACCCGGATGACGAGCTGGTTGTTGCCCAGCGACTCCATGTCGGCCTCGTTGAACGGCAGGTGCGGCGCCCGCTTGAACATGATGGCGACCTCGGTGACCCGCCGCGGCAGCCGCTTGCCGGCCCGGATGTAGAACGGCACCTCCGCCCAGCGGCGGTTCTGGATGCCGAGCCGGACGGCCACGTAGGTCTCCGTGGTGGAGTCCTCCGGGACGCCCTCCTCCTCCAGGTACCCGACGGCACGCTCGCCGCCCACCCAGCCGGGCAGGTACTGGCCGCGTACGGTGCCCTCGGCGACGTCCTTGGGCAGGGTGATCGCCCGGAGCACCTTGAGCTTCTCCGTGCGGATCTCGTCGGCGTCGAAGCTCGTCGGCTCCTCCATCGCCACCAGCGCCAGCAGCTGGAGCAGGTGGTTCTGGAACACGTCGCGGGCCGCGCCGGCCGAGTCGTAGAAGCCGGCGCGGGTGCCGATGCCGACGTCCTCGGCCATGGTGATCTGCACCGAGTCGACGTACTTGGAGTTCCACAGCGGCTCGAACAGGTTGTTGGCGAACCGCAGGGCGAGGATGTTCTGGACGGTCTCCTTGCCCAGGTAGTGGTCGATGCGGAAGACGTCCTTGCGGGTGAAGACGTCGTCGACCAGGTCGTTGAGCGCCTTCGCCGACGGCAGGTCGTGCCCGAAGGGCTTCTCCACCACCACCCGGCGCCAGCCGCCGGACTTGGCGTTGTCGGCCATCCCGGTGCGGGCCAACTGCTTGAGGACCACGGGGAACGCCGCCGGGGGGATGGAGAAGTAGAAGGCGGCGTTGCCCGGGATGCCGTGCGTCTGGCGCAGCTCGTCCAGCATCTCGGAGAGGTGGTCGAACGCGGCGTCGTCGTCGAACGAGCCGCCGACGAACTTGATGTTGCCGGCCAGGCGCGCCCACACCTCCTCCCGCCAGGGGGTGCGGGCGTGCTTCTTGGCGGCCTCGTGGGCCAGCGACTCGAAGTCCCCGTCGCCCCAGTCCCGGCGGGCGAAGCCGAGCACGGCGAAGCCCGGGGGCAGCAGCCCCCGGTTCGCCAGGTCGTACACGGCCGGCAGGAGCTTCTTGCGGGCCAGGTCACCGGTGACGCCGAAGATCACCAGAGCGCACGACTCCGGGATCCTCGGCAGCCGGCGGTCCTGCGGGTCGCGCAGCGGGTTCACGCCGCCTCCTCGCTCCGCGTCGTCCATGGTCCCCATCGTCACGCCCGCAACGCCCCGGCCACATCGAGCAGCTGGGCCACGCCCGCCGACCGGTCGGTCAGGTGCAGCCGCACCACCGGGCGCTCCCGCTCGGCCAGTGCCTGCCGGTCGCCGGCGGCCTGCGCCGCCTGCAACTCGCCGAAGGTGTACGGCCGCCCCGGCACCGGCAGGTCGTCGGCGACCGCGCCGGTGAGCTGGAGGTAGCTGCCAACCTGCGGACCGCCCTTGTGGTACTGGCCGGTGGAGTGCAGGAACCGCGGGCCCCAGCCGAAGGTGACCGGACGGCCTGCGGCGCCGGCCAGCAGCGGCCGCAGCCGGGCCGCGTCGGCGTCGGCGAACCGGTCGAGGTACGCCATCACCGCGAGGTAGCCGTCGTCGCCCGCCCCGTCGATCAGCAGGCGCAGCACGCCGGCCAGGTCGCCCGGGGCGCCCTGCGGCGCGTACACCTCGATCGCGCCCTCGGTGAACGACGGCGTCTCCGCCGGCGGACCCGAGGCGAGGATCCGGTTGGTGTTCTCCTTGCTCTCGGTGACGTTGGGCTGGTTGAACGGGTCGATGCCCAGCACCACGCCGGCGACCGCGGTGGCGTACTCCCAGGCCAGGAACTGCGCGCCGAGCGGGCCGTTGACCGCCACGTCGGCGTCGACGCCGCCGGCCGGGACGGCGCCGGCGGGCAACGCGCCGCCGTAGGTCACGGTGAGCACGTCGTCGCCGGCCGCGCCGGGACTCTGCGGCGACTCCACGACGACCGGCAGGATGCCGACGCCGGCCTTGCCGGTGGACTCGGCGATCAGCTGCTCGGCCCAGTCGCCGAGGCCCTCGATGCCGGTGCCGTCGGAGATCAGGGCGACCTTGTCCCGGCCCATGGTGGCCGCCGCGCCGAGCGCCGCGCCGAGCGCCAGGCCCGGGTTGTCGCGGTCCCCGCCCAGCGACCGCGCCAGCGCGTCGGCCTGGTCGAGCAGCTCGCCCACCTCGACGCCGGCCAGCGCCGACGGGACCAGCCCGAACGCGGTCAGCGCGGAGTAGCGGCCGCCGACGTTCGGGTCGGCGAGCACGGTGAAGGCACCCATCTCGGTGGCGGTCTGCTCCAGGGGCGAACCCGGGTCGGTGACGACCACGAAGTGCCGGCCGGCCTCCGCCTCGGTCATCCCCGAGTCGAGGAACGCCTGCCAGTAGGCCCGGCGGTGGCTGTCGGTCTCGACCGTCGAGCCGGACTTGCTGGCCACCACCACCACGGTGCGCTCCAGCCGGTCGGCCAGCGCCGCCCGGACCTGTCCCGGGTCGGTGGTGTCGAGCACCGTCAGCTGCTTGCCGAGGGTGCGGGCGATGACCTCGGGGGCCAGCGACGAGCCGCCCATCCCGGCGAGCACCACGTGGTCCAGGTCGGCCAGCTCCGCCTTCAGCTCGGCGAGCTGGGGGAGCAGTTCCCGGCTGCGCAGGTGGGTGTCCACCCAGCCGAGGCGGATCTTCGCCTCGGCCTCGGCGTCCGGGCCCCACAGGGTCGGGTCCTTCGCGGCCAGCTTGCCCGGCACGCCGGCACCGACCAGCGCCTCCCGGGTGGAGGCGGGCGCCGACTTGTCGACGGTGTCGGCCCCGTGCACGGAGAGCCCGGCGGCGGCCTCGACCGCCCCGGCCAGCAGGTCACTCACGCCGCCACCTCGCTTCGCTCGGCGGCGGCGCGAGGCGCCGCACTGCTGAGCCCGATGGTTCGCTCGCTACGCTCACTCACGCGTTGCCTCCCGCCTGCTGCGCGGCCTGCGCGTTGCCCTTCGCGGCGTCGCCCGGGTGGCCGGCGCCCCGGCCCGCGGCCGACAGCGACTTGCGGACGCCGTCGAGCAGCTCCTGCCAGCTCGTCTCGAACTTCTCCACGCCCTCGCGCTCCAGGGTCTCGATCACGTCGGCCATGTCGATTCCCACCGACTCCAGGTCCGCGAAGACCTTGCGGGCCTCGTCGTACGAGCCGGTGATGGTGTCGCCGCGGGTCTCGCCGTGGTCGGCGTACGCGTGCACGACCGGCTCCGGCATGGTGTTGACCGTGCCGGGGGCGATCAGCTCCTCGACGTAGATGACGTCCCGGTAGTCCGGGTTCTTGGTCGAGGTGGAGGCCCACAGCGGCCGCTGCGGGTGGGCGCCGGCGTCGGCGAGCGCCTGCCACCGGTCGGAGGAGAAGACCTCGCCGTAGCGCTCGTACGCCAGCTTGGCGTTGGCGACGGCGGCCTTGCCGCGCAGCGCCTTGGCCTCGTCGGAGCCGAGCTTCTCCAGCCGCTTGTCGATCTCGCTGTCGACCCGGGAGACGAAGAACGAGGCGACCGAGCCGATCTTCGACAGGTCGTGGCCGTTGGCCTTGGCCTTCTCGAGACCGGCCAGGAACGCCTCCATCACCTGCGAGTAGCGCTCCAGCCCGAAGATCAGCGTGACGTTGACGCTGATCCCCTCGGCCAGGGTGGCGGTGATGGCCGGCAGGCCCGCCTCGGTGGCCGGGATCTTGATGAAGAGGTTGGGCCGGTCGACCAGCCACCACAGAGCCTTGGCCTCGGCGACCGTCCTGTCGGTCTCGTGGGCCAGCCGCGGGTCCACCTCGATGGAGACCCGGCCGTCGACACCGCCGCTGCCCTCGTACGACGGGCGCATCACGTCGCACGCCCACCGCACGTCGTACGTGGTGAGCATGCGTACGGCCTCCTCGACCTCCACGCCACGGGCGGCGAGGTCGCGCAGCTGCCAGTCGTACTCGTCGGCGTCGCTCAGCGCCTTGGCGAAGATCGTCGGGTTGGTGGTCACCCCGGCCACGTGCTTCTCCCGGCGGAGCTGGTCCAGCCCGCCGGAGGACAGCCGTACCCGGGAAAGGTCGTCGAGCCAGACCGCCACGCCTGCGGCGGTGAGTTCACTAAGCCTGTCCGTCATGCCGTCCACGCTCCCCTCAGTTGCCGGTCGTGAAACCGGTGATGTCGCCCATCCGGGTCAGCGCCGCGTGCGCGGCGGCCACGATCCGGTCGGGGGTGAAGCCGAACTGCTCGAAGAGCACGGAGTGCGGGGCGCTCGCGCCGTAGTGCTCCAGGCTCACGCTCTCGCCGCAGTCGCCGACGATGCCGTGCCAGGACATGGCGATGCCCGCCTCCACGCTCACCCGTGCCTTTACCCCGCGCGGCAGTACCGACTCCCGGTACGCCTCGTCCTGCTCGAAGAACCACTCCTGGCAGGGCATCGAGACGACCCGGGTGGGGGTGCCGTCGGCCTCCAGCCGCTCGCGGGCGGTGAGGCAGAGCTGCACCTCGGAGCCGGTGCCGATGAGGATCACCTGCGGCTTGCCGTTGGACGCCTCAGCCAGCACGTAGCCACCCCTGGCCACGCCCTCCGCGCCGGCCAGGGTGGAGCGGTCGAGCGTCGGCAGCGCCTGCCGGCTCAGCGCCAGCGCGGTCGGCCGGTCGGTGTGCTCCAGGGCCTGCCGCCAGGCCCAGGCCGTCTCGTTGGCGTCGGCCGGCCGGACCACGTCCAGGCCGGGGATGGCGCGCAGCGCGGTCAGGTGCTCCACCGGCTGGTGCGTGGGGCCGTCCTCGCCGAGGCCGATCGAGTCGTGCGTCCAGACGTAGACCACCGGCAGCTTCATCAGCGCGGCGAGGCGTACCGCCGGACGCATGTAGTCGCTGAACACCAGGAAGGTGCCGCCGTACGGGCGGGTGCCGCCGTGCAGCGCGATGCCGTTGAGGATCGCGCCCATGGCGTGCTCACGGATGCCGAAGTGCAGCGTGCGGCCGTACTCGTGGCCGGGGAAGTCCTTGGTGGCGTGGACGGCGGGGACGAAGGACGGCTCGCCCTTCATGGTGGTGTTGTTGCTCTCCGCCAGGTCGGCCGAGCCACCCCACAGCTCCGGCAGCACTCCGGCGAGCGCCTCCAGGACCTTGCCGGAGGCGGCCCGGGTGGCGACGCCCTTGGCGTCGGCGGGGAACTCCGGTAGCGCCTCGGTCCAGCCGCTCGGCAGGATCCGCCCGGCCATCCGGTCGTAGAGCGCGTGACGCTCCGGGTTGGCCTTCGCCCAGCCGTCGAACGCCGTGGTCCACTCCTGCTGGGCCCGGGCGCCGCGCTCCATCACCGTGCGGGCGTGGCCGAGCATCTCCTCGTCGACCTCGAAGGTCCGCGCCGGGTCGAAGCCGAGGAGCTTCTTGGTGGCGGCCACCTCGTCGCCGCCAAGCGCCGAACCGTGGATCTTGCCGGTGTTCTTCTTGTTGGGCGCGGGCCAGCCGATGATGGTGCGCAGCGCGATGAAGGAGGGGCGGCCGGTCTCGGCCTTCGCCGCCAGCAGCGCCCGGTGCAGGGCCTCGACGTCCTCGTGGTAGTCGCCCTGGTCGGCGTCGCCGGCGCGCCAGTCGACGGTCTGCACGTGCCAGCCGTACGCCTCGTAGCGGGCCGCGACGTCCTCGCTCTTGGCGATGCGGGTGTCGTCCTCGATCGAGATCTCGTTGTCGTCGTAGATCACCGTGAGGTTGCCGAGCTGCTGGTGCCCGGCGAGCGCGCTGGCCTCGTGGCTGATGCCCTCCTCGATGTCGCCGTCGGAGACGATGCACCAGATGTCGTGGTCGAAGACCGACCGGCCCGGCTCGGCCTCCGGGTCGAACAGGCCGCGCTCGCGGCGGGCGGCCATCGCCATGCCGACCGCGTTGCCGAGGCCCTGCCCGAGCGGCCCGGTGGTGGTCTCCACGCCGGGGGTGTGCCCGTGCTCGGGGTGGCCCGGGGTCAGCGAGCCCCACTGCCGCAGCGACTCCAGGTCCTGCAGGGCCAGCGGGTAGCCGGAGAGGAAGAGCTGGATGTAGAGGGTGAGGCTGGAGTGGCCCGCGGAGAGCACGAAGCGGTCCCGGCCGGGCCAGTTCGGGTCGGCCGGGTTGTGCCGCATGACCCGGTTGAAGAGCAGGTAGGCCGCGGGCGCGAGGCTCATCGCGGTGCCCGGGTGACCGTTGCCGGATTTCTCCACGGCGTCCATGGCCAGCACGCGGACGGTGTCGACGGCCCGGCGGTCGAGGTCGGACCAGTTGAGTGCGGGGTGCTCGGGTCGGTTGGCAGCCACGATGGTTGTGCTCCTCGGCAGATGGGCGGAACCCTCAGTGATGACCCTATCGAGCGGTCCTAAACGTCCGCCCAGGGATCTCTGCATGCCGGTCTGTACTGGTCGGCGCCGCTGACCGGTACCGACCCGACGGTGTGACGGCCCGCACCGTTGTCGGGTCGCCCGGGCAGCCAAAACGACGGCGCGTAGTCTGTGGTGCGGTGTGTGGCCCCACCCGGGTCCGGCCGATCCGACCTCCCCTGCCGACGCCGGAAGGTGGCAATCCGTGAGCATGATCACCGAGCGCCCCGTCAGCAACTCTGCCGGGCAGCCGCCGGTGCGGACCACGGTGGAGACGTCGGCGGTGACCCGCCGGGACGTCCGCGCGGTGGTCTCGGCCTACGTGACGCTGACCAAGCCGCGGATCGTGGAGCTGCTCCTCGTCACCACGGTTCCGGCGATGATGCTCGCGGACGGCGGCATGCCGTCGCTCTGGCTGGTCGCCGTGGTGCTGGTCGGCGGCTCGCTCGCGGCCGGCGCGGCCAGCGTCATCAACTGCTACATCGACCGCGACATCGACCAGCTGATGCGGCGCACCAAGCGTCGCCCCCTGCCGGCGCACACCGTGACGCCGCGCAACGCGCTGATCTTCGGGCTGGTGCTGGCGGCGGTGTCGGTCGCGATGATGGCGGCGTTCACCAACCTGCTGGCCGCCGGGCTCACGCTGGCCGCGATCGTCTACTACGACGTCGTCTACACCCTCTGGCTCAAGCGCACCACGACGGCGAACACGTTCTGGGGCGGGGCCTGCGGGGCGGCGCCGGTGCTGATCGGCTGGGCGGCGGTGACCGGGACGCTCGCCCCGGCCGCGTGGGCGCTGTTCGCGGTGGTCTTCTTCTGGCAGATGCCGCACTTCTACCCGCTGGCGATGAAGTACAAGGACGACTACGCCCGGGCCGGCATCCCGATGCTGCCGGTGGTGGCCTCCACCCGGCGGGTGAACGCCGAGATCATCGGCTTCGCCTGGCTGACCGTGGCGTCCTCGCTGGCCGTGTGGCCGCTGGGGATGAGCCTGATCTACGGCGTCCCCGCCGTGGTGGTGGGCGCGATCTTCGTGGTGGAGGCGCACAAGCTGGCCCGCCGGGTCGCGCGGGGGCAGGCCGTCAAGCCGATGCGGCTGTTCCACTGGTCGACCACCTACCTGACCATCCTCTTCGCCGCCGTCGCGCTCGACGCCCTGATCTGACCGGACCGCTGCGCGCCGCCCCGACCGGGCCGCGCCGCCCCTGACCCGACCGTGCCGCGCCGGGTCCGCTTGCGGATCGTGGGTCGGGTCCGGCTGCCGCTGCCGTACCGGAAAGTCATTGTTGTGTATGCCTTGTCCGGGTTTCCCGTCACATCGGTGACACCGTTCGCATCGGTCCTGAACCGCTTCGGATGCCCCGGGCCGGGCCGGTTCGGGACGACGTTTTGGCACGATAAGTAGGGATGATCAGGGCATATCGCCTGTGGTTCTCCTTAAACCTGCGGGTAATTGGCATCACAAAAGGTTCATGGTTCTCGCCCGCCCGGGTGGAAGTCTGCTTACGCTTCGCGTCATGGCAGATGGTTCCGATACGACGCTGACGGCCGAGCAGACCCCCGGGCACGCCCCGCAGGGCCTGGTCGCGGGCATCAAGTCGTTCGCCGCCGGTCACGGCGGGGCGAAGGCGGTCATCGAATACGTCGGCAAGCGTGGCGCGCGCATCGTCCTCGTGGGTGAGGACGGGGTGTGGGGCGACCAGTTCGCCGACGACACCGTCGTGGCGCGGCAGGCCTGCGCGACGGCGGGAGTCACCGTCGAGAACGCCTGGGAGCGTGAACTGATGGACCAGATGCGTCCGAGCAACGACCTCTGGCGGTCGATGGCCCGGCGCACGATGGCCCGTTGACATAAATTGACCGACCACCACCAGTCGACCCGGGGGAAACCCCGGGTCGCTCTCGTAACCTGTGCCGATCTGCCGGACCTCGACCCCGACGACCGGCTGTTGCTCGACCCGCTGGCCCGCCGCGGGGTGACCGCCGACGTGCTGGACTGGGCCGACCCGGGCGCCGACTGGCCCGCGTACGACCTGGCGGTGCTCCGCTCGCCGTGGGACTACGCGCTGCGGCGCGACGAGTTCGTCGCCTGGGCGTCGCGGGTTCCCACCCTGGCCAACCCGGCGGACGTCGTGCGCTGGAACACCGACAAGCGGTACCTGGCCGAGCTGTCCGCGGCGGGGGTGCCGACCGTGCCGACGTCCTGGGTCGCGCCGGGGGAGGACTGGCAGCCGCCCGCCGCCAGCGGCGAGTACGTCGTCAAGCCGGCCGTCAGCGCGGGCAGCCAGGACACCGGCCGCTACGACCTGGCCGATCCGCACCACCGGGAACTGGCCGTGGCGCACGTACGGCGGCTGTCGGACGCCGGGCGGCTGACCATGGTGCAGCCGTACCTCGACGCCGTCGACACGGCCGGCGAGACGGCCCTGCTCTACCTGGCCGGGCCGGACGGCCCGACGTTCAGCCACGCGATCCGCAAGGGGCCGATGCTGACCGGCCCGGACCTCGGGGTCGACGGGCTGCACCGGCCCGAGCAGATCACGGCCCGCACCGCCACCGCCGCGCAGTTGGCGGTTGCGGAGAGGGCCCTCGCGGCGGTGCCCGGCGGGTCGGGGCGACTGCTCTACGCCCGGGTGGACCTCATCCCGGGCCCGGACGGCGCGCCGTTCCTGGTGGAGCTGGAGCTGACCGAGCCGTCGCTGTTCCTCGGCCACGCCGACGGGGCCGCCGACCGGCTGGCCGACGCGATCCTGCTCCACCTGGCCCGCGCCGCCGGCTGACCGGCCCGCCAGGTGCGCAGCCGAACGGGCCGGGGAGCGCTCAGGCGGCGACCGGGACGGCCCGGTCGACGGCGTCCGGGGCCGGCGACGGCGCGACCGGGCGGCGCTCGCGGGTGGCCCACTGCACCGACAGGGTGGCCAGCAGGACCAGGCAGGAGCCCAGCATGTGCGCGCCCACCAGCAGCGCCGGCAGGTTGGTGAAGTACTGCACGAAGCCGATCAGGCCCTGACCCAGCTCGACGGCGACGAGCACCAGCGCGGCCCGTGCGGCCCGCTGCGCGCCGACCGCGCGGAAGGCGAAGACCAGCGCCACGGACAGGCCGATCAGCAGGAAGACGCTGTCGGCGTGCACCTGGGAGATCGTCTCGGGGTCGAGCCCGTTGCGGGCGGCGCCCTGGTCGCCCGCGTGCGGGCCGCTGCCCGTCACCCAGGTGCCGATCACCAGCACCGCCGCGCTGACCACGGTGGTGATCGCGGTGAGGGTCCGCAGTGGGGCCGGCACGACGGCCACCGCCGGGCCCGCCGGGTCCTTGATCCGCCGCCACAGGGCGTACGCGGCCGCGATCACCAGCATCGAGGCGAGGAAGTGCAGGCCGACCACCCACGGGTTGAGGTTGGTGAGCACGGTGATGCCGCCGACGATCGCCTGGGCCGGGATGCCGAAGAGCACGGCGACCGCGAGGGGGATCAGCTCCCGCCGGCGGGGGCGGTGCAGCAGCACGGCCACCAGCACCGCCAGCGCGATGATGCCGACCGCGAAGGTGAGCAGGCGGTTGCCGAACTCGATGACTCCGTGCACGCCCATCTCGGAGGTCGTGACGTACGAGTCGTCGGTGCACCGGGGCCAGGTCGGGCAGCCGAGGCCGGACGCGGTGAGCCGGACGGCCCCGCCGGTGACGACGATGCCCACGTTCGCGATGATCGAGGCGAGCGCGAGACGGCGCAGCAGGGCGGTGGAGACCGGGAACCGGACGGATCTCTTCACGGCGCAAATCCTACGCACCGTAGTGGAGCACGATCGGGTGACTCCGGCAGTGCGGTGGTTCGGATCACCGGACCCCGGTTTGCGGGCCTCGGGCGAATTACGTAACGTTGGCGTTGTGAAAAACGTGGCGGGGCTCCCGGGGCGCCGGCCGACGGCCGTCCCGGCCGACGGCCGGTCCGCGTCCGTCGCGGACCTCTCCACCCGCGACCGGGTCACCCAGCTGCTGCTGGAGCGCGGCGCGACCACCGCCGTAGAGCTCGGCTCGGCGCTCGGGCTCAGCCCGGCCGCGATCCGCCGGCACCTCGACGCGATGCTCGCCGACGGCGACGTGTTCGCCCGCGAGCAGACCGTCCGGGGCCACCGCGGCCGCGGCCGGCCGGCGAAGGTGTTCCTGCTGACCGACGCGGCCCGGGTCCGCTGTGGCACCCACCACTACGACAACATGGCCACCGCCGCGCTGCGCTGGATCTCCCGCAATGGCGGCGCCGAGGCGGTCGAGGCGTTCGCAGCCGACCAGGTCGCCGCGCTGGAGGCCCGCTGCCGGGCCGCCATGGAGGACGCCGGCGACGACCCGCTCGCGCGGGCCGAGGCACTCGCCGGAGCGCTGACCGCCGAGGGTTACGCTGCGAACGCGTCCACGATCGCCTCCGGCGGCCAGCTCTGCCAGCACCACTGCCCGGTGGCGCACGTGGCCGCCGAGTTCCCCCAGCTGTGCGAGGCCGAGACCGCGGTCATCTCCCGCCTGGTCGGCACCCACGTGCAGCGCCTGGCCACCATCGCCCACGGCGACGGGGTGTGCACCACGCACATCCCCACCCAGCCGGGGCGTGCCCGTTCCGGTAAGACCGTCACCACTGTGAGGACAGATAGATGACCGAGCAGATCGTCCAGCCCCTGACGCAGGAAGAGCAGCTCGCCGCCCTGGGTCGCTACGAATACGGCTGGGCCGACCCCGACGTCGCCGGGGCGGTCGCCCAGCGCGGCCTCGACGAGGCGGTGGTGCGGGACATCTCGGCCAAGAAGAACGAGCCGGCCTGGATGCTCGACCTGCGGCTGAAGGGCCTGCGGCTGTTCGGCCGCAAGCCGATGCCGGCCTGGGGCGCCGACCTCACCGGGATCGACTTCGACAACATCAAGTACTTCGTGCGGTCCACCGAGAAGCAGGCCACCAGCTGGGAGGACCTGCCCGAGGACATCAAGAACACCTACGACCGGCTGGGCATCCCCGAGGCGGAGAAGCAGCGGCTGGTCGCGGGCGTCGCGGCGCAGTACGAGTCCGAGGTCGTCTACCACAAGATCCGTGAGGACCTCGAGGAGCAGGGCGTCGTCTTCCTCGACACCGACACCGCGCTGCGCGAGCACGAGGACGTCTTCAAGGAGTACTTCGGCACGGTGATCCCGGTCGGCGACAACAAGTTCGCCGCGCTGAACACCTCCGTGTGGTCCGGCGGCTCGTTCATCTACGTGCCGAAGGGCGTGCACGTGGAGATCCCGCTGCAGGCCTACTTCCGCATCAACACGGAGAACATGGGCCAGTTCGAGCGGACGCTGATCATCGTCGACGAAGGCGCGTACGTGCACTACGTCGAGGGCTGCACCGCGCCGCTGTACTCCTCCGACTCGCTGCACAGCGCCGTCGTGGAGATCATCGTCAAGAAGAACGCGCGGTGCCGCTACACGACCATCCAGAACTGGTCGAACAACGTCTACAACCTGGTCACCAAGCGGGCCGTGTGCCACGAGGGCGCGACCATGGAGTGGGTCGACGGCAACATCGGCTCCAAGGTCACCATGAAGTACCCGGCGGTCTACATGACCGGCGAGCACGCCAAGGGCGAGGTGCTCTCGGTGGCCATGGCCGGCGAGGGGCAGCACCAGGACGCGGGCGCCAAGATGGTGCACGCCGCTCCGCACACCTCCTCCACCATCATCTCCAAGTCGATCGCCCGGGGCGGCGGCCGCACGTCGTACCGGGGCCTGGTCCAGGTGCTGGAGGGCTCGCACAGCAGCCGGAGCACGGTCAAGTGCGACGCGCTGCTGGTCGACACCATCTCCCGCTCGGACACCTACCCGTACGTCGACATCCGCGAGGACGACGTGTCGATGGGGCACGAGGCGACCGTCTCCAAGATCAGCGACGACCAGCTCTTCTACCTGATGAGCCGTGGTCTGAGCGAGGACGAGGCGATGGCGATGATCGTGCGCGGCTTCATCGAGCCGATCGCCAAGGAACTCCCGATGGAGTACGCCCTGGAACTCAACCGCCTGATCGAGCTCCAGATGGAGGGCGCGGTCGGCTGACGCCGGCCCGCCCCGCGGGCCGCGCGAACACCGACCGACCCTCCAGTTGATGACACCGTCGTCGTAGAACAGACCAAGGAAGAGATGACTACCCAGGCTTCCGCGCCGCCCAGCACCAAGTCGCAGGCGCTCCGCTCGTACGACGTCGCCGACTTCCCGGCCCTCACGGGCCTGGAGGAGGAGTGGCGCTTCACCCCGCTCAAGCGGCTGCGCGGGCTCACCGGCGAGGCGCAGGCCGCCACCGGCACGGTCCGTCACGAGTACGGCGACCTGCCCGAGGGCGTCACCGTCGAGCGGATCGGCTCCGACGACCCGCGGGTGGGCAGCGTGCTCACCCCGGTCGACCGGGTCAGCGCGCTGGCCTACGGCGGGGCCGGGCAGGCGCTGCTGGTGCAGGTCGCCCGCGACGCCGTGGTGGCCGAGCCGGTGAGCCTGCGGGTGGTCGGCGAGGGCGCCGAGGGCATCGCCTTCGGGCACACCTTCGTCGAGGTGGGCCGCTTCGCCGAGGTGACCCTGGTGCTGGAGCACGTGGGCTCGGCCACGCTGGCCGACAACGTCGAGGTGGCGGTGGCCGACGGGGCGAAGCTGACCCTGGTCACCGTCGCCGACTGGGCCGGCGACGCCGTGCAGGCCCAGCACCTGCGGGTCCGGCTGGGCCGCGACGCCAAGGTGGTGCACGTCCAGGTCTCCCTCGGCGGCGACCTGGTGCGGCAGTACACCTCGGTGGAGTACACCGAGCGGGGCGGCGAGGCCGAGCTGTACGGCCTCTACTTCGCCGACTCGGGCCAGCACCTGGAGCACCGCCAGCTGGTCGACCACACCGTGCCGGACTGCCGCAGCCACGTCGGCTACCGGGGTGCCCTGCAGGGCGAGAGCGCGCGCACCGTCTGGGTGGGTGACGTGCTGATCCGCGCCGAGGCGACCGGCACCGACACGTACGAGATCAACCGGAACCTGCTGCTGACCGACGGCGCGCGGGCGGACTCCGTACCCAATCTGGAGATCGAGACCGGCGAGATCGCCGGCGCCGGGCACGCGAGCGCGACCGGGCGCTTCGACGACGAGCAGTTGTTCTACCTGATGGCCCGGGGCATCCCGGAGGCCGAGGCGCGGCGCCTGGTGGTCCGCGGCTTCTTCGCGGAGCTGATCAACAAGATCCCGGTCGAGGAGCTGCGCGAGCGGCTGGGCGACGCCATCGAGGCCCGGCTGACCAAGGTCGGCGCCTGATGATCCGCCTCTGCTCCACCGAGGACGTGCCGAAGGGCACCGTGGTCAGCGCGGACGTCGACGGCACCCCGATCGCGCTGGTGCACGGCGAGGACGGCGTCTTCTACGCCGCCTACGACGAGTGCTCGCACGCCGCGGTCGCCCTCTCCGAGGGGGAGGTCTCCGGCTGCACGCTGGAATGCTGGCTGCACGGATCCCGTTTCGACCTGAGGACCGGCGAGCCGACCGGGCTGCCCGCCACCGAACCCGTTCCCGTCTATCCCGTCGAAGTCCGAGACGGCGACATCTTCGTCAGTCTCACGCCGAGCAATGGAGTGACCCGATAATGAGCACCCTGGAGATCCGCGACCTGAAGGTGTCGGTCAAGCTGCCCGAGGGTGAGCTCAAGCCGATCCTGGCCGGTGTCGACCTGACCGTCCGCTCGGGCGAGACCCACGCGATCATGGGCCCGAACGGCTCCGGCAAGTCCACCCTGGCCTACTCGATCGCCGGCCACCCCAAGTACGAGATCACCGGCGGCTCGGTGACCCTCGACGGCGAGGACGTGCTGGCCCTGTCCGTGGACGAGCGGGCCCGCGCCGGCCTCTTCCTGGCCATGCAGTACCCGGTCGAGGTCCCCGGCGTCTCGGTGGCGAACTTCCTGCGTACCGCCAAGACCGCCATCGACGGCCAGGCGCCCAAGCTGCGCACCTGGGGTGGCGAGCTGCGCGGCGCCATGGAGCGCCTCCAGATGGACCCGGCGTTCGCGCAGCGCAACGTCAACGAGGGCTTCTCCGGCGGTGAGAAGAAGCGGCACGAGATCGTGCAGCTGGAGCTGCTCAAGCCGAAGATCGCCATCCTCGACGAGACCGACTCCGGCCTCGACGTGGACGCGCTGCGCGTGGTGAGCGAGGGCGTGAACCGGGTCCGCGACAACGGCGACACCGGCATGCTGCTGATCACCCACTACACCCGGATCCTGCGCTACATCAAGCCGGACTTCGTGCACGTCTTCGTCGCGGGCCGGATCGTCGAGCAGGGCGGCCCGGAGCTGGCCGACAAGCTCGAGGAAGAGGGCTACGAGCGGTACGCCGCCGGGGCCGGCGCGGCGCGGGCCTGACTCCTCTCGGAAGAATGGGTGGGCCGGTCGACATGACTTCCATCGCGATCCCGGCGGGGATGCCGCAGTACGACGACGTGCCGCGGTACGACGTGGCGAAGGTGCGCGCCGACTTCCCGATCCTCGACCGGGAGGTCAACGGGCACCGGCTGGTCTACCTCGACAGCGCCAACACCTCGCACAAGCCGCGGCAGGTGCTCGACGTGCTCGGCGAGCACTACGCGATGCACAACGCCAACGTGTCCCGCTCGGTGCACACCCTGGGCACCGAGGCCACCGAGGCGTACGAGGGCGCGCGGGCGAAGATCGCCGCGTTCATCAACGCGCCGAGCGTGGACGAGGTGGTGTTCACCAAGAACTCCACCGAGGCGATCAACATCGTGGCGTACGCGTTCTCCAACGCCTCGCTGCGCCCCGACGCCGACGAGCGGTTCCGGCTCGGCCCCGGCGACGAGGTGGTGATCTCCGAGATGGAGCACCACTCGAACATCGTGCCGTGGCAGCTGCTCTGCGAGCGTACCGGCGCGACCCTGCGCTGGTTCCCGGTCACCGACCAGGGGCGCCTGGACGAGTCGGGGCTTCAGGACCTGGTCACCGAGCGGACGAAGATCGTCTCGCTGGTGCACATGTCCAACATCCTCGGCACGGTCAACGCCACCTCGCGGATCACCGAGCGGGTCCGCGAGGTGGGCGCGCTGCTGCTGTTCGACTGCTCGCAGTCGGTGCCGCACATGCCGATGGACGTGGTCGACTACGACGCCGACTTCGTCGTCTTCACGGGGCACAAGATGTGCGGCCCGACCGGCATCGGGGTGCTCTGGGGTCGGGGCGAGCTGCTGGCGGCGATGCCGCCGGTGCTGGGCGGCGGATCGATGATCGAGACGGTCACCATGGCCCGCTCGACGTTCGCCGCGCCGCCGGCCCGGTTCGAGGCGGGCACCCCGCCGATCGCCGAGGCGGTGGCGCTCGGCGCGGCCGTCGACTACCTCGGCAGCATCGGGATGCAGGCCATCCAGTGGCACGAGAAGGAGCTGACGGCGTACGCGCTGGACGCCCTCGCCACGGTGCCCGGCCTACGGATCTTCGGGCCGACCGTGCCGGTGGGCCGGGGCGGCACGATCTCCTTCGCCCTCGGCGACATCCACCCGCACGACGTCGGGCAGGTGCTCGACTCGCTCGGCGTGCAGGTGCGTGTCGGCCACCACTGCGCCAAGCCGGTGTGCACCCGGTTCGGCGTGCCGGCGATGACGCGGGCATCGTTCTACCTCTACACCACCACCGCGGAGATCGACGCCCTGGTGGCGGGCCTGGAGCAGGTGCGGAAGGTGTTCGAGTGAGCGGCGACGCAGGAGCCCGCGGATCGACGGGAGTTCAGCCTGATGCAGCTTGAGTCTCTTTACCAGGAGATCATCCTGGACCACTACAAGCACCCGCACGGTCGCGGCCTGCGCGACCCGGACGCCACGGGCGCCCGGGTCGCCGAGGCGCACCACGTCAACCCGACCTGCGGTGACGAGGTCACCGTACGGGTTGCCACCGACGGCGACGTGCTGCACGACGTCTCGTACGACGGCTTGGGCTGCTCGATC